>JAGROY010000310.1 GCA_020439995.1 Verrucomicrobiia bacterium
AATTCTAAGGCATTGCACAATATCAATTATTATTGTGCAATAGCGCCGGGCGGCTAGCGTTGGCAGCTGATGCCCAATGCCGATCCATCGACGCTTCTGGAACAACTGCTTGCCGCCGCCAAAGAGCGGCAGCTGGCCTCGACCACGCTGGCCGCCTACCGCCGCGCCTGGACGGAATTGCTGACCCATTGCGCGGTTGAAAGTCTCGATCCTGGAGCGCTATCGCGTGAGAAAGCCAAGGAACTGTATCAGCAAATGACGCGCAAGCGCTCGGCTTCGCACCATCTGCAGGTGAAGGCAGCGCTGTCGTTTTTGTATCGACTGCTCGACCAGACCAATCCTTTTTCCGATTGCCTGGCTCCACGCTTTCGAGCGGAGGCGACGGAAATGCAGTTCCTTGAAGCCGAGCAAACCGCGCAAGTGCTGCTGGTTCTACGCGAGGCGTCTTCCGACTACTTTGGCCATCTGGCGGCGCACCTGGCTGAAGCCTTGTTCTTCACCGCGTGTCGCTTCCATGAGTGGGCAACCCTCCCCGACGAGAAACTCATTCGCGAAAAGGACGGAACGTTTTCGGTAGCCAGGCTCAAAGTGAAGGGTGGCAAATTTCGCGACGCGCCCCTGGTGCCGAGACTTTCGGAGTCGCTTCAGGAGTGGCACCGCTTTTTGGAAAGCTATCGCGGTGTGCGTTTGCGCAAAGGTGCGGTGGAGTTTGCGAAGAGTGGACTGGTTTTTCCAGGACGCGATGGCACGCCGATCAGCAACCAGGCGTTCAACCGGCGACTGGCAACGGCCTGTCGAGCGGCAGGGGTGCCGATCATCACGGCGCACGGACTGCGGCACAGTGCAGCGAATCTGCTGCTCAACGATAAGGGACGCAATCTGCGCGAACTACAAGAGCTGCTCGGGCATCGCAGCATGGCAACCACGGCACGCTACACGCACATCGATCGAGCGCGTCTGCGCGGAGTGGTGGAAGCACTTGAATTTGACTTCTAACCAATGGCGTCAACAACAGCGATCACAGCGGGGATATTGAAAGGCAAAGGCAAAAGGCGGGGAGGGCAAGCGGCCAGTAACGGGCACGCGGTGCGCGCCGTCGTGCAGATCCTGCTCGCGACCGGCAAGAGCTACACTATCGAAACCCTGCGAGAAAGTTGCGGGAGTTCTTTGATCGTTCACTTCGTTTGAGCTGGTGAGTGCTTTGTTAGAGTCGTCCTCGACGCTCGATGCGGTAGGGTTGCAAATTCGCCTGATCAACGGCACTGCTCAACTCGTAACCACCAGGATTGAAAACGCTCGGCTGCGGGAATTTATTGCCGAACACAGTACGAGCGCCATAGGGCAGGGGAACTGAGCCAGGCCGCGCTCGAGGTGGTATCCTGCATCGCCTTCAAACAACCGATCAGCCAAGCCGAAATCGATCTGCTTTTTGGCGATGTGGACAAGCTGCCAGCAGCAACATCCTGCGCGAGTCGGGACTGGTTGAGGAATTCGTGGGGGAAGGTGGACGCTTGCAGTTCGTGACGACGGGGAAGTTCTTACAGCGCTTCGGATTGCAGTCACTCGATGAGTTGCGCTTTGAGACGAACGGGTAAATCGAGTGCAGATACAATATGTTGCATATGCTGTGGCCGTTGATTAGACTCCGGCAAGTGCGTTCGCACGCCTTTCCCGACAACCAATATAATGAAAAATATGAAGGCCGTTACGAATATTGTCCCTGTTGTGTTTCTAATGGGGGCGACGCTTGAGGGGCGAGTTTGGAAAGAAGCTGGCTCCGATCGAACCATTGAGCGTACCGGTTATAAGGAAGGAGGAGCGGACGCATACGTTGAACATCTGAAAGGACTCATCAAGAATCACTGAAGTCGGTTTCCCGCTTTTGTAAGCTCATAGTATTACGCAGCCGCCGCAAACCCAAATTCCTGACGCACCCTTTTGTGTGGGGTTCAGCCAACAGTCTATTCTTGAAGCGAATGAAATGGATTCCTGTTACGATCTTATTGGGAGCTTCCACATTTTGGTTTGGGGCAGGATGGTTCCTTGCGAAACGAGGACAAGAAGCGAACCGGACTGAACGTGCTCCAGAGTCTCGGAAGGCATCAGAGGATGTCGAGAGATCGTTCTCTGAGTTGGCGCAACAATCTCTCCAAGAAGTGATGGGGCGAATCAACAATGGATCGCTTGAGGCGCGGGCACAAGTGATCGGCTACGTGGCCTCATTGGGCGTTCCAGAGGTAAAAGCGGCTCTGAAAGAGACGAACAAGAGGTTTACCTCCAACAGATGGGTATTCGATCAAATTCTCTTGGAGCGCTGGGCAGAACTTGATGTTGATGGATTACTTGAAGAAGCCCGTGGTTCGTCCGATGAACGGTTGCGCTCGCAAGGCATCAAAACTGCATTCAAGCATCTCGCAAACGAAGACCCAGATCATGCATGGGCTAGGGCTGATGAGCTGTCGCCCAGGATGAGCCGCTACGCTCATTCCGGCATCATCGCTCAATTGGGAATCAACGACCCTATGCGCGCTTTCGAATTCGTATTGCAACTCAAGACACCGGATGAGTTTACTACTGCGGGCTTGATGATGGACTGGGCTGCAACTGATCCTACCGCCGCCGCAACGGCAGCGCTCAGACTGCCAATGGGTGATACCAGAAATCGATCGTTGAGTATGATCGCCAAAAACTGGGCGACGCAGAATGTCAATGCAGCACTCGAATGGAGTCGGGGGTTGGAATATCCCGGCGAGCGTCGAATCGCGGTTAATGAAGTGCTTTGCCTGCTCGCCGAAACCGATCCCGAAGAAGCCATGCTCTTGGTCGAGCATGGGAATGGCGAACACAGGGAAGCAGTAACCATGACCATAGCAAGGCAGCTAGCAGGACAAGACTTTGACGCAGCCCTGGAGTTTGCGGTGAAGCAACCGTCCTTCGCAATACGATCGAGCCTACTTTCCTCGTTGAGCCTTGACGTAACGACAGAGCAGGCTGAAAAACTGATGGATGTGGCCAAGACCATGCCGACGAATCTCGCAAAGGAAATCTACGAGAGCGGTATCTGGACAGTAGCCTACAAGGATCCAGAACGCCTCAATGGGTGGATAGAGCAGATTCCTCAGGCGTCCATCCGGGAGAGAGTGATGCTACGGGTGATTGATGAAATGGGTGGTCGATTACCGACGGCAATAGCTAAAGGGCTCTTTGAGCAGCTGCAACCAACCTCGCAGAAACCGGGATTGGCGGCGGGGGTTGCCTGGAACTTGGCGAATGAGAATCCCCAGGAAGCAGCTGCCTGGGCCGAGAGCTTTGAGAACATCGCATTGCGCAACGCCGCGCTGTCATCAGCTGTAAAATCATGGGCATACCGCAATCCAGAAAATGCCAAAGATTACGTAACGAATATCGAGGATGGCGAAGCTCGTGAGGACATCACTCGCAGTCTGGCAGAACTCTTTGCGAACCGGAGCATAAAGGACGCTGAGCAGTGGGCCGCATCGTTGGAAGGCAGCGACCGTTCGGCTGCTCTCGCTAGCATAGTGGAGACTGCCGCCAGCCGAGACCCTGATAGGGTTCCTGAACTATACAGCACATTTGCAAGTAGCCTAAGCGCTGAAGACGCGGCACGATCGAGAAACTATGAAATTGCTGAATCGATTGCCAATCAGATGGCGCAAAGCGATGCCGGGAATGCGCTAAAGTGGCTCAGGGATCTGCCTGCTGGTCAAGCCAAGGACGCTGCCATGGGCGGAATAGCAACCGCCTGGGCAGGATACGACCCGTATGCCACTTCCGAATGGCTTCACCGGCAGCCTGCCAGTCCGGGCCGCGATATTGCCGCGCAGGAGCTGATCAACATCATTGCGCTAGATGATCCCGAGAGCGCCTGGGCGTGGGCGACAGTCATTGATGAGCCCGCCCGACGTCGCGAGTCAGCAGAGACTGTCATTGAGGCTTGGAAGGCCAACGAAATGCGTGCAGAGGCCGCCGCTGCCCTAGGTGGCAGCGATCTGTTCTCCGATTCAGAGCTCTCGGAATTAGTGAAGAAGTTCGAATGATCCCATTGTGTATTGTCTCAGCCGTTTGCTTGTGACGCCCATCGACGAAGGTTCTCAATTTCCAGAAAAACCACAGCTTCTGACGTAAGAAAATTAGGTATTCTATTACATCGGAGTTCCTCCACGTCCGCAATTCCTCTGGTGGCCTTCGAGGCGTCTCGCAACTCTCTCGTCCGGAACTAGGGTCGAGCAACGTAAAGGTACCTAAAGTTCCATAGACCCTGTTGGGGGCGGCGACACTCCATCGGCAGTCTCCTTTTGTTGAGAACATCCTCGAAATGCCCCTCAAATCGACGGAGAGACGGTTTTGACTGGGCCAGAAGGCCATGGACAAGTCCAGGCAGGGAGATCCCAGGAGAGCAGGATTACCAGTTCCCCAAGAATTGGGACGTTTCAGTTCCACGATTCTTGGGAGAGGGATTCTACCCATCTCGCTCATTTTACGGCAGTTCTAAAAACCGCTGTGGAACTTTAGGTACCTTTACGTTGCTCGACCCGAGTCGGAAAAGTGGTGTGCGGCCTGAGAGGGTATCGAGTATCATCGCGATGATGACGTGTTGATGCTGCCATTGATGATGTGGCCAATGCCTATTTTGTGGCAGAAGGCGGCAATGATGGGCAGACGGTCGACACTGAAGATTTGGCAGCTCTTCGCCACCTGGTCTAGAACAGTGTTAGGATCGGAGGAATGATGAGACTTGAGCGATGAAATATCCTGCATGAGCCCTTATACATATCTATAATTTCCATATGTTAAAGCTTTCTCTCTAGTTTTTATTAGCTAAGTTGTGTTCTGTAATTTGCTAATGATGGGCGTGTTGCGAATTCGACTAAATACTTCCAGGAATGGTGCGGAGGCTCTTCCGGGAATTTAATGGG
>JAGROY010000311.1 GCA_020439995.1 Verrucomicrobiia bacterium
AACATCATCCTCAAAAAAGGCGTCACCCCGTGAACTACCAAGCATGCAATTCGAATACCTTGAAGTCTGCGGGGCCGAAATCGATACCTACCGGGATGCTATCGGCCTCCTGCGCATCGCTGTATTCTGCGAGTTTCCCTATCTTTACGATGGCGACCTCGACTACGAGCGCGAATACCTGAAAGTCTATGCGGAATCAAAGGACAGCCTCATCGTCCTCCTGCACGCGAATGGCCAACTCGTCGGCGCCACCACCTGCATTCCGATGGTCGACGAATCGGAGGAATTTCAGAAGCCCTTCCTAGATGCCGGGATCGACATCGCGACCATCCTCTACTTCGGCGAATCCATCATTCTCCCTGCATTCCGCGGTGCAGGCGCAGGACACGAATTCTTCGCCCGACGCGAACAGCACGCCCACCGAGTTGGCGCAAAATGGATGACCTTCTGCGCGGTCGACCGACCAGCAAACCATCCGCTGCGTCCGTCAGATTATCGCCCCCTGGATGAATTTTGGACAAGAATGGGTTTTGCGAAGAATGAGAACCTTGAGTGCACCCTCCAGTGGAAAGACATTGATGAGGATGAGGCATCTTTCAAAAAGTTGACCTACTGGACAAAGGCCAATCCATCTATCGAGTGAGTCCAACTGAATTTTTTCCCAACAGGTGACCGTAGCGGCGTCCCAGCACCTTTATCATGCCATCGGTGGCGAGATGATCCCCCTCGACCCAGGACTGTGTGATGACTTCCCTATTGCGAGCCCTCATGGCGATCTGAACTTGCACCTTCTTTGAGGAGTCGGTTGAAAGCCTGATCTTAAGACGCTCTTGAGACTGACCACCGCCAAATCCAAAGAGATGCCCTGGCCTCGTAAATGCACGACAAGCAACGTATCCTCGCCTCTTCCCTAGCAGCGTCTCTAAGTCCGATAACAGGGCAGCTTCGTTGGGCATCATTCGAGGCACGGCAATCGATATTTCGCCATCGTGAACAACGGTCTTTGAATGTTGTAATTCGAACGCAACCACCCGTTCATAGTAGTTCGTCAGGTAGCGTTCCATCGCTTCCGCTTCGCTCGCATTGAGCTGCAACTGCCCCTTCATCCATCGCGACAGAGAAACGGAATCTCCTCTAAAGGCACCAATATCGCCGACAACTGTGGCATCAATCCAGTCATCCACGTAGCCCTTCATCTCCTTAGTCGTCGAAAGATCAAGTTCCTCGAAGAACGCCTCCTCCAGCAATCGCTCTGGGTCTACCTGCGGCTGCGGAGGCACTCTCTTGACGTCGATTACAGATTTCGGGCGAGCGGTGAAAGATTCTCGCAACACTGCGTTTTCCTGAGGCTGCGAGTCATCCATACTGATCGTCACGCAGACACAGATCGTGTAGACCACCACTTCTGCTAGTATCAATCGATTCATTCTATTTCACGGTTCGCCGTTAGGGATATCGATTACGTGCCCGTATAGCGCTCGCAATCTCACTAGAAGAGGATGAGGATGGGGAGGGAAGAGAACCGAGCAGCTCCCTCCACTTCTCCATGTGTCCCCGGCTTCGATTACCTCAATCGTTGTTCTGTCTTCGGAAATTCGAAGCCAGATCTCGTCTGGGGCCGAATCCCCTGCCATTTTTCGAATCTTCATATTGTCATCGTCTAACATCGCACTTAAGAGCAGCTCACCTCTTACACCGCCAACGATGGCAGCGACGTTGAAGTTCAACGAGGTCTCAATCTCTTGATAGACTCGACGATCATGGGTGACCACCGTGTAGTCAATGCCATCAATGCTCCGCTTTTCAGCATTTTCACTCACAGATCCCCTCACTGTTTCAACCTCCCTACGCAAGACAGTGTTCAATTCAGTGATTTGAAGATCACTTAGTCTCAGCAGGCGAGCTACGACCGGCGATACCTGCCATCCCAGGTCGTTCTCGATCCAGAGTGCGGGCATCGACCGGATAGTATCGAGATCAAACTCAAGCTGCTGCCACAAATTATGAGCGGTTCCGCTATCCCCATTCTCGCCGAGACTACTGCTAGCTCCTGTATCTGCGACAACCACTTCGACCTCTCCCTCTGCACCATGAGAATCGCTAGTTGCCTGGGACGCATGCAGCACGGACGCTACCGGATCATCGCTTTTCAGCCCTGACCAGAGGCTTAGCGCGTACAGATACGAAATCCCAATACCCACCCCAACAAGACGCATCCGCGTTGTCATCGTCAATGAAAAGAAATATGTGAGGATCCGCATATACTTTCAAACTCTCGGGAAATCACTCGCGTGCTGGAACACTAATCTCCCACGTGGAAAAATCGCCATCGGGGCCAGAACTGTAAACCAGAATCGAATGCTTGAGGGTGGCCTCTGGGTTAGCGGGGTCAGGAATCATTCCATCACCATTGCCATCTATACTTATCATGAACGGGTTCCCCCATGAATCAACCAACGAACCATCAATGGGACTGCCAGGGGAGGAAACGATACCATTTGAACTGCCAGAACTCCATTCGCCAAATCCGATTCCGCGTGGGTTTCGCTCGCGGTTTAGCCCAAGAAGAATTGCCATGAGTTCTGCGTCACTGAATACGAAGAAATCATCCGTTGCGAGTGGTGGCCGCGAAAGCTCGGAATAGCCTCCGTATTGCAGTCCAAACTGCTTGATAGCATTGCGCAGACCACTTCCGGTCGATCTGGTCATATCCATTGCTTTGGCCTCGATCGTAGGATCGTCCTCGAGCGTGGATGTTGCGTTGCGATTCGCAATTGTCGAATCATTGATCGCCACGCCTACCTCCGCCAATGGCTCGGGCGGTGAAACACCCGTGGCGCCCGCCCCAGTGTCGGGCTTCACCTCGTTCTCGTGGGATCGCCATTGTAGAGTAACCGGAATCGCCACCAGGATTGCTGCGACAAGGCCGAGTATCGCCTTTGTGTTGGTCATCGTCGTTAGTGTGTGTAGAAGGTTTGTTGAAACAGTGAGACTGGGCACCCCAGCCAGAGAGTGATGAGCAACCGCGCCAAGAAGCTCTGGCGGCGCAGCCTTTGATCCCTCGATCAAGAGCATGGAACCAAGACTTGCGGTGCCCACTTCTAAACCATGGCGCTCAAGTCGACGCGCGATCTTGCCGACCGCACGGGATACCTGCTTCTGGGTGGCGTCTTCACTTTTCCCAATGAGTGCCGCGATGTCTTTAAAATGATGGCCGTCAAAGAATCGCAGGATAATCACCCGTCGATCGGACTCGGACAGGCTGTCGATCGCATCATCCAGCCAGGGAAGAATGTTGTCGTGCAACTTGTCCTGCACTGAGCTCAGCGACAGTCGTTCAGTGTACTCTTTCATTTTGAGTGCTCGGCGGTTCTCTGAACGCATTGCCTTCGCGGACTCGTATACGGTCACACGATGCAGCCAGCCACCCAGGCCAAACCCGGACTTCAATCGCGATGCCTTCCGCGCCAGAATGGTAAAAACTTGCTGACTGACATCTTCAGCGATGGTCGCATCGCCGGTGGAGCGCAACGCGGTGTGGTAAACCATGTTGAGATGGCGTTCGACCAAACTGCGGAAAGCGTCTTCGCTCTGATCGCGTTTGAAGGCTTCGAGCAGCCTGTGTTCTGATGAATCCATTGAAGAAAGTGCGGTAGTTTACCCTAACCCTCCGCTCGGGCGGGAAAACCGACAAAATTCTGGAGATACATCCAATTATTTCCAGACCGGACTCGACTATTGCAGATGATTGGTAAAAGTGGTTACGGTCTGTGAATGCACACGCCTGCCCATTTCCCCTCCACCAGCACACGGCGCGAATTGTTGTTCCGCGCAGGCGGTGGGCTCGGTGGAATGGCGTTGGCGCAATTGTTAGGCAGTGGCTCCGTCGCCAGTGCGGCGGCTCAGGATTCGATCGATCCGACGCTGGCGAGGCGGCCGCACTTTCTGCCGAAAGCGAAGCGAGTGATCTACCTTTTCATGCACGGCGGCCCCAGCCATATGGATCTGTGGGATCCAAAGCCTGATCTCACCCGCTACGCAGGCCAGCCAGTGCCGGACAGTTTTGGCTCGGTGATGACGCGGAGGGTGGTCGCAAAAAATCCTCTCATTCCGCCGGTGATGCCGTTTCGGCCGCGCGGGCAATCAGGGCTCGAGATCAGCGACTTCCTGCCGGAGATGGCGACGGTGGCCGATGAGTTCTGTGTCCTGCGCAGTTGCCATGGCGACAGCGTGAATCATCCGCAATCGGTTTATCAGATGAACACCGGATCCATCCTGATGGGAAGACCGAGCCTGGGCAGCTGGGTGGCCTATGGCCTAGGCTCCGAGACGCGCAACATGCCTGCCTTTGTCGTGATGCCGGATCCAAAAGGAGGATTGAAAGGCGGGCCACCGGCATGGGGCAGCGGATTTTTACCAGCCAGTTATCAGGGCACGACAATGCGATCCGGCACCAGTCCCATTCTCAACTTGCTCCCCCACGGCAACGTTAGCTCCACCCGTCAGCGCAACACCCTCGACCTGCTGCAGCAGCTCAACACGCGCCATGCGGCCGAGCGCGAATTCAACCACGAACTGCTGGCACGCGTCCGCTCCTACGAACTCGCCTTCCGAATGCAAACGGCCGCACCAGAGATCGTCGACCTGAAAGGCGAAACACAGGCAACGCTCGATCTGTACGGGATTGGCCAAAAGGACACGGACGAGTTTGGAACGCGTTGTCTTCTGGCGCGGCGTATGGTCGAGCGGGGCGTGCGCTTTGTGCAGCTTTACTCAGGCGATACCAATGGCTGGGACGCGCACAAGGATGTGAAAGAGAACCACGGCTACCACTGCCGCGCCACTGACAAACCGGTGGCAGGACTTCTGCGAGATCTGAAGAGCCGGGGACTACTGGAAGACACGCTTGTAATCTGGGGCGGTGAGTTTGGCCGCATGCCGATGAGCGAACAGGGAACCGGACGCGATCACAACCCCTGGGGATACTCGGTGGTGCTCGCCGGTGCAGGCGTCAAAGGCGGGATGGCTTATGGGGCGACCGACTCTATCGGCCTGCGGGCGGAAACTGATAAGGTGCACGTCCACGACCTCCACGCCACGATTCTGCACTTGTTAGGGTTCGATCACGAGCAGCTGACCTTTTTCCACAACGGCAGGGACTACCGGCTGACAGATGTGGCCGGACGAGTGGTAACGGGCATTCTGTCATGAGATACGCTACGGTCATTGTTTGCGCACTGGTCACACTGGGAATGGGCGATGGTGCAGCCGGCACCGAAAAGCACTGGGCGTTCCAGCCGCTGCTGCAGCACGAAATCCCTGAGAACTCCGCCGAGGAAGCATTGTCCAATCCTGTGGACGCATTCATCTTCGCACGCCTTGCTGCCGCCGGGCTGAACTTCACCCCGGAGGCGGACAAAGCAACGCTTCTCCGCCGGGTCACCTTTGATCTTACCGGCCTGCCGCCCACTCCGGAGCAGGTGACGGCATTTCTGAACGACGATGCCCCGGACGCCTACGAGCGCCTGATAGACCGTCTGCTCGCCTCACCGCGCTATGGCGAGCGTTGGGCACAGCACTGGCTGGATGCCGCACGTTTTGCCGAAAGCGATGGCTTCGAATTCGACCACGAGCGCCCTGAGGCATGGCGCTACAGAGACTGGGTCGTGGACAGCCTCAATGCCGACATCAGCTTTGCCGAATTCGTGCGCGCACAGATTGCAGGAGATGAAATGCAACCACCCGCTGCGACTGCGACCGGCTTCCTCATGGCCGGCCCCGACATGATCGATATCAATCTGCCGGAGGAACGCAGACACAACTTCCTGAATGACATGACGTCGACGACCGGAGCGGTTTTCCTTGGCCTGTCCGTTGGATGCGCGCAATGCCACGATCACAAGTCAGATCCCGTAAGCATTCACGATTTTTACAGCCTGCGAGCATTCTTTGACAACACCGTTGTCGATCCAAAGAAGAGTAAACAACTGCCATCGATTGTAAGTGAACCGGGCGTTCAAGTAGCCTCCAGCCACGTGTGCGAACGCGGTGACTTTCGGCATCCAGGCGATCCCGTTGAGCCCGCTTACCTCACAGTCCTCAACGATGCCCGAGTGCAAGTACCAGCCCCACCATCGACAGCAACCTCATCAATGCGTCGCACTGCTCTGGCCGACTGGCTGACGGATGGTGGCAATCCCCTGCCCTTCCGCGTGATGGCGAATCGACTGTGGCTGCACCACTTTGGCAGAGGCATTGTCGACACTCCAAACGATTTCGGCAAACTCGGAGGGAAGCCTTCACACCCGGAACTACTCGACTGGCTGGCCCTCGAACTCGCACGCGATGGCGCAGGCTTCAAAGCAATCCACCGCACGCTGGTAACGTCACGCACCTACCGACAAGCCAGCCATCTGGATGCGGACAATTTCCAGCAGACACTCACCGCCGATCCAGAGAATAAACTCTTCTCCCGGATGGAGCGCCATCGCCTCAGTGGAGAAGCGATTCGCGACGCTGCACTCATGGCGTGCGGACAGCTGAACCTGAAGTCCGGTGGTCAGGGAGTCCGTCCGCCTTTGCCAAAGGAAGTGCGATCGACTCTCCTGACGAATCAGTGGAATGTAACCGAAGACGTGCATGAACACTCGCGCCGCAGCCTTTACCTCTTCGTAAGGCGAAACCTGCGATTCCCCATGTTCGACGTGTTCGATCGCCCGGATACGAACGAGAGCTGTGGACGCCGCCTTGTCTCCACGACCGCACCGCAGGCCCTGACATTGTTCAATTCTGAGTTCTCCCGACAGCAGGCGCAGCAACTCGCAGAGCTATTACTCTCTAAGAATCCCGTTCCCGCCGACTGCCTGCCCGAACTCTATCTACGGGTGCTCAATCGATTCCCCCAGCCGGAAGAGCTTGAAATCGCGAGGCGTTTTTTGCAGAACCAGTTGGAACTGCTCGCTGGCACTCTCCCTCGCAACTCAGATCGAGCCAAGGCCGGATTGGCCGATTTTTGCCTGGCGCTGCTGAACAGCAACGAGGCAGTTTATACTGACTGAGTTCGCATTGAGCCGGCGCATCCATCATCCCTCCGCACGTCCCATTCATCTACCGGGAGACCAGATTCATCCATCGAAACGGGCCATTCATGGATTGAACCTTTTATTCGCTGCTGAAATCCGTTCTCTTCGAAGCCCCAATGAAACCCCTGTACTTACCCCTCATTCTTACTCTCTTGGCCGGATCAGCGACAGCTCAAACTGATTCCCCAGCCACCGTCCCCAGCTCGACGAAGGAATGGACGGCAGCAGAAAATGCCGACAACCCTCTCTACCTGAAGCAAAGCCCTGGTGGCAGAGCAGACGATTACCAGCGATCTGACTACGGGCTGGGCCCAAACTTTATCGATCGACTTCCACCCTATCCACCCGGCGGCAAAGGAGTGCGCACTCCCTTTGATATCTGGCGATACGGCGGCAAGGCAGGATCTTCATTTACCACGCCAGCGCTACCCATGCCGTGGGACGAGTGGGTCTCATTCCATGCCAGGCAGAAGCCGGAGCTGATGAAGGACGTGCGCGACTACATGGCTTCCCGCTTTGATTTCAGTGGAAAATCAATGGGAGACCATCAGATGTCCGGCGGGCGCAAAGCAATCATGGCAGGCCCCGTGGCGAGACTGCCGGAAGGAGTTGCCAGCTTCGATGCTATAGCGGAACTCTCAGCGACTGAAATCAGGGATCGCGACCTTTTCCCTTACAAACCACTGGCGCATCCATTGCAGACCACCGCGCACATGGTGTTTCCAGATTCCTGGATCAAGGCTCATCCTGAACACGCCCGGATCGACATGGATCACGACTTCCCGGATGCCTACCTGCCTGAGTTTCCACCGCCGTTGTTCCTGACAACACACAAAGAACTTGGCGACGTTAGTGGGGGGCGTGAGATCACGCTCGGCAACTACTGGGACATCTTTGAAGGCTTGCTGACGCCAGAACAAATGGAAGGAGTCAAAGAACTGCTCCGGCCATCTCCGACGAC
Source organism: Verrucomicrobiia bacterium (assembly GCA_020439995.1). Classification (GTDB taxonomy): domain Bacteria; phylum Verrucomicrobiota; class Verrucomicrobiia; order Verrucomicrobiales; family DEV007; genus JAGROY01. Next base: position 8,044 of record JAGROY010000311.1, read on the forward strand.
GTGGTTCAATCAAACCCATCACCGGGTTACACTGGCTCCAAGTGCCGGGGTTTCGTGTATGGATTGCCATGTCAACGGCCACACAAATGCCGCGTTTGAACTCGCACCGGACACACGCCCCAACCAGACACGCCTGCGCGTTGATACACCCACCATGCGCGGAAACTACAACATGATGCAACTTTCCTCCAAGCGATCTGTACGCAGCATGGATCACTTCTCAGAGATTGAGGAATACTTTGACGGCGATCCAGGCATGATGCAGCACATCGGACCTCGTGGAGTTCAGCGGTCGGTGACCAACCGAATGGGCGACTTCAATGCCATAATCGATTTCCCGCCAGCGCCAAAACTTGGGCCACTGGGCAAACTCTTCGCCGACCAGGCCACCGAACAGGAACTGCGCGGCGAAGCATTGTTCCACGGCAAAGCCAGCTGCTCCCAGTGCCACTACGGCCCAGCATTCACCGACGATTACATGCATGATCTGCAGGTCGAGCGATTCTACAAAGGCCGCCCAGAAGGCCCGATAAAAACGTTCGCTCTGCGCGGCATCAAGGATTCACCTCCCTACCTGCACGACGGCCGCTGCCCCACACTGCATGACGCAGTAGAGTTCTTCAATATCGTGCTGGAGCTGAAACTCAGCGCTCAGGAACGCGAAGATCTGGTCGCTTACATGCTCTGCCTGTAGCGTGACGACCGACAGCCCCGCCTCAGGGTTTACGCAAGTAGCGATCC
>JAGROY010000043.1 GCA_020439995.1 Verrucomicrobiia bacterium
GGACAGGTATCCGATATGACTCTGACGATGATCCGCCGCTTCAACGGGACAAATACCAACGGCACCACGGCACATCCGAATCTGCCCGCCGCTGCAACGGGTGATACCCTCTACGGCAACACCGCTGAGTGGAACGGCCTGGTTGATGTATTCCCTAGTTTCAAACTCTCCGACCTTGATCCTGCGCTTGACTACACGTTCACGATATTCGCTTCACGATTGGGCGCGGGCGAATCCCGTGAAACTGGCTACACCATCGTCGGTGCCGCAGAATTGTTCGGAGTGCTCGATCCATCGAACAATGAAGTGGAGACGGTTGTCATCGGCCCGGTCGCTCCTGATGCTGACGGTGCAATCACCATCAGTCTTGCCCCTACGGAGAACAATTTGAACGCCAATGAGTTCACATACCTCGGCGTCTTGCGCATCGATACAGCACCCGCAGGTGCGGGCAGCGGCGGACGTTTCTCCATTTCGTCGATCGAACGCAGGGCCGACGGTAGCACTGCCATCACTTGGGCTTCGACTGAGAACGCATCCTACGCCATCGAAACATCACTCGACATAGTGGAATGGAACGAAGCAGAAGACGGCATCGGATCAGGCGGTGACACAACCACCTATATCGAGCCAGCCGACGCAGCCGCCCACGAGAAGTACTACCGGGTGCGGAGAGAGTAGGCGGGAAGGTTCTTGATCCCTGCCCAGTACGTTGATTGAGTGCCGCCACCATGCACAGCCTTGGACAGCACTTTGAATCCGCGATCCTGTCCGCTACGCAGGCAACGGAACTGCACATCGACGATGTGATTCAGGAACTGTGGAGTGGCTACGGCAAGATTCTTCGTGTTCGCCTGGAAGGAGGCAAAGTTGAGACGGTCGTGGTCAAACACGTGCGGATGCCTGCGGCCGATCGAAGCCATCCGCGCGGCTGGAATTCGAGTGCCTCCCATGCGCGAAAGCTGAAGTCCTACGAAGTCGAGAGCGCCTGGTACCGGGACTGGGGACACCGTTGTGATGCGACTTGCCGAATTCCTCGCTCGCTGGCGTTTGAAACGAGCGGTGACGAAGTGCTCATGGTATTGGAAGACCTCGACGCCTCGGGGTATCCGGCGCGGCTGGGGCGGGTCGAATGGCGACACATTGAGATCTGCCTACATTGGCTGGCAAACTTTCACGCCACATGGATGGGCGTAAAGCCGGATGGTCTCTGGAATGTTGGCACCTACTGGCACCTCGATACCAGAGCTGAGGAACTTGAAGTGCTGGATGATACCGGGCTGAAAGCCGCCGCACACGCCATCGATGCGAAGCTCACCGACGCGAGGTTCCAGACCTTCGTGCACGGTGACGCCAAGCTGGCGAACTTCTGCTTCTCCCGTGGCGGCGATCAGGTTGCAGCTGTCGATTTTCAATACGTCGGCGGCGGCTGCGGAATGAAGGACGTCGCCTACTTTGTCGGCAGCTGCCTCGATGAAAGCGGCAGCGAGCGCATGGAATCCCAAGTGCTCGACTGTTATTTTACCGCGCTGCGCCATGGGCTGGAACGGCACTCAATCTCTGTCGATCCGGACGCAGTCATCGCCGAGTGGCGGGACTTGTATCCTGTCGCCTGGACTGATTTTCACCGGTTTCTTAAAGGGTGGAGCCCGGGCCACTGGAAAATCAACAGCTACAGCGAACGGCTGGCGCAAGAGGTCGTGGCTCGGTTGGCTAGATGAGACTCTCCTCACAAGATCTAAACTACTTGCTTACGCTCGCGATCGAAGCCGCGCGTCGCGCTGGAGCCTGTGTCCAGTCACGAGCAGGCAGGCATGGTGAAGTGCTGACAAAAGAAGGTGGCGGCAGCCAGGCGTCTCAAGTCGTTACCGAGGTGGATTTTGAGAGCCAGCGATTGATCCTTGGAACTCTCCACGAGTCCATCGCATCGTTCGAGCTGGGACTGCTTACCGAAGAGGGACAGGATGACAACTCCCGGCACGAGCGCGACCACTTCTGGTGCATCGATCCTCTCGATGGAACACTGCCTTTTGTCGAGAATGTCGCCGGCTATTCGGTATCGATTGCTCTGGTCAGTCGTCAGGGCGAGCCGATGCTGGGAGTGATTCAAGATCCAGTCACCGGTGTCCTTTATCACGCCATGAGCGGCGGCGGCGCATTCCGCAATAGCCACCCATTCAAGCCCCGGGAAGTTTCAGAGACGCTGACGCTGGTGATGGATCGCAGTTTTAAACAGCAGCAAAATTACAGCCAGCTGCTTTCAGGCATCGAACGTCTGGCGACTGAGCATGGCTTGAGCGGAGTGAAAATCATCAGCCAGGGAGGTGCAGCCATGAATGCCTGTTGGGTCATCGAGAATGCACCTGCAGTCTACTTCAAGCAGCCCAAGTCAAGCCCTGGCGGCGGCTCGCTATGGGACTTCGCCGCCTCAGCCTGCATCTTCCGCGAGTTGGGAGCTGTCGCCACCGATGCTGCGGGAAGGCCGCTGAAATTGAACCGTAAAGGGAGCACTTTCATGAATGCGGACGGTGTCCTGTATGCGTCCAGTGTGTCGTTGGCAGCGGGCATGACTGCGTTTTTGAGAGATACTTGAGCGAGGAATTACACGAGGAAGAGAGGAAGATCCTCCTCCGCAGAAGCCACTCTCGGAAGAAGCTACTGAGCTCTTACTCCGGCCAGAACCTTTTCAATCCCACGTCCTTTCTGGCTCGATGGTCAGCTCGCCCCAAGTGAAGTGCAGTCGGATCATCGAGCGTGTGTGGGGACGATGGCATCGCTGAAACACCTGCGTGTGATTTCTTCAGTCAGCCGTACTGTGGCACAGCCGCGTCGCCGAATCCCCGGGGATTTGTCCTTGGACAGAACGGAGGGCGCCATTGGCGATCGCAACGGGTTCAAGCTGGGAGGATGTCTCGTTGCGAGAAGCCCACTGAGAGCAAAAGCGAAACAAGGCGCTACTATCGCCTTCTACTACTATTAGCGCCGGACGCGGTAATACCCCTGTGGAAGGCTCAAGTGTTCTGGGTCGTCGTCCGTGAATTCGGTTTCATCGCCTTCTGAGGCAATGCCGTCTTCCAGCTCGATCCACTCTGGATTCGAAAGGTCGGAAGTGTAATCGATGAGATAGAGTCCTGATGGGGTGCTGTTCCAGGATAGCGTGACTTCCTCGGCCGATTTCACGATTTTAGTAACCTGGAAGGGCGCTCCAGTCGATCCCGTTAGGAGGCCCTGAATTTCTTCCTCGGTGAGGGCACCCTGGTAGATGCGGACATCGTCCACGGCACCGGTCAGAAGGTGGGCTGTGCCGGACTCTCCTGCGCCAATGTAAGTGCTCCACTCGTTGCCGGGGTCCATTTCGGCGGAGAAGAGTTGAGGGCTTCCTTCGATCTCTTCTCCATTAACATAAATGTGAGCTTCGGATCCGTCTTCGGTGTCGATGCCTACCATGACAACGTGCACCCATTGATCGATCTCAAAGTAGGGGCCGTCCGTGAGGTTGCGGTCGTCATGTTCGCTGAGGTTGATGAATAAATTGTGGTCCGCCGTAAGCAGAATGCGATTCTGACAGCAACCGCCCGGATCCTGGCTGATAATGCCATCGTAGCCCGTTGTGTTCTCGTCCAGTTTTACCCATGCGGCGAGCGATACGCCAGGTTTGCCGACAAAACCTTTCAGGCCGCCCTCCTGCACGAAGCTTGAACCGAGCGCCTCATCGAAGAAACCGGCTTGGCCGAACATTCCTTCGACTTGTTCCACTTCAGCCACCACCGCATCGTTGCCGTTTCCAGAGCTGTCCAGGCCAAGGTTGTTCGGGTCTTCGAATTCGTAGTGCGCCACCAGCGTCGCTTTCAAATCCGGATTGCTCGCCGGGTTTGTGGGATCAGTGCCGAAGACAACCTCCGATCCGTCGCTGGCACCGTCGCCATCGGTATCTCGCTTGTGCGGATCAGTGCCCGCATCGGAAGCGCTGGCGAATGTTCCAGTGTTCGTTTCTGCGCCATCGAGGAGAGAATCTCCATCAGTGTCCGCGAGAAAAGGATCGGTGCCCGTGTCCTCAGCGCTCACCCAGATGCCAGTATTTGTTTCCACATTGTCCTTCAATCCATCGCCGTCGGTATCATCCGAGGTGGGGTTCGTTCCTCGCTCGAATTCCTGGAGAGTTGTTAAAGTGTCCCCGTCCAGGTCCAGTGCGGCGTCCGCTGGATCTCCGGGGTTCAAGTCGTTGCGTTCTTCCCAGACATCCGGCAGGCCGTCATCATCGGCATCGATGTCCTTCAACTCGGAAACCAGGTCGCGGACTTCAGCAATAGTCAGGGCACCCTCGTAAACCCTGACGTCATCCAGTGCGCCCGTCAGTAAGTGAGAGGTGCCTGCTTCGCCTGCGCCCAGATAGGTATTCCAGGCGGAGCCATCGTCCATTAGCGGGAACTGCTGCGGACTTTCCTCAACCTCTACCCCGTTGACAAAAATTCTGGCCACTGCCCCTCCTGAACCGTCCAGTCCGGTCATCGCAATGTGCGTCCACTCGCCCAGTTCGAAAACCGGGCTGGCCGCAAGGTTACGGTCACTGTGTTCGCTTAGATTAATGTACGGCGTGCCATCGGCAGTGAGCAGGATGCGGTTGTCACAGCACCCGCCACCGTCCTGGCTGATGATTCCATCATAGCCTGTGCGGAATTCATCCAGCTTCACCCATGCAGCCAGCGTTACTCCAGGCTTGCCCGTGAAACCCGCCAGTCCGTCGTACTTGATGACCGTGCTTGCCAGCGACTCATCGAAGAACCCGGCCATTCCGGATATGCCCTCCACCTGCTCGACCTCGACAGCGTCACCGTGGTTGTCTTTTCCGGAGCTGTCTTTGCCGAGATCTGCCGCATCTTCGAAATCCCAGTGAGCCACCAGCTCGGCGGCAGTGATCGAATCCGGCACTGCGACGATGGAAGTGAGGCTTAACAGGGCTGCCGTGAGAACACGGGACGAAGGTTCTACAACAGAAAAGGACGGACGTTTTTTCATCTCTAAAAGTGGAATTCAGTTGAGTGCGATCGTCACAAGCGCCTACGGAGGAGTCAAGACTTCTGACTGAACTCTAACGAGCCAGCACGATTTCCAGAAACAAATGCTGACGGGCACCGTTGACACCCCGGTTGTATAGGCCTCGACAGAGCCTGCTCAGCCTCCGTGCATCATCCTCAACACACAAGTTCAACATCCAGCCGGTCCCTGGAACTCCGTGAAATGGCCCGTGCCACGACTCTGAAGGAGCAACCAGAAGCATCTAAACGTTTCCAGGCATTCTCTGCCGATCGAGCTAAATCGATTCATCTGATCTCGCGACAGGAATTCATCAAGAGGCATCTACTATCTACTGGTTGCCAGCAAAATTCAGGAGACCAGAGAGGTTGAAAGTGAGGTTGCGGAATCCGGGTGACGGCACTCCGGTTCAATTGGAAATGCCCCGCGAACTTTCCGCCCGTCATTGAATCCATTCGTAAGCAGTAGATTCCGGCATCGGTATCGATCTGGGGCTCTGGCACTTTGTGGAGCGGAGTCGATTTCGGTGCAGATGTGGTTATTCGATCATCGAAGAATCTGTTGTTCTGGACGGGCTGGATGATGGGTCATAAGGTCTTGGAATCTGCATGAGGAGTTCCCGCAGGTCAGGACGCCTGTCGTCAGACGTCCTGAAGGGTACGCGAGCGAATTTCGATGAGCGTGGCTGTGGTGTTTCAATTTTCAGCTGCCCGCTCATGGCGCTTCACTATTTTCCCGGCGACGAACCACAGGATCGGAGCCATGACCATGCTGGCAATGACTGCGAGCATTGGTTGATCCCGCCCGGCATGTCCGAGCACTGCAAAAGCGAACGCCACGGGAGCGCTGCCGCAGATCAGGGCGATTGAATACTGTGCCACTGGCATACGGGTGAGCCCGGCAATACATGAGATGACTTCGGGCAACACGGGGAGCCAACGCGAGAGCACCACGATCCAGCCCCCGGCTTTTTCAAAGAGCTGACGGCCCCGCTGGTAGTCGCGGTCTCCTAGAAGCCGTTGCGCAATCCGCTCGCCGAAGCCACGGCAGGCACCGTATGCGATGAAGCCACCCAGAGCAAAGCCGACAGTGCCGATCAACCCGCCGAGCCACGGCCCGTAGAGAATGCCCAGAGCGGTGAAAACAACGGTCGACGGGATCGGCAACACCAGATCGGAGGCCAGCAGCATGATTGCCGCGAACCATGCCCAGTTGCCATGGCTGCGAAGCCACGCGATTGATCCTTCCACCGTGAACTGGCTTTCAAATCCGTCACCCCAGATCGCAAACGAAATGAGAACCACGGCTGTAAGGCCGAGAAATAGCCACAGGAGGCGCATCGGATTAATCAGCCTGAAGCGTTGTCGCGGAGAGGAAAAGGAACACGCGCTTGTCGGGATCTGGTTTGCGGCTTCTTTTGTTGATCGGCATGTAGACGCTGATCAGCAGCGGATCATTCCCTCGCAGGGTGACGGCGGTGCTGGTTTTGATGGTAGCGAATACTGGTATTTCCGCCTGGGATTCCTGTGATCCGTATTTGTTCTCGCCTAAGTGGGCTACGATCGCTGGCGCAATGTTAATGTCGACTGCAAGCCCTCCCGGCCCGGTGACGGGATCGACTTCCAGTGAGGTGCCGATGTTGCGGGTGTCGAAGGCTGTGTAAGTCAGCGGGGTGATCAGATTATTGCCCTTTTTGATGGGGCCTTTCAGCACTTTTGGAATGGCAGGTGGATCCATTTCAGTAGGGTAGATCCACTCGCTGGTGGAGTGGCTCTTGGCGCGCTGTCCGCTGCGGGTAGTGACACTCGCCATCTCGATCAATCTAGCGCCGCCTGAGTCGATGCGTCCTTCCAGTTCTTCGCGCAATGCTCTGCTGGAGCCGGACTTGGCAAGGCTGGCGAGTAGCTCTGCGGCGTCGGCTTCTTCCACTTCGATGTATTCTGCCAGGGAGGAAATGACAACAGTTCCCGTGGTCTGCGCGGATGAATCACTGGAGTCCAGCTCGAGCGCGATAACATCGGCCCGGGCGAGTGCAATGATGCTCTCGTCGCTGGAGCTGGTTTCGGCTCCGGAGGCATTCAATTCGGCCATGGATGGCGAGGGCCGGTGGATTCCAAGGAATGCCCAGTCGCCGCTCTGCAAAGTCAGTGTTGTGGAATCGTTCAATGTATTGAATACGGGCTTGCTCATGCGGGTTTCGTTTTGGCCCAGATAGCGATCGCCGACGAGTTCGGCGATCTCAGCGGCAATGTTCAAATCGACCGTGGCGTGATCGTTTCCAAGGACAGGGTCCACCTCAATGGTGAGTCCGGTATTGCGGGTCTCGAACGCGGTAGGTGTCATGTTGGTCATCAGCCTGACGTCCGAGTCGACGGGGCCGGCCAGATCAGGCACCACCTCTGGAGGATCAAATTCCGTGGGATAAATGTGCTCCACGATCGATTCGATCTTGGCCCGCTGGCCACTGCGGGTGACAAGATAACCACTGCCGATCCGCTTTGCTTTTTTTTTGTTTACCATTTCACTAAGCGCATCGTGCAGGTCGGTCGCGTCTGCCCGGCGTGTTGAGCGGTAGTCGCGAAGCTGGCGATTCGCTGTCCTGGCATCCAGTTGATAATACTCCACCATGATGGCGATCTGCCGGACGGTCACTGCATCGTCTGCAGCCTCTGATATCTCGCCGGAATTCTGTTCGAGGAAGGTCTGGATCACGCCGAGATTGAATTTGGTGTTGCGAACCATCAATTGTGAGGCGGGTTGCGAGTAGAGAACGCTGGCACCTTCTGGAAACGTCACGCCTGCGGCCTCAAGAATGTCCTGTGCAGTTGCAGGTTTGTTGGAATCTTCGTCGGTGAACGGGGCGTCCGGGATCGGTTCCGTCGTGCCCCCCAAACTAAGAAAGTCGGCCCTGACATCGAATACCTGCGTAAATAACTCACCTTTAGCGTCGTCGACGGGCGGCTTTGGTGCCTCCTGTGCGAACAGTGAAGTGAACAGCAGTGCTGCTAGAACGGGAATGAGAATGCGTAACGATTTCATTTTTTTGAGGAGGGGAACTGGCAGAGCAGCTCTAGAAGGGATCGGTCTCACTGTATCAGAATTGACGGTGAGCGGCAAACAGAGACAGAAAAGACCGGAAATACGCGAATTTGCCAAGATCAGCCATGGCGCGTGATCGTACACTTTGTAGTTGGAACTCTGAGCATTAGGCGGCATGGTCAGGTGTCGAAGGCATGGACGGACGCACGTCTAAAGTTATTCGATATCCCGAAATGATTTTTCAAAGTCTCACGCGCTCCTGCGAAATTGGGGCGAACAGCTATCGGCTCGATATCGAGGGAGTTACCCTCGTACTTGATGCAGGCATGCATCCCGGGCAGGATGGCGAGGCGGCGCTTCCGGATTTGTCCCACTTGCCGCCTGGCGAGGCAGACGCCATTTTGCTTACCCACGCGCATCTCGATCATCTGGGCAGTCTGCCTGTGATCATGCGGGAACAGGAGAATGTTCCCGTGTTCATGACGGAGACCACGGGTGCGCTGGCAGATGCCATGCTTCACAACAGTGTCAACGTGATGGGGCACAAGGTGAATCAAGGTTCGCTGAAGAGCGCCTTTTTCGATCATCGTGAAATCGATACTCAGCGCAAGCGATGGGACTATCGTAAGCCCAACGAACCGTTCACCGTTCCCGGGCATGGGAATGTGACGCTGGAATTTTTCGATTCCGGGCATGTTGCTGGCAGTGCGGGAGTGCTGATCGAAGCTGGCGGAAAGCGCATCTTCTATACGGGCGATGTGCACTTTGAAGATCAGACCGTCAGCTGTGCGGCGGACTTTCCTGATGATTTGGGGATCGACATCATGATCGTGGAGACCACGCGCGGTGCTTCGCCCAGAGCGGAAAATTACACCCGTGATCGGGAGATTCAGAACCTTGCAGATGCCATGTGTGAGGCGATCGAGCGTGGTGGCTCGGTGTTGATGCCGGTGTTCGCTTTGGGGAAGACACAGGAGATGTTGATCGTGCTGCACGAACTGAAGTCGCGCGGGATACTGACCGATGCCGACGTTTATATCGGCGGGCTGGCGACGAAAGTGACGCAGATTTTTGACCGGCACCGCAGGCGCACGCGTCGGCATTATTCCGACATGAAGATCCTGCGGGACACGGATGTGGTCGTATCGTCGAAGAAGCGCTCGAACCATTTTTCCTATGAGCCGGGAAACATCTATGCGCTCTCCAGTGGCATGATGACGGAGAAGACGGTGTCGAATCAGTTTGCCTTCCACTTCCTCGATAATCCCCGGAATGCGATTCTCTTCGTTGGCTACTGTGCGCCCGATACGCCGGCTGCCCGTATCCTCGCTGCCGAAAAGGATGATCTGATCACTCTTGATGCGAATCTAGCGCCGGTCGAACTCAAGTGTGATGTGCAACGCTTCGACTTCAGCGGCCATGCTCCGCGGGACGGTATCGCCGATTTTGTCGAGCGAATGGCCCCGTCGACTGTTCTGCTGGTGCATGGCGATGCGGAAGCGACGGCGTGGTTCGACACGACATTGTCGGCGCGCCTGCCCGATGCCACCATTATCACTCCGAAACCAGGCGAGCGCATCGAGTTGTAGACGGTAATCCAGATCCGGCTCAGCCGGTTCGCGATATGAAACACTCCAGTTCACCGACGAACACTGAATCAGGCGGTGCCGGTCAGGAGCCGGTGTTCGAGGTGCGTGGAATCACCAAGGTTTACGAAGGCGAGGTTCCGGTACACGCATTGCGCGGGATCGATCTGAAGCTCTTTGCGGGTGAGTTCGTTGTGTTGTTAGGGCATTCGGGCAGTGGAAAGTCGACCTTGCTGAACATCATGGGCGGGCTGGACACGCCCACGGAGGGATCGGTGCACTACTGCGGACAGGAGATCACAGATTTTTCTGAGCGGCAGCTGACGTTCTATCGTCGCGATCACGTCGGCTTCATCTTTCAGTTTTACAATCTGATTCCCAGTCTGACTGCTCGTGAAAACGTGGCACTGGTCACGGACATTGCGCATGATCCGATGACGCCGGACGAGGCGCTGGCGCTCGTTGGACTGGATCACCGACTCGATCATTTTCCCTCGCAAATGTCTGGAGGGGAGCAGCAACGCGTGGCGATTGCCCGCGCCATCGCCAAGAAACCGGACGTGTTGCTTTGCGATGAGCCCACGGGTGCCCTCGATGTCAAGACGGGTGTTGCAGTGTTAGAGGCTATCGACAGCGTCAATCGCGAACTCGGGACGACGACTGCGATCATCACTCACAATGCTGTTATTGCCGACATGGCACACCGCGTGATATCGCTCGCCGATGGCCGCATTGCTGATGTTAACGAGAATGAAGTGAGGCTGGGTGCAGTCGATCTCAAATGGTGAAAGCGCTCGACAGGAAATTGCTGCGGGATGTCGTGGCGATGAAAGGGCAGGCTCTGGCCATTGGTGCGGTCATGGCCTGTGGCATCGCGGTGTTCGTGATGGCAACTGCCACTCTACGAACGCTGACGAATTCAAGGGATGCTTACTATGCAGAGAACAGATTTGCTGAAATCTTCGTTTCGCTCGTTCGCGCACCCGTTGACCTCGCTGAACGGATTGGCGAGATTGAGGGCGTCGTTGCGGTCGATGATCGCGTGGTGCAGGTCTTGACTTTGGATTTGCCGACACTGAATGAGCCTGCCAGTGGCCGCGTGATATCGCTGCCGGATCGTGGTCTGCTTGGCGACGGATTGAATGTCCCTTATCTGATCACTGGGCGCTGGCCGGAAGCGGATCGCGTGGGCGAAGTCGTGGTGAGCGAAGCCTTTGCCGAGGCCAACGCCCTTGAGTTGGGGGCAAAGTTAGAGGCAACTCTGCGCGGTCGCCGCCAGTATCTTACCGTGGTGGGAGTGGTGCTGTCGCCCGAATATGTCATGCAGGTGCCGCCAGGTAGCATTTTTCCCGATGACCAACGCTACGGCATTTTCTGGATGAGCCGGAGGCAGCTGGCTGCGGCGTCGGACATGGTCAGCGCATTCAATGATCTCAATCTCTTGCTTGCCAGGGAGGCGGTGCCAGAAGAAGTGATCCGAAAACTCGATCACATCCTGGAACCCTACGGCGGCTCTGGTGCCTACCAGCGCAACGATCAGCAGTCGGCCCGATTCATTGCGGACGAACTCAAAAGCCTGCGAGCGATCAGTCTCGGAGCACCAGTGATCTTCCTCAGCGTCGCGGCTTTCCTGCTCAATATTTCATTGCGCCGCATTCTTTCGATGCAGCGGGAGCAGATTGCCGCGTTGAAAGCGTTCGGTTATACCAACGCCGAGGTCGGCATCCACTATGTGAAGCTGGTGGCGGTGATCGTAGTGATCGCTGCGGCTGTAGGATGTCTATCAGGCACCTGGATGGGCTCGGGGATGGTCGCCATGTATGGAACTTTCTACCGCTTTCCTGTGATCGACTATTCACCCGGCCTTGAGATCTATTTGATCGCCACAACGATGGGCCTGATGGCAGGTGTGCTCGGCGTTGTCGGGGGAGTGCGCGCGACCATGAAACTGCCCCCGGCGGAGGCCATGCGTGCGGAGCCTCCAGCCAGCTATCAGCCTTCGTTGCTGGAGCGGCTCGGGATCGGTCGCCTGCTGTCGCAACCGGGGAGGATGGTCGTTCGGGAACTTGGCCGCCGACCGGTGAAGGCTGCTCTGACCGCACTGGGGATCGCCATGGCCTGTGCCATTCTGCTGGTCGGTGATTTTGGAAAGGATTCCGTGCAATTGCTTGTGGACGTCCAGTTCGGAATCGCCGAGCGCGATGATGCGCGTGTGCACTTTGTCGAGGCCAAGCCTGCCCGCGCATTTGCCGAGTTGGAGAACATCGATGGTGTCATTCGAGCTGAGCCCTTCCGGCACGTCGCTGCGAGACTTCGCAACGGGCAGCGCTTTCGCCAGCTCGGCATTACCGGCATTGCAGAAGGCGGCGTGCTCTATCGCTTGCTCGACCGGGAGCAGCAGCAGATTCCGGTCACAGGTTCGGGGCTCATGCTGTCCGCGATTGTGGCAGAGAAGCTGGGGCTGAGCGTGGGGGATACCGTTCAAGTAGAAGTTCTTGAGGGTGAGCGGCCGATCAGAAATGCTATGGTTTCCGGACTCGTGGAAGATTTTGCGGGCACTGCAGCCTACATGAATCTGGACGCACTCAATGACATGCTCAGAGAAGGTCGCACGGTATCAGGCGCCTATCTGCAACTCGATTCGGCCAGGGAGCAGGACGTTTTTGCTGATCTGAAAAGTCGTCCCGGTGTCGCCGGTGTTACTTTGAAAAAGGTGATGATCGACAGCTTTATGGAGCAGATGACCGACAATATGTTGAAGATGCGCGGCTTCATTCTATTCTTTGCCAGTGTGATCAGCATCGGTGTCGTTTACAGCAGCGCCCGCATTTCGTTCTCGGAACGCGGGCGCGATTTGGCCACTCTACGAGTGATCGGGCTGACTCGTGCGGAGGTATCGGGAATCCTTCTGGGCGAATTGGCGGTACTGACGCTTGTGGCCATCCCCGTGGGGCTGCTCTTTGGCTATGCACTTTGCCTTGCGATGGCCAGGGCGATGTCGACGGAGATGTACAGAATTCCTTTCGTCATCCACCCGGGCACGTACGGTCTCGCGTCCCTCATCATCCTTGCTGCCTCGATCGCATCGGGCCTTATCGTCCGCCGGAAGATTGACAGCCTCGACCTCGTGACTGCACTGAAGATTAAAGAATGAGTAAACAGAAGAATCGCAATTCTCTACTTTGCAGATTGCTGGGAACGCTGAAGTGGCTGATTCCGCTGGCAATCATCGTGGTGCTGGCCATTGTGGCGATGCAGCCGAAGCCAATCGAAGTGGATGCGGGATCAGTGATTCGTGGCACCATGAGGTTTACCGTCGACGACGATGGCGAGGCGCGGGTTCGCGAGCGGTATCGCTTATCCGCACCGTTGGCAGGGCGCATGCATCGAATCACGTTGAAGCCGGGCGATTTCGTGAAAAAGGGTGATGTGTTAGTCACGCTCGATCCGGGAGCGCCAGATCTTCTCGATCCCCGGGCTCGCGCTCAGGCAGAGGCGACGATGCACGCGAGCACGGCTGCCGTAACCAGTGCCCGGACACAGCTGGAAGCACGCAGTGTTGAGGCCGAGCAATTGAAAAAGGCCTTCGATCGCAGTCAGGTTCTTCACGAAAAAGGGAACATCGCCGATGCGGCATTTGAAGAATCGGAGAGCGCATACCTTGCGGCCAGCCATGCGCGCGATGCTGCGGCTTCGGCAGTTGAGATTGCTCAGTTTGAGCTGGAGCAGGCAAATGCGGCGCTGCTGCGATTTGATGCCGTGCCGGAGGAGGCGGCTCCGGGCGATGCCTGGGGTTTCAGCATCCGCGCGCCCATTGATGGTGTCATCTTAAGGGTTGAGGATGAGAGCGAACGCACGGTGCAGGCTGGTGTTGCTTTGTTAGAATTAGGCGATCCTCAACAACTGGAGATGCGCATCGATGTGCTTTCGCAGGACGCAGTGGCGATCAAGCCGGGGCAAGCCGTTCTCGTGCAACACTGGGGAGGAGCTAATCCGCTCGAAGGGCGCGTCCGCCGGGTGGAGCCATCCGCTTATACAAAAGTGTCTGCGCTTGGCGTCGACGAACAGCGCGTCGATGTGCTGGCAGATTTCGTAGCGCTGCCAGGAGAAGGTGAGACGCTGGCGGATGGTTATCGCATCGAGGCTCGAATCGTTGTGTGGGAAAAGGCCGATGCCTTGCAAGTTCCTGCGGGCGCACTGTTTCGTCAGGGGGATGACTGGGCTGTATACAAATTTGAATCCGATCGTGCTAGGCTAACATTGCTTAAAATTGGCAGGAACAACGGCGAAGTCGCCGAAGTCCTCGACGGCCTCCAGGAAGGCGATCGCGTCATCCTCCACCCGGGAGATCGTATTTCTGATAACACGCTGATCATGCCCAGGAAATGAATTGCGCCCTGACATTCTCGCCGTTGTTCGCGCTACTTTTAGGTGGATGCACTGTGGGCACGAATTATGAAGGGCCGCCAACGGTTTCGCACTCAGGCAAATTCGCTGGAGCGCGCAGCCAGGCACCCGCCAAGGTCGATTCCTGGTGGCGGCAGCTGGGGAGCCGCGAGCTGAATCGCTTTGTCGATCAGGCTATGGACAACAATCCTGACGTCGCCATTGCTGCTCAACGGCTGCGCGAAGCCCGCGCGATGCGCAAGCAGGTGGCAGGAGCAATGCTGCCCCAGGCCGGAGCAAATCTGTCCTACTCCCAATTGAATCCCGGCAGTATCACGGGCGGAGGAGATTTCGGTGGCCTGGGAACCGGATTCTCGTTCAGTGATCCAATCAAGTACTGGAGTTCCGGCGTCGATATCTCCTGGGAGGTCGACGTTTTCGGTGGGCACCGTCGTGAGGCGCGTGGCGCGCGTGCTCGCGAAGAAGCCGAACAGGAAGCCCTGCACGGAGTGCGCCAGGCACTGGTGGCGGAAGTTGCTGAGGCATATTTTACGGTGGCAAGTCTTCGCCAGCAGCTTTCCACACTCGACGAGCAGATTTCGATCCAAGGCAGACAAACTGACGACACCCGGGCGAAGGCCGAAGCGGGGGCGTCCAGTCAACTCGACTTGTCACGCGCGCTGGCGCGACTCGAAGCCATCCGCACTGAACGTCCAACGCTTGAATCGGGAATCACAGCTCAGGTGAAGCGGCTCGCCTTGCTCCTCGGTCAACGTCCCGATGCGCTCGATGGGCAACGGATCGCTGACAATGCGGTTCCAGACAAACTCCCCATGACCCGGATCGGAGTCCCCGCTGAACTCATTCTGCGTCGTCCGGACTTGCGACAGTCGGAACGCGAACTGGCAGCCGCCACGGAGGACATCGGCGTCGCCATGGCTCGATTTTATCCCAGGTTTACGATCGGGGCGACGGGGCCAACCAGCATCGGCAGCGAGGTTGGCGATCTTTTTGATCCGGCGGGATACGTCTGGCAGTTCGGCCCGAGAGTTGAATGGGATTTGTTCAAAGGTGGGGCCAACCGCGCCATTCTGGAACAGGCCGACGCCCGGCAGAAGGTTGCTTTGTTAGGCTACGAAAAGGCAGTGCTCAACGCGATCGGTGAAGTCGAGACGGAACTGAGTAACCTTCAGGCGGAAACCCAGCGTCTGGCCATCGTTCAGCGCGCCCGTAGGGCCAGTTCGGATGCCGTGCGCCGTGTGCGCGAAAGTTACGATGCCGGTGCCGCTCCGCAAATCGACGTCCTTGTCGAAGAGCAGGCTCTGCGCGAAATCGACTTGTCAGAGATCCGGGTGAAAGCCCAGATGCTCCAGGTCTGGATTCGGCTGCACAAGGCGCTGGGCGGCGGATGGAAGTGATTATTCGCCAAGGTTGGAAAAATTTTCGATGAATTTGCATTTTTTGGAAAATTGCCGACTGGAACCGCGTCTATTAGCTTCGAGATGCTGAAATCTGAACCTGACAGTTCCATTCCCGTACCGCCGGCCGATGTCGACGTGCTGTGCCGTATCGCGCTGGCACGTATGCAGTCGCTGTGGCCGTTTGCCTGCAGGCTTGGCGAATCATTGTCAAAATTTGAGGATGTTGACGATCTCTGGCAGGACGTGACCGTTAAGATCTGGCGAAAAATCTCCGACGGCACGCTCGATGCGACGGTTGTGGATTCGCCGCAATTCACTGCCTACGTGAGGCGGGCATTGTTGCGCAGGTTCCTCGAGATTGTCCGCCACCATTCCGCGCAGAAGCGTGACCGTCTGAGGGAGGTGACGATCGAGGATCTGCACGATGTGGTTCCCTCTGCGCAGACGCTGGGGGCTGCGCAGCACGAGGCGCTGCATCGCGCGCTGGACCAGTTGCCCGTCGAATGGCGCACGGTGATTCGCGGGAAATACCTGGAAGGACGAACTTTACAGGAAGCCGGCGCAGACGTCGGGCTTTCACCATCAGCCATATCAAAAGGCCTCGCCCGCCGCATGGCTCAACTCCGCACGATCCTACTCCGTTATGAAGACGAATCTCCCTGGTGATCTTGAAACACTCGCCCAGGCGGCGATCAATGACGAGGCAACCGATGCCCAGTTGGAGGCTCTGGAGTCCGCGATTATGGACAGCGCTGATGGTGCCGATATCCTTCGTGATATGGCCGTCAGGCAGGCCGCGAAAAGTAGCCAGAAGCGTGGAATGCCTACCGTTGTTAAAGTGGTTCTGTTTGGTTCCATCGCTGCTGCTGCTGCCATTGTGACATTGTTAGGAGCGGGTGTGCTTTTCGTTTATTCGCAGAAGAATCAGTCGCATGGCTCGCAGCTGGTTGCTGCACCAGCGACGTTAGTTGGAGTCAATCCCGACGATCCCTCTGCTGCGCTCAATCCGCTGGCTGCGGAATCGGTTCCCGAACCATCGACTTCTCTGCTGCTGGTTTCCGGTTTGACCCTGATTCTGTTCCGGCGTCACCGATAGCGACAAGGAAATTTCGTTCCTGTCTTGATCGAACGACCTCCACAGGTCGCTCTTTAAATGTGTGTAGACCTACTATTGATCCAACCTATGAATGAGCCAGTGTCGCCCCGATTATTGCCGAAGATCGTCTATGCGCCGTTTCAGATTTTACTGTGGGCAGTGGTGCCGCTTCTCTTACTTCTGTGGTGCAATCATGGCAACTACCAGACCATCGCTGGCGACATCGAGACGGACGAACGCTTGAATTGGCTTCTCAGTTTGTGTGGAACAGGGGGGCTTATCGTCGGGTATGGAATCCTTGCCGCGATCTTGTGGGTTCGCCGTGCCGAAGTCAGCGTTGCTGTGGCCATAGCGGGGGTCGTCCCGATCATCGCTCTCATCAATTATTCTATCTGGCAGTTGCCGGGAACCATTCCTCCGGCAGCGCAATGGATCATCAGTCCCGAAACTCTGGTGATTCAGAATCTGACAGGAGTGATGCCCGTGATTCTCTACTTTAGCGCAGTCATTTGTGGCGGCAGGGGGAGATCAGTAGGTGTAGAGGTTGGGAAAGGGCTGCTGGGACTTTTAGCAGTGGGAGTTCTCCTTGGTCTGTGTGCGATCGTGGCGAGTTACGGCTTTGAGATTGCAGCCATTGTTGCGATGACGCTTGCGATTCTCGTCTGCACCTTCGCCGTGCTCCGCCTTCTAATTCTTACAGGAAACGCCATGTTCCGCAGGTCTCCGATGGCGCTCACGCTGATTGGTCTCTGGGTGGGGCTGCTGTTGCCAATGATCGGCTTGTGGGTGAATGCCTTCGTGCCGTTCCCGTATGATTTTCAAGAGCCGTGGATCTACGCCTTTGCCGCAGTCAATGGAGTCTTACTGTCCATTCCCTTGCCACAAAATTCCACAGGTCGCCGCCTGCTCTGGTTTGCGCAGTGTGCAGGACTTCCGTTTACTCTCTATTTTTTCGTGGTCTTCATGCCGTTCCTGCCGCTTTCAGTGCCAGGGCTGATGGTGTGGGGTGGGGGACTTCTGGTGCTGGCACCAGCGTGTGTGCTCTTGCTTCACGGTTTCCGGGTCGTCGATGGTTTTCGCAAAAACCGTTCGGAAGCAGACGGACTGCTGCGGTGGGGAATCGCTCTCGCTGCCCTAGCGATTGTTCCCGGCGTAGTCTGGTGGAACGCCAATGCCGATCGCAAAGTGCTGCACAAAGCGCTCGACTTCGTTTACGTGGCCAGTCCCCACAGCAGCGAACGCTTCGAAGGGGAGGCGGCTCCACTGCGCAGAACGTTGTCTCATGTGCGCAACTTCAAAGCCGGCAAAAGGTTGCCGATCCTCTCGGCCTTCTATGACGATACAGTCTTCCATGGTCTCACCTTGCCGGATGCAAAGATTCAGCAACTGTCGCAGATTTTTCTGGGTGAGGAAATTGAGATCCAAAACAGAGGAGGGAACTTCTGGGAGAGTGGAAGAGGTTTTGCCAGCCGGAGCTTCCGAATTGCTGATCCGCCGCACACCGATGTATCCCTGCTGCCCGTCAGCGCAAGTTATCGTGCGGAGGGCAATGGATTTGTGCGTACGACGGCGATGCTGAAGATGCAGAACAATCAGCCGCAACAGGGCGAGTTCGCCACCACACTGACATTGCCAGAAAATGCAGCCGTCTCGGGCTTTTGGCTGCACATTGGCGATGAGCGCGTGCCTGGGAGGATGACGGAAAAGAAGGCATCGATGTGGGTGTATCAGATGATCCGGGATGTTACCCGGCGCGATCCTGGAATCCTGCGCTACACTGCTCCCGGTCAATTGGAGCTGCGCGTCTTTCCTTTGGCCGGATATGAACTTCGCACAGTGGAAGTCGAATTTCTCGCTCCGGCGTCTATCGATCAACCGGTGCTTCTTGCCGGGCAAACCATTTCATTGAGCAATGGTTCATCGCAGTCAGACGCGGGCATTTGTCTGGCCGCGTCTTCCGATGGAGCATCGGTCGCCATTGCCGCCAGAGCATTCTCAGAGAAATTGCCAATGATACAGCGCGAACCGTATTTGCACTTCATCATCGATTGGTCCGCTAAATCCGCAGCGACGCCGGCCATGATTCAGTCGGCAATCGAAAGCGCCAGTTCGATCGTGCCGGAGGCAAAGCTCGGAATGGCATCACTGGTGAATTTCGAGACGGTACAAGTCAACGATCAAGCGATTCCGCTCGACCTGTTGGCCGAGGCTGTTGCCGGAGCGCGTGATCAGTTGCCCCGTCGCGGCGGTTTCACGCCGGGCCGGGCGATGCACGGTATTCTCGTGAACGATGCCAAGCGATTCCAGATCGCCCAGCCGGGTGACGATGCATTTAGCAGGTTCCCCGTTTTCATGATCATCGGTGCCGACCGCGCCATTGATCTGCAGGGCGACGATCTCCCCTGGCTGGCAAAGTTGCTGCCAGACGCGCCAGCCTACTATACACTGAACTCGACTGGCGATGGATGGCGGGCGACTGGATTTGAAATAGGTGCGTCAGCCTGGGGAGTCCTCAGTCCGGTGCATGTATTTCAGATCGGCGGACAGAATCTTGTCGCGCGGGCAAAATCGCCCGGTATCGCTCATGCCCACGGCGGCATCAACCTGACTGACCCGCTTTCCCTAACAGTGTTCGATTCTGGAACTAGTCAGTTTGCTCCCGTTTTAGCTGCGATTTCCCTTGCCGAGAACGAACCCTACGCCCAAGCGCTCAGCCTGTGGCGACGGCAGCAGTTGGCAATCGCCGATCCTGCCTCAGTGGGACAGAACAGCCTGCGTGAGATCGTTTTGCAGAGCCGTGAGTCGGGAATTTTGACCAATGCTACCGCCTACATCGCGGTCGAATCCCACGCCCAGTGGAAGCTGCTGGAGGAAGCAGAGAAGCAAAAGCTCAAAGCGGGGAAAGCGTTCGAACTCGGTGAAGCCCCAGCGATCTCCAGCGTGCCGGAACCTTCGACTGGTTTGCTTGTGCTGATTGCAGGTCTGGCATTGGTCTTCCAGCGTCGCCGGTAGTCGGCGCATGAAGAAAGTGGCTTGGGCTTTAGCCCAGATCCCTCCACGCCCCGTAAGCTGCACCATAGGCTCCAGCCCAAGTGCCGAGCGTCGCCTTGCAAATGCGCGTGCGTGCATCTGCCGGGCGCCATTCCCGCTTGTCGATGAGGGCGTTGAGAGGATCGAAAAGGTGGGAGCCTGCAGAGGTGATGCCGCCTCCGATGACTACGGCTTCTGGATCCACGGCGTTGATGATCGAGACGATAGATGCTGCCAGTGCGCGCAAAGATGTAAGCCACAGGTCAGTCGCGATCGGATTGCCTTCCGCGTAAGCTTCAACGAGTGCTTTGGTGCTGGGGAACAGGCCGTTGCTGCGGCTTCTCACGGTCGCCTCGCCGATCGCGTCTTCGATACTGCCGGGGGTTCCGCAAATATCGGGGGTTCCTTCAAAATTGACCGTCGAGTGCCCTAGATGTCCGGCGCGTCCGAAGCGTCCGCGAAGCAGTTTACCATCGCAGACAATGGCACCTCCCACTCCGGTGCCAAGTGTGTACATGACAACATCGTCCAGCCCGTTTGCAGCGCCCAGCCAGATCTCGCCGAGCAGGGCGGCGTGTCCGTCGTTGATCACTGGCACTGGGAATGAACGCTGGAGGGCATCGCGCCACACCAGCCCCTCCAGGCCATGCAGCCGGCCGGGCATGAATGCGATGGCGTCGCCTGTACGATTCGCGAGCCCGGGTGCGGACAGCCCGATGTAGCGCAGTGGGTGCCCCAGCTCGGCTTCATGCCAGGCGATCAGTTGACTGATTTCCGCGACGAACGCGGGCACGCCGTCAACGGTTTCTCCGTCGCGAGTGGGCGCAATCTTTTGGTGCAGACATTGTCCATCAGGAAAGCGCAGCGACGCGCTCTTGATTCCGGTGCCGCCCATGTCAATTCCGAGGACTGTGTTGGCTTCGCTCATTGCTGTGAACGGTTTGAGTCCGACCTCATGCCTCGCCGATACCGTGTTCGATCACATCGATCAGTTCTTTGTGGACGTCTATGGCAGCCAGCTGATCGGTGCCTTCGAGGTGAGGGAAGTCGCCGGCCAGGATGGGCCAGTCCCGTTTGTCCTCCGGGATGCGGCCGTGTGAGCCTTTCACAAGTGAAGCATCCAGGGGGATGACGTCCATGAGCATGCGCATGCCCAGTTTCTTGCGCAGGAGCTTGCTGGCGATCTTGAGCTTGGGATACTTGATTTCAGGGTCGATGAAAAGTTCGACCGGGTCGTAGCCAGGTTTGCGGTGGATATCGACGCAGCGGGCGTAGTCGGGTGCTTTCGAGTTCTCGGTCCAGAAGTAGTAGGTGAACCAGCTTTCCTTGTCCGCCACTGCGATGAGGTCGCCTCCGCGCGAGTGATTGATGCCGGCACCTCTCTTCCAGGCTTCGTTGAAAACGTATTCGACGCCTTCGGTAGCTTCGAGTACCGCACGCACCTGATCGGTGATGCTGGCATCGTTGATATAAATGTGTGCCAGCTGGTGATCTGCGATGGCAAAGGCCCGGCTGGCTCCGAGGTCGAGAACTTCGGTGCCGAGTTCCTCTTTGATCGTGATCCAGCCGTGCTCGCGGAAGGAGCGGTTCAGGTGAACGGGACGGGACACAGGAGTGATGCCATATTCTGACAACAGAGAGACGCGGACTGCGCGCTGGCGGTAGAAGTCGATGAGGTCACCAACGACTTCGTCAATGGCCCGTAGATCGTCGCCGATTTCCAGTACTCTGGGGCCGAGCTTCTGCATGTTATAGTCGAGGTGCGGCAGATAAACGAGCGACAGGTTTGGATAGTGCTTTTCCTCGACCCAGCGTGCGGAGTTGGCGATCCATTTGGATGAATCAATGCCGGACCCAGGCCCCCAGAATGCGGGAAACGGGAAATCGCCGAGGTCACCCTTGATTTCCTGCTGCATCGCCATGGGCTGCGTGTAGATGTCGAAGACTTTTTTGCCGTCGGCGCAGTAGATCGGGCGGGGAGTAATGGTGTAGTCTGCGGTGGAGTACATGTTATACCACCAGAACAGCTTGGCGCACGTGAACTCCGGGTGGCGGCGTTGCAGGGTTTCCCACAGTTTTTCCCCCTGCACGATGTGGTTTGACTGCTTCCAGAACTGGTGTTCTGCCAGTGTGCGGTCATACCAGCCATTGCCCACGATGCCGTGGTCTGCTGGCAAAAGTCCGGTCAAGTAGGTAGCCTGCATGGTACAGGTAACCGCTGGCAGCAACGGTTCCACCGGCACTACCTGTTTACGTTTCAGGAACTGGGATATGCGTGGCGTGTCCTCGCCAAGATGGCGCTGGGACAGCCCGACAATATTGATGACGGCGGCTCGGCTCATGGGTGCTTGCGGATCGAAACGCTGGGCAAAAGAAACGGGGTACCTATGCCGTATCGGGTATGTTGGCTTTGGCAAGTTTCCAGCTCGGAAAACCCGCCGACCGGCCCACTTTTTCTGACCAAGTCGAGCCTTTGGCCATAACGGATTTGGTCGTAAGTTCCTCTGAATAAGGAAAATCCCTACAAATGTTTTATGGTAAATATTTCACCTATAATAAATTTGTATCAAAGGAGTTGGTGTGATATGCTATGAAGATTCTGAAAAAAGCAAAAAAGCATAGTTCAAATGGATATTGCAAACGACCAACTTTCTGAAATGCACGGCCTCGTAGGGCGGATCCGTTTAGCGTGTGCTGCTGTAGGAGCGTATAGAGAAGCCCTAGAGGAGCAGGACAAGGAAATGCTCGACTACATGGTAGACGCATCGACTGCCCTCAACGCCAAGTTTGGCAGCATCCTCACTGAGTCGACGGTGGCGGATCCTGGCTACGAGCTGACACGTGAAGAACGGCACGACCTGCGCAACAACATCACTGCGGTTTTAGGCTTTGGTGAGCTGCTTCTACAGTGCTACTCTGAGCCCTCTGTTATGATCCAGCAGCTCGATCGCCTGCGCTCTGACTCCAAGCGGTTCACTGAACTGACGATGCCACCAGAGATGGTGACTGCTTAAAGCGCTCAGGCTATCCCAGTAACTTGCGCAGCGCTGACACGTCACTAGACGCAGCGACCAGTCGCGAATATTCGGGAGGTCTCAGTTCGCCCCCCATGTAGACACGCTCATTGCGGAAATGCATGCCGCTGTCGACGGGCTGCCTGGTGCCGATGTGAATTTCAGAGACTCCAGTAAGCTTGATGATTTTGGCGAGGTTGCGCTCAGTGACTCCGCCGCCCGGCAGGATGATGATGTTGTCGCCAGCCTTCGCCCGCAGTGAGGCAATCAGATCCGCGCCTTCCAGAACGGTGGGTTCCTGACCGGAAGTCAGGATGCGGTCAACTCCCAGCTCGATCAAAGTATCCAGCGCTTCGTAGGGATCGCGTGTCATATCGAATGCGCGGTGGAAGGTCACATTGAGCGGTCTGGCGAGTTCGATCAGAGCTTTCGAATGTTCAATGTCCACGGTGCCATCGCTGTTCAGGCAGCCGATCACAATGCCATCGGCACCGAGATCTTTTGCCACTTTTACCTCGCGGCGCATCACAGCGTGCTCCGCTTCGGTGAAGAGAAAATCACCACCGCGCGGCCGAATCATGACCTGCAGGCCGATGCCTATTCGCTCGCGGGTTTCCCCGATCATGCCCGCCGTGGGAGTCGTGCCCCCTTCGATCAGGCTGCCGCAAAGTTCCACGCGCTGGGCCCCTCCCCGTTCCGAGGCCACGGCGCTTTCGACTGAG
>JAGROY010000312.1 GCA_020439995.1 Verrucomicrobiia bacterium
AGAAGAACGAGGCCGCGACGTCCGTGGCTCCAAATCTGCAAAGCCCTAACAGATAACATGTGGCGTGTCGGAACCGCCTTAGTACGGATCCGTATGCTTGGTGGTGTGGGGGGCGGGAGTTAAAATCTCCCGCCAACCCGATTATCTCCCGGTTGGTTTCCCGATGTATTTGCCGGAGAACGTGATCGATACCTTGCCATGTCTGCCGACCGTAACATCGATCGTTGCCGAATCGGAGTGCTGATCGTAGCTAAGTGATTTCGACGACTTGATGATGGGTGGCTCGCCTTCCTTCGGTGGACTCTGAGACACCACCCCTGGCTCAAACTCGTGAGTCGGATCGCCAAGAGCCTCTCGCACGTCCGCCTCGGTTTTCAAATCCTTGGTTAGTTGATGGAGTCGGAATGTCTCCTCGGAAGTGACGGTCGCAAACATCTGTCCACGAAGTGACTCAGGAGCCCTTCCGGCACAGAACGGACAATGATACATGCGCATCGACCCGCCGTTCGCTGTCTTCAGATTGTATTCGTTTAGTTCCGGATCGAACTCGACGGCACAATCTGGATCGTGAGCAGCCCGCTCAAACCAGTTGCATTGGCAATATGGCAGATCGTCACGTGGCATGCTCATTTCTTGAGATAACGGCAGCGGTAGCGGGGCCGCCGCCAAAAAACTATGATTTCAAATCTCGCGTCGTCGTCGGCTCCCGTTCACCGCTTGGTTATCCGACGGTTGCGAGCCATTCAGGTCACATTCCCGAGTCCTTGCGCGACGCAAGAGCAAGTTTTTTAATCAGTTCGTCTGGAATGGGTTTTCTTTGAGTAAAGGTAACTCCCGTCTTTGTAGCCTTGAGCCCTGCGGACGCAATATCGTCGGCATGGGCGGCGATTGCGCCTTTGCTCACATAGAGGCCACATTGCTTGCTGAATGCCGCGTAGCCCGCAATTATCGTCTTTTCGAACCCGAACCCGGGCATATCGTACATGATTAACTCCTCTGCATCAGGAAGAGCTTTAGCCAGTTGTGCGCGAAGTTGAACCAACAGAGGTTGAAACGTCTCAGGTGCCGCAGCGATGTAGGCGTCATGGTCTGTGAATTTTGTCATGCCAAAGGGCTCTCGAAACGTATGCGTTGTCGTTGGGCACGCTAGTTGAATTTCAGTCGGATAACGTCCGAGGTGTGGCAGCGGCTACTGAGAGCGCCACTTCGAAACAGGGTTAAGTGTTGGAGTAAAGGGGGTCATGTCAACTCGGCGCGTGTAGCCACTTGTCCACCACCGCCTTGTTCGGCTTGGCGTTCGGCAGTGATCGCGAATTCGTATCCGGTAGCCATCAGCTCAAAAACATGGTCATAGGTGGCGAAAACAAACTGTTCACACGACTCATTGCGGCTCTTCAATCGAGGCTCCGTCACGCGATCAAAGCTCGATACTAGATCAAGTTCGTGTTCATAGCAGTCTAGCTCTGTCATGGAGATCGCGTCAACACCTTCAAGAAAGAATCCTCAGGATCGATTCTCGCATCAAGTATGCGCCGGATATCGGACTGACGGACGTTTCAGCCGAACGTAATTGGGTCATAAAGCCTTGAAAATGAGTAAGACCAGCTAAGAGCGACAACGCCAAATAGCACTCAAAAACCACGCCATTTAATTCCGTGAGTCACAACCAAAATTCTAATTACTAGAATTCAATCCTCTGTCCCAACCGCAACCGAGCGATTGCACAATAATAATTTTCCGTGTGTTCGTAATGGTATGGTATTGAGCATCTTGCCAATGTCGCCTAAAAACACTGCACAATAATGCATATTACCAAACTCGGCGCCAAATCGCGCTCATGAAAACCTGACTGTCAATCAGTTCGGGAGAAAGGTTCACTCTGCGGTGAGCTTACTGCTCCGTTGCTCCGCAATCAACTGCTAATCAGGTGAATCACGCGGGATTGTGCGGGCTTTGAGCGGGGCGATTATTCCAAGATCCCTCGGTCTCTTGCGCGGCACCCGGGGACAGCCCTCATACACCTCTTTTATACACCAGACATTGGCAGTGCTGCTCAACGGCGCGAAAACGCGCTACCTCGTCCAAACACTAATAGCATCGCAATTCCAATAGAGGGCAGATCGGGAAGAACTGCGACGCTGTGCAACGCTCAATCGCCGGATTGCCAATCCAGAGGCCTTACAGGCCTATGCAACCAATCAGCAATGGCATCAGCGTAGGTGAAGCCTGTCCTCTATCGTCACCTGCCGCTCGTTACGTCTGCACCTTTCTAACTGACGACGAAGCGATGCGACCTTGCCAATTCTCTGGGGCAACTACCATCGGTTGCTCGAATCGAGAAACCTTTCGGGAATCAACCGCCGCTGCGCTGGCCCCAGCCTGGAGAAGAACGTCTCGCAGGCATGTTGCACATTCTTCCACGGATCCTCACTGGCTTGCACAAATATGCTGATCAGGTCGTCGTCGACCGGGGCATATTCGGCAACAATCGGCGCTGCGGCACTGCGCACACGTCCACTCTCATCGCCCATCGCACCGACCAAAGCCGAGATTACCTTGGAATCGGAGACGTCGATCTTTCCTAGCGCAACCACGGCAGCCGCACGCGCCTGTTCGTCCGCATCCGACAACCGACCGATCAGCTCGGAAATCGCTGCTTGAGCGGGTTTACCGATACTACCGAGCGCGACTGCCGCCTGCTCGCGCACATACGATTGTTCGGCACTGAGATTCCGCACCAGTCCCGGTATGGCTGGAATCACATCGTCTCCACCGATTTCCGACAAGGCGTACGCCGCCCTTTGACGGGTCATCGCATTCGAGTGATCGAGTAATCTCACCAATTGGGGCACCGCAGGCGCAGCATCGTGTCCAAACTGAGCCAGTAGTACTGCCAGGTCGGTCGAGGGTGCTTCGGGCCTCTCGAGAGTCGCCAAGATTTCAGTCAAGATGACTTGGGACGGCTCACCGATCATCGTCAGTGCTTCCACGGTTGTTTTGACAGTCTTCTTATCGGAACTCGATAGAAATGCCGCCAGAGCAACGAAGTGACTCGATGCCGCTCCTTCCATTCTTGCAAGCGCAGCATTGCACCAGACACGTTCGTAAGGATTGGAACTGCTCAATCCGCGCGTCAGTATCGGAACTGCTGCTCGGCCCACGTTCGCCAATGCGTGCGCCGCGATCCAGCGGGTCGCTGGCTGTTCCGGATAGGCTGTCAGGGCTTCATAGAGAGCTGGAATCGCATCCGATGCTGCTGGCCCAATCGCCTTTAGAGCATGTAGCGCAGACTCTCTCATATGGTAGTCTCCCAAAGCATCTACGAGGGCGGGCACGGCTTCTTTTGCACCCTCCTTGCGATTCCCGATGAAATCTACTGCCCGCATCCGCGTGCTGAAATCTCCGCTTTCAAGCCCCGCGATCAATTCCACCAGAGGCGCATCGCTTTGAAGCTGATCGCCCTCTGAAAAACACACATCGACGGAGACAAAAATGAACAGTAAGCAAGGAATGATCAGTTTCATACGTGAATACGACGCTTATGCGCGAGATTCCTTAGCAAAGCAATTGGGCGGCGGAACAAGTTTATTTCTCTTCACGCTCCGCATGTTAATAGCGGACAAACTTGAGCTGGTCAACGACCGGGTAGACAACGCGATTGTTCAACCAAATCGCGAATCAAGAAATGGGCTGCTTGATACGCTTATCGAGAGCAGCAAAAATGATTCATTATCACGATTCCTCTACCATCACTTTCACTTCGGTCATTGGAGACCATTTACCGGATTTCAACGAACGGGCTCGAACTGTTGATTCGCCGCTCTTCAGTCGAATTGGATCAGCTCCTGTGTAGCGGATTCCTTCGAGCTCAGGCGTGATGATGAAATCGGAACTCGCTTCGCCGTCCATTCCATGGACAGCCAGCACATTGGTGCCACTTCGCAGGAGATCCTTGGTGAATTCAAACGAAAACCCATCGAACACTTTGGCCGCCTCGTCCGCGTGATCACCAGTAGCGGTCGAACTCCAGTCCGCCTCTTCCGGTGCATTCGCCGAGGCGATTCGCTTTCCATTCAGATATGCCACGAAACCATCGTCGTACCGCATTTTCAGGTTCAGCTCGTCAAAATCTTGCATCATCGGAGGTCTCAACTCGAACGCAGTCCTCAGGTAGGCACTCGTAGCGCGACTGTGCATGACGTCCCGGAGATCGATGCCGATGAGATCCTCATAGCCTGACTTTGCCTCATAACCGATTCCCGTCCTGCCAGCGATCCAGCTGCTGTCATCGAATTTCGGCTCAGTCCAGTGAAGCCCCAACGCACCATCTAGTGGCACTAGGGCTCGCGCCATCGACGGGGATTTCAACAGTGACGTGCGCTCAGTTTTCGGGATCTGCGCTAAAACGGCTGTGGCCGAAGGGCTGCCGTCGGCACCGCGCGGGTCGGTGCCGTCTGTGGTCACATAAACCGCACCCTCGCCTTCCAACACGAACACTTTGAAATTTGAACTGACAACTCCACCAGAGAGATTCAATCTGGGAGCGACCAATCCGGTATACCAGCCGCGACGGTGCAATTGCTGCAACAGCGTTTCATTGCGGGTCTTGATGAAGTCCTCAATTTTGGAAACGGCTGCAAGCCAGTCTTCGCGGGTCTTGGCCTGCCCTCCCCCGGCATCTCCCCAGCGGGCGGAGTGCGCGATGATCGCCTGATCGATGGTATTGGCGCGCGCTTTCAGCCTGGTCAGACTGGATTCTGGAGTGAGCGCACCATCGGCGAATAAGTGCTTTTCGACTCGTTCGCTGAAACGCTGAAGGTAGTGCTTGTTTGCGACGAGGCGGGTGTGCAGCCAGTGCACGTTGAACTCACGTTCGCTGACACTGTGCCTACCAACCTGTCCACCAGCTTCCATGTAGGAGCCCGTCATGTCATCCATTCCAAGGCCAAGCGAGTGTTCGGAATCGTGCTCGAAGAATTTGAATCCATCAGGGTTCTTGCGGTTGTAAATCGAAAAGTAGTTGTTCCCTTTCGAAAATGTTCCTCCCGGGCCGTCCTTGTCGCCCGTGTAGAACGTGATGAGCATGTAATCGATCACATTGTCAATATCGACCAATCGTTCGTGTTCGGCACTTCGTGTGCCATCCGGGTTCATCCCCTGAACTGCAAAATAATCCGCATCGCTTTCGAATCCGCGCAGTGCTGCCTGGAGGAGCCTTGCCCGCGCCTCTCCATTCCCGTCCACTACCTCGCCAAAGGTCTTGATGGTATCGTAATCGTCTTTGTCGCCGCCAAGATACGTTTCGCCAAAGGAGGCTTCGGAACGTTCTTGGGTTTGGTAGATCCCCCAGTATTGGCCATTGAGATAAAGGTGGTAGAAGCGGCTCCTGGTGTAGGGCTGTCCCATGTCACGCTGGGTATCCCGTGACCAGACATCGCGCAGCAGGGTGTTCGCCGAGCCGCCGCCCATCGCCCATGAGTAATTCATGCTCGAACGAAAATCGATTCGGTCAAACTCGTCGGCACCCTCCGCTCCGAACAACGGGTATTTCAATTTATTATCGCCATATTCCTTGCGGAATACCATGCGGAATCCGTGTTTTGGGTTGCTTCCCTGACGACTGAAACCTCCGCGCATTCGTAGTCCGCCATCCACTTGAAATCCCCCGGTTCCATCGGAGTTAAGCAGTTCAACCGAAGCGGCCCGTTCCCAGTCCCGCCCCCGGCTGTACGCATTCACGTAGATGCCATCGCGTTCCCCAAACAGGCTCTTTATCGGGGCCACAACAGACAGCGCGGGCAGCGCTTGTAGTGCGGCCTTCACTTCCTCGACAGAATGAACGCCCCCTACAATGGTTGGATCCATTCCGTAGTCCAGTGACTGGCCGTTCAGATTGCCGACCGGCCAGCCAGCAGGCGGCTCCCCATTGGGCGACTGCCTTACCACGACGTCAAGAAAGAGGTAGGTACGTGTGTCGGGCCGTGGAGAACGGTAGCCGTCCTTAAACGCAGTGGCTCGAACGATCATGCTTTCCGAAACCCTTATTGGCTTGGAATAATCCATACCATATCCAGGCGCCGGCTCGTCTCCGTTCAGGGTATAGTGGATCTCAAAGCCAGGGCTTGCAGATTCCAGCCGAAGATCAAATCCGCTCTTGAAAAAGCCCGCGTTTTCACTGAACTCCACTGCTGGCGCGAAGCCCTCAAGTTTGACCTGATTGGCCTCTCCGGGCGTCGGCTCTAACAGTGCGCCATAATCAGCTTTCGATCCTTTGATGAGTCCATAGGAAACATCTGCGGTCTGCTCCGGATACTTCGGCGCGAAAGCATGGCAAAGAGTTTTACCGTCCGGTTTGACTATTGCCAGGTATTCACCATCACCACTGAGTTTGAAACTGGCGTGGAGAACGGGAGCGGCCAGCCCCAGCCTGGAAGAGCGGATCGTTCGTCCCTCGAGCTGACGCAATATGTCATCCAGCTGCGCTAGAGACGCCCGCTCGATAAAATCCTCAGGAAGTCCGGCGTTTCTGAGGCGCTGGCGTTTCTCATCTGCGGGATTGATCGGCCCGTCTCCGGCATCTCTTCCCGAGGCAAATACCACGACGTATCCACCGGGGGCGACGGATAGTTTGGGAAATCTCCACTTCGTCAGATCTTGAGCCGAATCGGTCAGAAAGTAGCCCTCCAATTCGAGTGGCTCAGCGGCGGGATTGTAGACTTCGATCCAATCGGAACGCTCCCCTCCATCGTCTCTGAGTCCTGAATCATTTTCGGCAAGGAACTCAGATATGACGGGTTCCGCGTTAGCAAGCCTGGCAGTCAACATTACTGCCACAAGGAAGAAGCAAATCCTAACCATCTCCGCCAGTATCGATCGTTCGCCGGAATATGCAACACCTGCCACGGTCAATTCAGGTCACTGGCGGCGGCATGGGCATTTTTGCACTTGTCCTCCGCACGCTGCGTTTGGCGAAAAATCTAAGAAACGTATCCCGGAAGAGTCGTGTTCCAGGATGATCAACAGAATTCGAAACATCTGTTTAGTGGTCTCTGCGCTCGTATTGCATGCGTGGGCAGTTGGCCTTGCCCTTCATCTCGGCGGCACAGTCGAGGCAGTGTTAACCGCTCTGATGCCGATCGCTTCCTGGATCTGCTTGATTTGGGTGGCATCGGCACATTCTGCCGCGGTAATGCCCTTCACGATCTGGGTAACTTTCTGGTGTACTTCAATCGCACTAGTACCAGCTGCAAAACAACTTCAAATTCGACTTCATAACCGGTGACAGTGCGGCAACCCTCTTCCATTCTGGTGGGATGATTGTTTCAATTCTGTGTTCCCAATCACGATTCACGGTGATGCACACGAGAAGTTATCCGTTCCCGCCGCTTCGAAACGACCGCCAAATGGCTTTATCGAAATTCAATTACCCACTATGACTGCACCGCGATCTCAACCTTGGCCTCAATCGCTCTGCCAACAAATCACAATGTTGGGATTGCTCATATTTCTGTCTACGGGTTCGGGATCGGGCAAAGAACCAGTTCCACATGGCCGTATCGACAAGAGCTACGCCTTCACCGATGCAGGCAAAGAGGTGGAATATGCTCTCTTTGTTCCGCCTGGCTACACCAAGTCAAAGCCCTACCCACTGCTCGTTCTGCTGCACGACTATGGCAGTACGCCTTCCAAAGTGATGGACTATGCCGGGATCACCGACGAGGCAGCCGATCGCGGGTTCATCGTAGTCGCTCCGTTTGGCTATAACGAACGCGGCTGGTATGGCAGTCGCGGCAGCGGTAAGAAGGGAAAGCGGTTCGGCTGGGACAAAGATCCGGACAACCTTGGGGAACTCAGCGAACAGGATGTCATCAACGTCTTGGAAATGGTTGAGAAAGAGTTCGGCATCGATCAACAACGAAGGTATTTGATGGGGCACGGCATGGGCGGAGGAGGAGCGTTCCACTTTGCGATCGCCAATCCGTACCGCTGGCACGGGATCGCCGCGTTGTCCCCAGCATTTCTTTCCGACGCCTCCGAGCTGAAGAAAATCACGCAGATTCCAACGATCACAGCTGCGAACGAAAAGGACGAGAATGTTGCGAGTGCTGATGTCAGATTACTTGCCACACAACTTCAGAATCCTGAAACCAAACACCGTTATGTCGAGCTGGATGACGACACGGAGGATGTCTTCGCGCAGAATCCGGAATTGATTTCGGAAATATTCGATTTTCTCGAAGGCAAATTTGCCGGAGAGGACAGGGAGCGAAATGAAGTCTACCGCGTTTTCGCCAACAGCGAGGGAAAATCGATCGATGCGCAATTACTGTCTGCGACCGGGGACGCTGTCACACTGAGGAGAATGAAAGACCGGAAGGAGTTTTCATTGCCCCTTATTTCCTTAGGTGAACCGGATCGGGTCTACGTCAAAGGATGGCTCAAACGGAAGCGGAACCGCGAAAGCATTGCCGCTCTGAACAAAGCGATGCAGGCGCAACCCGATCCGGAATTGGAAAAAAAACTAGTCAGCCGTCTGCAATTGGATCGCTCTGATCCGGTAGCGGCAGTCGAGCTGATCAACAATGAAATCGTTTCAAGGGAAATGCTGGTAAACACCATGGATGACCAAACAACCACCGCGTTTCGCGAAGGCGATGAAGCCAGCGGTAGGATGCTACAGGTCAAAACGATCGCCTTGCAAGAGGAACTGGACGTGCTACGCCTGCTCCGCTCGCAGTGGTTACCATTGATCCCCGCGAAATGAACCGACCTGCTTCGCCAGTGAGAGCATCCCATTCAAAGAGGAATTTGGCGGAGCTCCCTTCCTGAACAAGTTCGGAAGGTGTTTACACACGCTCGCGGGAATCCGGGTTGGATCATTTTGATCATTTTTACCAATTCGTTTCTTCGGACTCGATATGGACAGATGGTCGACTACTCTCCGAAAAACTGGAGCATTACAAATAAGAGCCCGATTGAGCCAACAATGAGCGCTGTCGATTTGAAGCTATGGGACACGATGCTGGTCTGCATCTCCGCAAACCGCCGATCGATACGCGTCTCGGTCATCGCCAGATCATTTCGCCCGGATTTGATCTCGCCGCTCAGTCGACCCTCGGTGACTTCCAGATCTTTACGCAATTCGGTCACATCGCTCTTTGTCGCCAACTGCTCGTGCACTTGTCCCACCAGATTGACGATGGCCTCGGCCTGCGCCTGAGTCAGTTTCGCTTTTGTTAGCCCTTTGACCGCCTGATTGGTGTCAATAATCGGAATCATCCTTACTCCGTTCGTTTTGTAACAGGCTTCATTCTAACATATCCACCAATTTGCTGTCAATAGGGAACACCGGTTTTCCGAGTTGCGGCGCGCGCTTTGGTTTCGCCACTGTGCTCCGGCCTTCTCCGGAAGTTATGAGTCGCCCCGATGCATGGTCAGTATTCAGGCTAGTTCTGCTATCAAATGGGCGAGAGCGGCCCTCGTCTTGCGGTTTCCAATCCGGCTCATCTGGTGCGCCGACCGTAGTGACCACCATTGCCCACTAGCAGCAGGCGACTCACCGTCCATTCCAAAGAAGAAACTGATCGGACAGTCGAGTGTCTGCGCGATCTGCGACAGTGTTGATGCGGCAACCCGATTGGTTGCCATCTCATACTTCTGCACCTGCTGATAGGATACGCCCAGCTTTCCCGCCAGATCAATGATTGACAGTCCTGCCTGTTTTCTTGCAATTCGAATCCGGTTGCCTATCAGAGCGTCTGTCGCGTTTTCCGCATTTCCTTTCATCTTTACCCCACAGTTGAACCTAGGGACACATTTCCGGCCGACTGGTGCCGAGAGATCGACAAGCTCCATACGGCGCCCGCTGCTATTCCCCTTTCGGGTTTTGTATTCACAACACTCTCGGCGCGCGCGATGCACACCGAGTTTTTTGTGTTCCGCAAACTCAAAGACGGACGTATAGAGACTGTCGAGGTCCCACTTGCCGCAATCCTAACAGAAACATAATTCTGTTTCAAGCAGGTTCTGTGATGATTGGTGCCAACGAAAAATCCGGAATATATTTTCCGGGATTTATGGGGAAACAACCGTTCGGCAACGCATAAGAATGGGTGAACACTGAGTTTCCCATCCATCGTCGTCCCAACGAAAGTTGCCTGGAACCCCACCGCTCTGAGATCGCAGCCATGCGCCGCAGTCAGTGGCCGTACCGTCGTATTGCCGAATGGTTGCTGACTGAAGCTGGATTAGAAATCTCACACGAAGCGATTCGAAAATTCTGTATCGTTCGGGCTATCGAAATCACTCGGCGGAAGGATTCGGCTCCTCAAGAGGAGGCACTGACCGGAGCACAGAGCCCGGCTTCCGGCACGAGCCCCGTTTTCTCCTACGATTCCAGCCAACCGGTGAAGACCAAGAATAATGCATAGCAAATGGGGCAAACGGCTTTGGATTGCGCATAAGATGATATGACCTCACCATCCCAATCCACACGCATTGTCTTCACCGAAGGCGGGAAAGGCGGCGTCGCCAAGACCGAAGTCGCCCTGTCACTGGTATCATGGTATCAACAGAACGGCATCGCTCCGATGCTGCTCGACTTCGATATTGAAAACACGGGCAAAAGCGGCCTGCAAAACTTCTTCCCTGCGGCGCGTAAATTCAATGTCCACCGCGAGGGAGCCCTCGACGAGCTTTTCGATGCGTGCGATGGCGATCAGCAGATCGTCCTAGCCGATCTCGGAGCGGGGGCAGGAGATGCAACGGCTCACTGGTTTGACCAGGCATTTGAGGATGCGGCGGAACTTGGCATTCGGTTCA
Organism: Verrucomicrobiia bacterium; assembly: GCA_020439995.1. Classification (GTDB taxonomy): domain Bacteria; phylum Verrucomicrobiota; class Verrucomicrobiia; order Verrucomicrobiales; family DEV007; genus JAGROY01. Next base: position 10,822 of record JAGROY010000312.1, read on the forward strand.
CTGCCGTCGGAGTCACCACCAATGACGCGGGCGCAGTTCAATCCATCCTCAAATGGGCGACCGTTCTTCAGCGCAAAGTCGATTATGTGATCGTCCTCAACGAAATGCGGGAGTCTCCCTGCGACTTTGAATACTGGCACGATGAGCCAGGAGTGAAAGAATTCTGCAAAATGTTTTCTCCGGCAATGGTAACGATGGCGGCACGCGTCCCGGAGTTGCAGGCGGAATTGCGCAATCAATGTGTCACCCTGCAGGATGTCATTGATGGCAATGTTGAAACCGCCTTTCTGCGGAAGACCAAGAACATCGCTCGTGCCAAACGTTACCAGAGGCAACTCTTCGAAGGGTTTGCGAATGCTTCCCATTATCTGCTGCCCTAAGCTGCGATGTCTGAATCCCTCGAAACACTCAATCGGGTCGCAAAACTGCTGCCGCCGGAGCAGCAGGAACGGTTCTACACCCTGATTGCCACTCTGCGCAAAGTGCCGGAAGATGATGAAATCCTGCTCATCATCGAGGCCATCGGCTTCATGACGTTGCTCTGGAAGGAGATTCCGGTTCAAATTGAACAGATTCTTGCCGCAGCGGACGGGCCCGGCAGAAACGAAAACTGCAATGCCTACCTGCTGGCCGAACTCCGGCAGACGGTTCAACAATCACTCAATGTTCCCACCTATGCGGATATGAGGCAACTGGCCGCGCGATGGGAACAGCAGCAGGGCGTATTCGAGGCCTCGATCTCCCGCGTGCTCAAACGGCTGGAGCAGGCTCCAGAAACGACAGAGCACGGTGGCGGATGGGGTCTGCCGATGCTCTGCGTTCTAACTGGTATCGCAATCACCATTGCAGCTCAGATTTTTCTCCTGCCGAAAATAATGGAAACCCCAATGCTACGCAGCACTTCGGCTACCACGATCGGATGACGGCTCTACGCACCATCACCGCCATTCTGGTCAGTTGCATCGGCATTCTTTTCGGAGCCCGTTTGCCCTATCCGTGGCGCCCTGCCCTGCAATGGGGAGCGGTGCTCGGCGGTATCGCATTGATCGCATCCCGGCCGCGCTGTGTCATCCTCCGGCTTGGCAGTCTATCATGGACTCGAGAGGAAGTTTGCCGACACTTCCTGATTACCGGCGACACCGGGAGCGGTAAAACAACTAGCGGCTTTCATCCGATTCTGGTTCAGCTTACCCGCACCGTGCCCGACTGGGGCGGACTGGTTCTGGGAGTCAAAGGCGATGAATACCGATTCATTTCCGAGCTCACTGCGGCCCATCATAGAGGCCATCAGGTGATTCATCTGCAAGTGCGCCCCGAGCAGGCATCCACCGCGTGGATTCCTCCGCACCGATTCAATCTCCTCGGTGACCGCCAATTGCCATGGATGACCCATGCCAAAGCCCTGGTCGATATCGCCGCCAGCCTTACAGAAGGCACTCAGCACTCATTTTTTCGTCCTATCGCCCAGATTGCCCTGGCTCAGGCCTTCGAGGTTCTCGATATTCTTGGCAAACGGGTGACTATCACTCGCGCCTATGAGTTGCTTACCTCGTCTGAGGCGGCGAAGCAGGCGGTGCGTATGCTTGACCAGCGAAGAAACGATCCGCAGGCGGCAAAACTTGCCGGATTCTTTCGCACCACCTTCACCACCGTCAAAGCATTTGAACAACGCGAGGCCATCGAGGGAACCATCAAGACCTATCTTGGCTTTTTTCTCGATCCCGACGTTGCCAACGTGTTTAGCAGTGACCAACCCGACAGCTTTGCGTTTTCCGAGCTGGATCGCGGAGCGATCGTTACGGTGTCGATTCCCCAGCACTTTGCCACAGAACGCCGCTACATCCACACTTATTTGAAGCTGCTGCTTTACTATCATGCTCTGCGCCGCTTCGATCAGCCGAATTCCGACCAAAAGAACTTACTTCTGCTGGTGGCTGACGAGTTTCAGGACATCGCCACCGCCAGTGAGGACGGCATCAGTGATCACAAGATTGTCGATCGCGTCCGTGCCGCCGGGCTTGCCGTCATCGCGGGAATGCAGAGTGAGGTGTCGCTTGATCCCGCAATCGGACGGGAAAAGCGCCAGGTCTTCGCCCTCAACATGCGTTCGCGGCTTATCTTTCGCGCCTCGGATGCTGATGGCGCTGAGGCCGCAAGTCAGTTCATTGGAAAAGAAGAAGTCTGGAAAAAATCCCGCTCATCGAAATGCTTCGACTCCGTCACCTATGGCAAACGCGAAGCGGAAGAATTCCGGATCAAACCCTCACGCCTCATGCAGTTGCGGGATCATACGGCCATCATTGTCCATCCATCAAAACGTTTCTGCCGCCGCCGATTGACTCCTCTCGATGGCGCAGGCAATCGCCTGCCATGGTTCCGGTAAACCGAGCATCACGAATTGCAGGTTTTGAACAGCTCCTTCAGTGTCTCGATTTGATTCACAAGTGACTTGGTTCGTTCCTTACTCGAAGTGCTCAGGATATCATTCTGCTCTACTCCCTGCGTTTCAAGATCGAGGTTTCCTTTAAGCACGCCATCCATTCCATCGGAACTTTCGGCTACCACTTCTGGATGGCCGACATGAAACCTTTGAAACGCAAGAGCGGTAATCAATACCTGCACCACGAAACAAAGGAGTATCGCGAACACGTCCACCGAAAGATGCGCGCCTATCACATTTTCGTTCAGTGCGGTGCCATTGCTCAGGGGATGCTCAACTATCTCGCGATGACCCAAAAAGAGCAAGTGTGGAAGCACTTCGGTTCCTGGATCCGAACGATTCGACCAGACGTGCTTCCTTCAGAAGCAATCGTCTCCGATGCCATTAAAAACACCTTCCCTGAGTTTCTCCACCAGCACTCCGGTGCCTCAAGATGGCAAAAAATCCTGCTCTCCAGGATTGATTCAAATCGCTCGGAAGGCACGCGCCTCGCTTCATGATTCCTGACGGACGAACTTACCTCTCTCAAGTACAAAAGGACGCAGCCATATATGCAAAAGGCAAGATCCGTGCGACTTAGTACTAAGCTAAACATAGAACTTATACTTGGGGTGTGGCGTGACGTTTTCCGGCACTTCCCGCAAGATGTCTCCCACGAGGCGGGCGAACCTCACGGTAATCGGCATGAGCCCGTACATGCGTGCCGAGTTCCAGTTCATTTTAGTGAGGGTGAGCACTTCTCTAAGAAGCTGCGAACGCGAGGTATCGCCAACATGATCGGCCAATTGCAGTGGACTGGGCACATGCCCTTGCGGAAAGCGGCCAAGGGACGGAATGTAGCCGGTCGTGTATAGGTAAGACAGGTCACCAATACTGAAACTCGTTCCCCGCAAAACTGGATACGAACCAGCCCGGATCAGTCGGATTTCGCTGGTTGAACGTAGCGCGACCAAATCGCACTGCGAAACCCGCTTCAAGGAAGTCTGGAAGCCCCGTGTCTCCGTCGTTTCAAACCGCGAGCTCTTGTGGACGACAACTCGGGTCGGCTGCTGCTTGCGCAGCTTCCCATATTGAGTCAGCACATCGTCGATCAGCATTCCAGCAAGCTCTTCGGTGAGATGGGGTGTTTTCCCGTCCTTCTTCTCGTCCCAATGGAAACTGTGTCCCCGCAAGACCAAACCTTCGCCATTCTCATCGAACGCCTGAACCAAACTCGTTCGCAGTGTTGATGCCGATCCAAGTGGACGATAAAAGCTCACCCCGACGAAGCAGCTTGACGGCGGCAAGTTTGCTGGCCCCCAAGGCAACCCATCTACCTTGAAGTAGAGCCCATTAAAAAGATTCCAAGCTCGCTTTGATTTGTGATCGAGATTTCTGCTAACGGCAACATCACTGAGAGTCCCCTCTTGAAGCAGTTGCGTTGCAGTCTGAAACTCCATTGCCCGAGCCTTAAACGCCCTGCGCAAATCCCGGTGAACCATTCCAATCCCCTTCTCGTGATAGTCCGCGACTCGGCACCTTTCAAAGATCTTAGGAGGCACAATGACGGCAACATAGTCTACCGGGTGATCATGTTCCTGAGTTAGGATTCGCAGTTTCTCGAGGAGAAGCTCTAAGGTGGCGGTGAATCGCTCTTTTTGACCCCTAATTCCAGTGACTTCAGTCAGTTCGCTCTGGGTGATCTTTTCGTTAAAAGAGCCGTCCATCCGTAGCCCGAATCGATAGCCTCGATCGCCTTTGCATCCCGGAAAGGGCTCGTGCTGTTGGTCTCCTTCAACACCTTCGGAACAAGCCGCGTAGAATCGCATCGCTTTTTCGATTCCTTCCCCGGTGCCAATGAAAGCGATGTGAACCTCATTCTTATGGCGAGAAGTGCCAAGCGACGCCGGCCCATACAATGGTATCCCTACCTTTGGATCAATATGCCGCTGGCCAGCGGCAAATACCAAGGATGGCTCCTGATACCATTCCGAGGCAACTGCCGGACGGGCGAGCTTCAGGACTGGCGCTTTTCTACTCTTCTTCCTCATCGAATTCGTCCTCTTGTTCTTCATTGAACCTGCCCATGGCATATTGAAGTTCTCCAAACGAGAACAAATCATCATCATAGATCTGATTCGAAAAATCGATCTCATCATCTGGAATACCCGGCCAATCGACTTCGATAGAAATCAACTCCGTCTCAATAATCGCCGATTGCTTCCCAAAATCCAGAATGAAACGTGGCTTGCCGCGAGAGAGAAAATCCCTCCAGAAGTGAACTTCTTCCAGGTATTTGTCGTTGAACATCCGCGCTTTAAGACTTGTCACTTTCCTCCCCACATAGTTAAGATTGTAGGGCTCCTCGCCATCTTTCGTGATATGACGTTCAGGACGGATACTCAGGCACCATTCATCGTCTGCCATCTGATGAAACGAAAGTCCGGCTGCGAGATGATACCAATATGGACGCCCCTCTCCTGTACTACGTTTGACCGGGTTCCACACCACATTTCGGCTGCTGTTTCTTCCACTGACAGTTAAATACTTTTCTGTTCGATTTACTCCCGATTCTAACGGTACAAAGTGGTACCGGTGATGGTCACGATCGAAAAGCACCTTCCGCCGCCCACAGTGCTTGGTAATCGCAGTATTCAGAAGACCAACCATTCGTCTGCGGCCCTCCGAGTCTGAGCAGAAGTCGATCGTAGAAATTGGCGAGGCATCCAGCGGGTTTACAATCTTCGCGAACGGATTGTTGAAATCCGTGAGATCCTGGAAAGCAAATAGATGATTCTCCCTCAGGAGAAACGGCACACTCTCTTGAGTGGAAACCGCTTTATAGGAAATCATTTCCCGAACCGCATCCTTTTGGCGCTCTGTGTAGTCGCACGGGCCGGAATAGACACTTATCGGAAGCTGGGAAACGCGCAATAGAGTGCTGTGGACCACTTCCTTAACCAACACGGAAGGGGCGGTAATCGGCTTTGTTTCAGTAGCGGCTGCCATTCGGCTCTCGTGATCAGCCTTAAGCTGCCTAAGCACGTGCACACTGTAGACATGAGGATTGTCATCAATGACAGCGTGATGCTCCCTGCAAAGTAAGATGATGTTGGAGGCCTTGTTTCGATCGGCCTCGTCGGTTAGCTTTTCTCGTCCACGTGGCCCCTGGCGCTTCTCAGCCACGATGTGAGCCAACTCCCCCACTATAGTCGGCTCCCCAGCTTCAATATTTACGAGCTTTGCTCCGCAATCAGGAAACGCACAGACTCCGCCCGAGGCCAACGCGACTATCTTCTGTTCTCGGTGCGGGATTGCCATCGATAAATTTCACCCCTCCCATTCAAGACGCGAGCGTTTTCTTCGCATTTTCTCCGTCCAAAAGACTGAGAGTGATCACGATTCTGGAGCGATGGCAATCGAATGGGGCCCACCCGACAACACAAAGGCGAAGCACTGTCATAATCCTTTAACAATACCGCGCTACAATCAGGTTTCAGGAGGTGAGATTGTCGATACTGGACGAATTGGAACATTCAAAGCTGTTGGAAGCGGTTGAATCTGCAGAAAAGTTACTTCAAGGAGGCGGAAGTGGAGCCACATTGCTGGGCGATTTCGTAAGGAATGCCCGACTTCGCATGGATAAGCTGGAGCAGGACGGCATGATGTCGCTCGGCTCGGCGGACAAGAAGAAGCACCACGCCGACTCAGAGAATCTCGCAGTCGCCTATTACGTCCGACAAGAAGCGCGATTATCGGCAC
>JAGROY010000313.1 GCA_020439995.1 Verrucomicrobiia bacterium
GGACTGACATGGGAAAACCCTGCCCCTCTGACTGGCGGGAGTGCATTATGCTGGCCAAGTGGTGCGATCTTGATCATTTTCCACGGAATCCAGTTCAGCCCGATGACTTACACCCACTTCTTCACATCCTTCCTCGCAGCTGCCTGTCTGCTTCAGGCCACAAAAGCTGCCCCCACATTCAGCTCGGAATTGATCTTTCCACTCGAACATTGGCACAATCATGGATCCTGTGTTGTCGAGTGTCCCAACGGCAACCTTCTAGTCTGCTGGTTCCACGGTTCGGGCGAACGCAAAGAAGATGACGTTCTGATCCAGGGTGCCCACTATGACAAAACTTCAGGAAAGTGGTCGGAACCATTTGTGATGGCTGATACTCCCGGCTTTCCGGATACAAATTGCTGTATGATCATCGACCCACAGGAACGGCTGTGGCTTCTATGGCCAACGATTCAGGCCAACACCTGGGAGTCGGCGCTGATGAAATACAAGATCGCCAGTGACTACTCGACGCCAGGCAAAGTGCCTGATTGGAATGTGGAAAAAGTGCTGCACGTCAAACCCGGTGACAACTTCCCGCAGACGGTGCGCACAAAAATGGCGGCGTACCTTAGCAACAAAACGCTGTCTCCACTCGCGATCTCCTGGGCTCAAAAAGGATTCGATCAAGCAGACGACAAACTTGCGCGACGATTGGGATGGTTCACCCGGGCACATCCTATCATCACTCCGGAAGGACGCATGGTAGTAGGGCTCTACTCGGATGGTTTCAGCTTTTCTCTCGCCGCTTACACGGACGACTGGGGAGGCAACTGGAAGTTCAGTGATCCGATCACGGGCGGCGCTAACATTCAGCCAAGCATTTTTCGCAGAGAGGACGGAACCCTGGTAGCCTACATGCGCGACAACGGACCGCCACCGAAGCGGGTTCACGTTTCAGAATCAAAGGACAGCGGCGAGACATGGGGCATGGTCTACGATCATCCGGTGTTAAAGAATCCCGGATCTGGATTGGAAGTGATGAAAGTGGCGGACGGGCGTTGTGTGGCAATCTACAACGACACTGAAGACGACCGGAATCAATTGGCCGTCTCACTTTCCACCGATGAGGGCCAGACATGGCCGCACACTCGCTACCTGGAAAAAGTAGAGAAAGGCAAGGGGCGATTTCACTACCCTTCGATCATCCAAACCCGGGACGGCCAGCTGCATGCGACCTACAGTTACTTCGTTCCCACCCCGGAGGGCGAACGCAAGTCCATCAAGCACGCGAAATTCTCACTGGAGTGGACGGAACAGGCCGACACCGAATGAACCACTCGAAGAGACAATATAGACAGTATTTAGACACAACCTAAACAACATTGGGTGCGTAATCTTTTGCTGAACCCACGATCCGCAATGACGCGCAGCGTGGAACGACACAATTACAAAATTCGCAACTGACCATGAAAAAAGTTATCGCACTGTCACTCGCCTCCGCAGCCCTCATCGGCGCATTCGCCTTCTCAAGCAATGCAGAGGATAAAAAGAAAGAAAAACCTGCGGCTGAGCAGACCGTCGTGGAAATCGCAGCGGGCAATGATTCCTTCAAAACGCTCGTAGCAGCGGTAAAGGCAGCCGGGCTTGCCGAAACATTGAGCGGCGAAGGCCCGTTCACCGTTTTCGCCCCTACCGATGAAGCCTTTGCGAAGCTCCCGGACGGAACGTTGGAGAGCCTGCTCAAGCCGGAGGCCAAAGAAAAACTGGCGGCGATCCTCACCTATCACGTAGTCGCTGGAAAAGTGATGGCCGCCGACGTGAAGCCTGGTAAGGTCAAGACAGTCAATGGTAAAGAGTTCGAAATCAAGGTAGCCGATGGAGTGGTGACCGTGGACGGCGCCAAAGTGGTGAAAACGGACATCGTCGGTAAGAATGGAGTCATCCATGTTCTGGATGCAGTCATCCTCCCGTAACAGCTGTTGCCGTTATAAATATTTGGCAGGCAGGCACCTCCGGGTGCCTGCTTTTTGTTTGCTAAACGTGTCCGAACCGTTGTTGCCCCATTAGACAAATTGACGGCGCTTACATGCCCTCCAACGTTACCCTATGAGCACTCTCCATCATTTTGCTGCCTGCGCGACCACTGGAATTCTAATGTCGGCCTGTTCTCTATCGAACTGCTTTGGCCGTGAGTGGACGAGTGCCGCAGGAACGACGATCGAAGCTGATCTGGTGCGTGTTCATTTAGATAATGCGATACTTAAGAAGAAGGACGGCAAAGAGCTCGTCGTACCCATCGCCAAGTTAAGCCTGGCCGATCAAAAATTCTTGAGTGAGCAGGCCTCGACAGTTGCGACAGGAGGCGCGACCGACGCTAAGATACTCAAAGGCCTCACGGGTGATTTGGTCAGAGTAGTCAAAGGTAAGGTGAAAAAGGCGAATTTTGAACAACCGGCGGCGATCAAGTATTTGGCCGTCTACTTTTCCGCCCACTGGTGTGGACCGTGTCGGGCATTCACCCCTGACCTCGTCGAGTACTACAACCAGACGAAGGCAAACCATCCAGAGGTGGAGGTCGTGTTTGTCAGTTCCGACCGGTCCGAAGAGGAGTGGACCAACTACATGCTCGAGGAGAACATGCCCTGGTACGCAGTTCAGTATAAGAAAGCCTCCTCGTCCAAGCTCAAGGAATACGGCGGCCCCGGCATTCCCTGCCTAGTGCTGATGACTCCCGACGGGGAGGTGCTCTCTGATAGTTATGTCGACGGACAATATGTGGGTCCAAGGAAAGTCGTAGCAGATCTGCAGGCATTGATAGAAAAGGATAGTCCTGCGCTTACGGAAGCGAGTGCACTGGGGGTCGCGAAGCCTTAGTAGCAATCGCACTATCGGACTTATCTTTGCTTGCAATGGTCCACCGCGCTGTTTTATGCTGGTGGCATGAAGAGGCTGGCATATGTGGTTGTGGGCATAATGGGGCTGCTGGCGGGCTCTGGAGCGGGATATGCCTGGCGGAAATTTCGCAGTGAAGAAGCGGCAGATGACAGGATCCCCCATGCACTCCTAAATACTCCGGTTGAATAAAGTGGCGAGCAGATGGAGGCCCTCCGCCTTGAACAGTTGCTCGCGTTGTACGATCCCACTGATCCGCTGGGCATGTCCGTTGTCCTCGTGAAGAAGATCGATACACTTGAGACAGGAGTGATCGAGCGCCTCCTTGCCGAAACGAACGAGGAGGCCAACCAGGAAAAACCAGGATTGCGGCAAATTGCCGAGTGCCTTCTTGAGCGCTGGGCCAACGTTTCTCCCGAGCAGTTATCGCGCGCGATTGTTGCCGGATCTGCCTCCCATGAGCATCCATTTTCCCCTCATGTTACCACAGGCTTGAGAGCGCTTACCGCCACCGACCCTGAACTGGCATTCCACACATGGCAATTGCTGCCAGAACCTTTGCGTTCCAATTTGCGTCGCCGCCTCATCATCGGCCTGCTCGAATCTTCTCCAGAGCTGGCTGGCGAACTCTATGCTTCTGCAGTGAGTGAGAATGATGAAATCACCTTTCGCTTCGATTCCTTTCTAGGACAACTGGCGAGCAGGGATCCGCTCGCAGCAGTGAAAACCATCGATGATCTACCTTTCGACCAACGCGAAAGCGCGTATCCAAAGGTTGGCAGAGGCTGGGCAAAGTCTGATCCGGAAGCGGCTCTTCGCTGGGCGAAAACACTTCCCCCATCGGAAGACTACCGGGTGGCTCACTCCATCCTCGACGAAATGTTCACGCTGGATCGAGAAAAAGCCTCTTCCATCATGGCCACCCTGACGCCCGACTATTCAAACCAGGAATTCATCGAGCACAAACTATATTACTGGTATCGCGTGGATTCGGATGCGGCGCTGGCATGGGTCCAGTCACTGGACAAGAACCCTCTCATGCAAACGGCAGCACTTTCGGGCATCGTTGAAGCACTGGAAACTCCAGATCAATTCCGTCAGTTTCTCGATTCGGTTCCTAAGGGAGATGCGTGGATTTCGGCATGGAAAAGGTGGGTCTCAACGACGATAGAGAGCGATCCGATCAAGGCTGCTGAACTCTACCTGGAAATGCCGAAGGGCGGAAGTTACAAAAGCGATCAAACGTTTAACGCTTTGTCCCGTGCACTCCTTGATCTCGATCCCACAGCAGCTGCGGAGTTCGTCTCAAGTCAAATGGCCGTGCCGCGATTGATGCGTGGCATTGCGTCTTTCGCGAGTGAGTGGGCTAACAAGGATCCCGAAGCTGCGGCTAACTGGGCTAGTCAGATCGGCCCAGAAGGAACACGGAAAGAAGCCATGGCAGATGTCGTCGAAAACTGGAGCAAAAGTGATTTCGCGGGCGCGCGAACATTTGTAGAAGGACTTGGACAGAATGATCCTGCATTCGGCCGCATCGCAGCGCAGTTGACCAACGCCTGGAAAGATCAGGACGCAGCTTTGGATTGGGCAGTGGGACTACTGGAGACGACAGCGTATCCACTTAATCCCATCGTCAGCAACATAGCTGAGACCGATCCTCAGCTCGCCAGGTCGATTATCAGCGAGCGAGTGATTCCTGCTGTGGGCGGTGCCGTGTCGGCTGAAGAGCTCACTTGGCTGGGCAAGCTCGCGGTAAATTCGAATGCTGCCACCGACTACGCATCTACTACTGAGTGGGCGCTCGGCTTGCCAGAAGGCGAGGTGCGAAGGGACGTGGTGGCTGCAGCCGTAGCCAAGTGGGCCAAAGCGAAACCCGAAGCTGCCGCTGAGTTGGTGAGAGAACTGCCCAACGGTGAAGTCCGGGATTTTTCCCTGCAGGAGTATTCCTCAAGCTTGCGAGAAACAGCCCCCGAACAGGCTTGGCAGTGGGCAATGGAAATTGAGGAAGAGGAACTCCGCCTCAGGACTCTTTACTGGGCTGCTCAGGAGTGGTCGAATCAGGAGCCGGAAGCCGCTGCCGCTTTTGTGGAAGAGGCTGGCTTAACAGAAACGCTCGAAGAAGTCGGCAAACGCGTCCCGAGGTACACCGTTCGCATCTCCTTTTAACCGCTAAAATCGATGCAAAAAGCGACTATCCTCTTCTTGATTTCCTCTCTCGGAGGCTTCGTGTTCTTCGCCCTGCGAAGTAGCCCGCCCGAGCCCCAGCCAGCAGACCACGGCACAGCAACGGTCACGTCAGACCAGCCCATAACGCTTACTTGGTCTGCACTGTATACAAAATCACCCACTGGCTATCTTCGCATGTGCGCAGCCTTGGCTGACGAGCTTGAGGGACTCTCTGGCGAGCAGCTTGAAAAAATGTCAGGTGAGCCGATCGACCGCGAAGACGAGAAAGCTCGCGCACTGCAACAGTTACTTTTCGACAGACTCTGCGCAGTCGATCTGGAACGGGGACTGCGGTCAGAGAATATTGAGTTACGAGCGGCTGGGTTCAAATTACTGGCCAGCCTTGATCCGAAGAGAGCACTGGAAGAACTGGAACGTTTGTCCGGCGAAGGATCGTTTCGCCAGTGCTCCAGACAAGTCGCCAGTGCCCTGCCAGGAGAGCACTTCGAAGATTTCTATTCGCTACTGAAGCGAGTGGAAAGAAAGGAGGCAAACACGATTCCCAATCCTGCTCAAAGAATGCTTCAGGCAATCTGGTTTGACTGGGCGAAGAAGGATAGCTCGTCCATGTTGAAGAATTTCGCCGAAGTGGAGGACTCCCAGCTCCGGTTGCAGGTCATCAGAATGAACGCTGCCGAGTTGGGTGAACAGCTCATGGATGTGTTGACGGATCCTGTCGAAAGGCGCACGGCTGCGGAGAATCACCTTCGGGCTCTCGTTTGGCAGAAGAAGGATACTGGCCCGTTCATATCAACGCTTGATCCTGACTTAAGCGAGCAACTGCCACTCTTTTTGACTATGCTTGAGGAAGAGCAGAATAATAGGCCATCGCCCCCTGGCGGGGCAGCGCCTGGGCCAAAAAAGCTTCGCCCGCCAGTACCAGACGCGGATGCCAGCCCGCGAGACCTCCAGGAATACGCCCAACAACTCGTGCAGTTTGACTTGCGGGAAGCGGTCGACTGGATGCGCTCTGATACCACTGGCAAGCTCGACAATCAGAGTGCTCGTGACATTATACATCACTGGAAAGCGAAAGATCCTGCCGCTGCCGCGACATTCTTGGCAAATCGTCAGGATCTCATTGCAGACGTATTCGTCGCAGGCGATCTGGCACAAGGATATGGAAGAGTGAACCCGGAGGCGGCCGCCGAGTGGGCTGCCAATTTGAAGGATCGCGAATACCGGGCGATGGCGATCGGTGAAGCGCTGGAAACATGGGCCGCAACCGCGCCCGAGGCAGCCATCGCTTTCGCAACAGGCCTCGAAGAGCTAGAGTTCCGACAACAGGCTTATGATTCTATTTTCGCCGCAACGATCCTGCAGAATCCACAAAGCGGGCTCGACTGGCTCGATCAGTTCCCACCTTCTGACCAACCAGCCGCAGTAAAGGCTGCAGTGCAGAGTCTCGCAGAATATTTTCCTAACATTGCAGCAAAAGAGCTCAACCAGAGAGCTGATCAACTTGAAGATCAAGAAGCTGCGAGAGAAATCGCAACAACCATTGCGAAATCCTGGGCCAGTTCCGACTCTCTTGAAGCATTGAAATGGGCTACACATCTCGATAACCCCACCCTGCGAGAAAAGGCCACTGCGGCCGCCATTGAAGAGTGGGCTGAGAGCGATGCCCTGAGTGCATCAGCATACATCAGGACGCTCGAAGATAAAACAGTGCGCGAGCAGGCATCGGCGGCACTCGCGGAGAAGGCGGTCTTTGTCGATCCTGAATCAGCCCTCGAATGGGCAAGCTCCATCGACGATCCCGAGTTGCGGGGCCGCACACTTCACAGGATGGGTTCCGAGTGGAAAGCCAGCAATCCCACCCGTGCTCGTGAGGCCATCCTCTCCATCGAAATGCCAGACTCACGCCGCGCCAAGATTGAGAAGATGCTTGACGAGTGACCCATCATCGCGTTTGCAAACAACGCGGATAGTGGTGAATTTTGGTAGGTGGGGGGACAAGGTCGCAAGGCATGAGGCTTGGCCCAATTTGAAGCGGCATTACTCGCCAAGATCGCGGATGGTAGCTGCGCGATCCAAGTGGGTGTATCCACCGTCTACGTAAAGAATTTGCCCCGTCGTGTGTGAAGAACGGGGTGACGCGGTAAAGACGACGGCGTCTGCGATCTCCTGCGCCGTAGTAAATCGCCTTCCGAAAGGAATAGTGCTCGTGATCTGGGCGAGCGTAGCCTCTGGATCCGGCAGGGTTTGAATCCAGCGCTGATACATGGGGGTCATGACCTCGGCCGGAATGACGGCATTTACCCGAATCCCGAAACGCCCGAGATCGACCGCCCATTCTCTGGTCAGTCCATTCAGCCCACCTTTTGCAGCGGCATATCCCGAGGTCCCCCCCTGACCTGTTTCCGCGACTTTGGAACCAATGTTGACGATAGTCCCGCATGAATCTTTCAAGGCGGCGAGGCAGTAGTGCACCAGAGCATAGACGTGGACAAGATTGCGCTCCAGCGAAGCTCTGAATGCGTCCGGCCCTGCTGTCAGGTCCACACTGTCGTTCATAGCGGCATTGTTGACCACCACATCAATGTGCCCGTGCGAGTCTAGCACTCTGCCCACAGCAGCTTGCAGCTCCCGGAGATCTGTCATCTCCACATGCTCCGCCGCCACCTGACCGCCATTGTTCCTGAGTTCATCGATAAGTTGCGCAGCCTCATCTCGGTTCCGCCCCATTATCACAGGAATCGCCCCTTCCGCAGCAAAGGAGCGGGTGATCGCCTCGCCTATCCCCTTCGCTCCGCCAGTAACCAGTACTACTTTGCCTTCTAATCCTAACTCCATGCTGATGCCTCTTGTCGTTGAATGCCCAGACCGTCGATCCCAAGTTCGATAACATCTCCCGGCTTGAGAAACCGCTGAGGCTTCATTCCCATTCCCACTCCAGCAGGCGTACCGGTTGAGATGATATCCCCCGGCAGTAGAGTCATCATCTGACTTACATAGCTGACCAGCTGCGGAATGCTAAAAATCAGATTGGAAGAGTTTCCTTGCTGACAATACTCACCATTCACTTTCAGCCACATTGCCAGCTGGTTGACGTCAGCGATTTCATCGGCCGTCGCGATGAAAGGCCCAAGCGGAGCAAAGGTATCGCAGCTCTTCCCTTTCACCCATTGCCCGCCTCGCTCCAGCTGGAACGCGCGCTCGCTGTAGTCATTGTGCAGGACATAGCCAGCGACATGGTTCAGAGCGTCAGCCTCGTCGACGTAGGACGCCTTTTTCCCAATAACTACCGCGAGCTCAACCTCCCAATCTGTTTTCTCCGAACCTCGCGGAATGGTGAGCCCATCCAATGGCCCGGTAATGGCCGACGTTGCCTTGAAAAAAAGAATCGGTTCCGAAGGCTCGGCGGCTCCCGTCTCTGCAGCGTGATCACTGAAGTTCAATCCAATGCAGATGATTTTGCTGGGGCGGCAAAGAGGTGGCCCCAGCCGCGTGCCCGCAGGAACTTCCGGAGCAGTGGCTGCATTTGCCTCAGCCCATGCAGCCAGACGGATCAGGCCATCCCCACCGAAGAATTTCTCGTCGAAATCCTCGCCAAAGGCGCTCACGTCAATGCGCCGACCATCATCAAGCTCAAGGCCAGGTCTCTCGTTGCTGGGGTCTCCAAATCGAATCAGTCTCATGGCTTCCGACACTAGCAGATTGCATCAATTGGCAAAGCCAAATTCCACAAAGCGTTACTCGGTTCCCCGCAAATCCAGAAGTGTGCGAAGTGGCCCCAGCCCGCACTTCGACGGAGGTACCCGTGCACCCGTTTTTCGCTTCACGCGCATTCGCTGCTGGTTGGCGCGAAACACTTGCTCCACAAAACTCTCGCTGCCGAGCGCCAGCCCACCGCCAAGATCGCGGATGCGCTGATGAAGCCCCGCGCGTTCACTATTGCTGGATTCGTCCGCCTCATCGCGACAGTTCCTTTCCTCGGCCACAAGCATGGCACGATAGCGACGATGCACACCTTTCCACTCTGCACCATCACGTCGCCCTGAAGCCTCATCAAGAATCTCGCATATCCCCTGACGGGACCGCCCCTGGGCTGCGGCAGCCTCAGCATAGCCGCACCACCTCCAATGTCGGGGATCCTGCACGATCCCAGCCCGCACTGCGTTTAGGTCAATGTAGGCAGCCACGGTCGCCAGTACACCTTGCTTCCCCTGCACCAGAACACTCTTGAATCGATCCTCCCACAACGGCCCAGTGCGTTCGTTCTTACCGTTATACCACTGACTGATCCGCTGCTTGATCTCGCCCACGAATGCAGACAAGTCATACATCCGCTCCAGATACGGGCGCTTGATTGCCTCAATCTCTGCGAGCTTGGCCTCCTCCTTCGCCCCTCCCTCACGCGCGACTAGAAGTCGTGCCTGAATTTCATCAAACGCAGGGCCCGCATAAAGACACTTTACCCTCACCAGAAAAGCGTCGTCATCCGCAAGCAGACGCCCAATCTCCGCCTGCACCTCTGCCGAAGCCCTGTCCGGAACCGCTACCAGAATATGAAAGTGATTCGACAGACAAGTCCATGTCAAAACCCTCACCCCACAAAACGCCTCCTGCGCCCGCATGGTCTTCTGGAAATACTCACGCTCCGGCACATCAAAGATGAAGCGCCGTTCGATCACCCGCGAAAGCACATGATAGTAGCAAAGCGGCCCAGTTCCTAGAATTCGAGGATGTCTCACGCCAACAAGCATTCCACAAAACCGTTCGTTCGTCTATAAAAAAGGCCCCCGTCCCTATTTTGTGGGAAAACTGGGCGAAATTCTTCTTTGCTATAGGCAGAGGCGGTTCCTATGGTGCGCCCATGAATCAGGATGTTGAAAAACTTGTAGCAGCGGGGCGACTTAGTAGCTCCGTTGGGGAAATCATCTCGCAACTCGAGGTCGGGTCTTTCTGCGTACACCGCAGCTGGGGCCCGGGTAAAATTGTCGGATGGGACCTCCTCGGGGATTCGATGACCATCGATTTCGATGGTCGACCAGGGCATGCAATGAAGCTCGAATTTGCGGCAAAATTTCTGGAAGTCATTCCTAACGAACACATTCTGGCCAAACGTCTCGCTGAGAAGGAAACTCTTGAAGTGATGGCGAAGGAGAACCCGACCGAGTTGGTTGAGCTTGCACTGGTCTCTTACGGAAACTCCATGTTGCTCGACGATCTGGACGACATTCTAAAGGGTTCGGTCGTTCCAGAAGCTCGCTACAAGAGCTGGTGGGATTCGACCAAGAAGCAAATGCGGCAGCACACCAAGTTCATCGTTCCATCCAAGCGCAACATTCCCATGGAGCTTCGGAAAGAAACGCTGTCGCAGGCGGATGCCCTCGTTTCCGACTTCAAACGCGCCTCTGACGCCAAGGCCAAAGCGAAAATCGTCGATTCTATCGTCAAGGAAGTGGAATCGTTCACCAATCCTGTGGCTGACCTGAAGCCTGTGGCTGTGGAAGTCGATGATGCCATCTCGAAGTCCGTGCGGCTGAAGCCAGCTGCGGCACTGGAACTGATCTTTGTCCGCGACCAGTTGCACGAAAAACTGCCAGATTTGAAGCCTGAAGGGGAAATCCCCAGCGCAACAGCGGTCATTCTGAAGAATCGTTCAAACCTCTCCGAGTTGATCAGAGCCCTCCCCGTCACTGCGCAAAAGCGCCTCATCGAAATGATGCCGCAGGTATTCGGTGACGCCTGGGTCGATGAAGCACTGGATCAACTGAACCAGGCCACTGTTCGCACCGTAACCGAACTCGCCAGGTTCCTGCGTTCGCAAGGCAAAGGCGACGACCTGGACGCCTACCTCAAACTCGGCCTTCAGGGTCGCACTTTGAACTCCGAGGCGCTTGCATGGATCTGCAAGGAGCGCAAATCCGGCGCGCAGTCCGTCTTTACCGCTGATCTCGCCACAGCGATCGTCAATGCCCTTGAGAAAGAGCACTTTGAAGATGATTCCAAAAAGGCGAGCCGCCTCCACGACGTTGTCATCGCAGATAGCGAATTGCTTCCAGATCTCGTGAAAATGTCGAACGCCCGCGAGGTCAAAATGTTTGCCCGGAGGCTGTTAGCAACGCCGGTTTTCGAAGAATTGAACAAGCGCTCGCTACTAGCCCGCGTAATTAAAATTTACCCCGAAATTCAAAAACTCGTCGAAGGCGACGACAAAAAAGAGTCTCAGGACGACAAAGCGCTGGTGGTTTCGTGGGAAAGCCTGGAGGCACGGAAAAAGATGCTGTCCGAACTGGTCAAAGTCGAAATTCCTAAAAACACCGAGGACATCAAAATCGCCCGCGAATACGGCGACCTTCGCGAGAACTCGGAATTCAAAATGGCCAAGGAATATCAGGGAATCCTCAGGCGGAAGGAGCAAGAACTTCAAGACGAGATCTCAAGGGCCACAGGTACCGATTTCAAAGGCGCTGATACCTCGTCGGTATCGATCGGAACGATCGTCAACGTTACTGCAAGTAATGGAACGAAGGAAACATTTACCATTCTCGGAGCCTGGGACAGTGATGCGGAAAAGGGCATCGTTTCCTACCTTTCCGCAACTGGCATCGCTCTTCTCGATCACAAAGTGGGCGACTCGATCGATCTGCAGACCGATGAGGGAGGGATGCGAAAGGTCACCATCGAAGAGATCAAGGCTTATAATCCGTGATCGACAGCGAATCCGAGGGCTTCCCTCAGGAAACCTTTCATTTCAACAACAGCAAATATTGAATAAACCAACAACTATGGTTATTTAACCAAGTCTTATGGCACAAACGACAATCGTCTCAGTAAAAGGCCGGGAAGTCCTCGACTCCCGAGGGAATCCAACCGTTGAAGTAGATGTCACCCTGGCAAACGGCGCCCGCGGCAGGGCAGCGGTGCCCAGCGGTGCCAGCACCGGTGAACATGAAGCATGGGAGCTGCGCGACGGCGACAAGTCCCGTTA
>JAGROY010000314.1 GCA_020439995.1 Verrucomicrobiia bacterium
CATCCCCTGTGGGATGCCTGTGAATCTGAAATGAAGATTCGACTTCTCTCGGAGGTGTTTGCGGTGCTGGTCGTGTCGGCCTTGCTCTCAGTGCAATCGCAGGCAGAGTTACCGAATGGTGCAAAGAGGATCCACGTGTTCGTTGCTCTCTGCGACAACGACAGCCAGGGGATCGTCCCGGTCAGCAAGAAAATCGGCAACGGAGACGACCCAGAGAACAATCTCTACTGGGGGTGTAGCGATGGCTTGGAAAGTTATTTTTCGAAGAGCTCTAAGTGGACTCTGCTATCTAAGGAAAAGGACGTCTCTACGACCATTTTGCGCCGCTACATCTTTGAACATAAGGCGAGCAAATCTGTGCTGGTCGCCGACGCGTACCGAGGAAAAGAGATCAAGAATTGCCTTGAGGAGTTTTTGGGTGCCACCGAAGGCGGTTTCGCAGCTGAGATCGAGGTGAAGAGGCTGGGGAACTTGAAATTCGGAGGCGATTCGGATCTGGTCGCCTACATCGGGCACAACGGGCTGATGGAGCACAGGATCGCGGCAAAGAAAACGAATGCAGAGACAACGGTGCGCGATGCGGTGGTGTTGTGTTGCGTAAGCAACTCCTACTTCAGCAGGCGCCTGAAGCAGGCAGGAACGCGACCAGTGCTGATGACCGATCAGTTAATGTATCCAGGATCATTCGCTCTTCACGGCGCGCTCGAATCATGGTTCAACGGTGGCTCGGTGAAAGAGATTCGTGAGGCCGCTGCCGTGCCGATGGCGAAGAACCAGAGGATCTCCGTGAAGGCGGCGCGTGGGATTTTTACGGATCTGGAGAAATCCGAGTAGCGGCTTTGAGCCGGTCTACGCTTCTAACCTAACACCTTCGTCCCAACGATCGTCAAGCCCGGGCAGAAGCTCGCTGGTAAAAGAATCGGCTTCAGTGAACCGCTCAGCTGTGCTGTAGTCGTCACCATCAAGAACGAACCGATCGACCGTTCGCGGCTCAGGATCGACGATCCATAGTTCCTTCACGCCGTGCCGCGCAAATACTTTCTTCTTTGGCCCGAGATCAACGCGTCAGGTGCCAGTGCTGAGAATCTCCACGACCAGATCGGGTGCGCCCCCTGCACTGATGTCAGTGAGGATGCCACTGTTCTCGGGTCGGATGTCGACGAGATCCGGATGGAAGACATTGACCTCGTCCAGGTAGACGTCAAAGGGCGCATTGTAAATTCTCCCACCACCCCCAGCTTCGATCCACTGAAGTATGAGGAACTCGATGTTCCATGAAATGTCCTGATGGTAACGGCTCGGCGCGGGTGCCACGTACAAATCTCCTTCAATCAACTGATAACTGATAACTGATAACGAGGCCCAGTTTCAGGAAGGACTTTATAGTCCTCCACCGTGACTGGTGGTGCGAGAGTGTTTGGCATGGATAGAATACACCGTCCCCGAACTCATAAGATAAGGAACAGGAACGGCTCAGCGGCACAGACAGCCAGGACTTCGCTGTTCCAATAAAACGACCGATCAGCTGAAAATCTTGGGCGCGCCGAGTTGCTCGTGGATCTGATTGCAGCTTGCCGGATCGATGCCGAGCCCCTGCGCAAGATCTCCAAGGTAGCGTGCTTCCGATTGCTCATCAAGCTTGATGGCCATCACTGAGAATGCATAAACCTGCTGTCCGAGACCAGCCGGAACGGATTTCGCGAATCCATTCACGTCGAGCGGCTTGGACAACTCACTGTTGATGAAATCAATTTCTGCCTGATCGACGTCGTCACCAAGTCGCCCGAGGATCGCCTTCTGTTCCGCTTCGTCGAATTTTCCGTCGGACTTCGCGGCGTTGCACATAGCACGGATAAGGAGTTCGGCCTCGGTGTGGAGGTCGCCTGTTGGGGCTGCATGCTGTGGAGCTTTGGCTGCCTGTGGAGCTACGGATGAATGGAGTCCACTGGCGCTGCTCGCAGCACCTCCGCCTCCCATCAATCCACCGAGAATGTCCATCATTGCTCCGCCTCCTCCGGCACTCTGGCTGCCGGATCGCCCCCCTAACAAACTGCCGAGAACGGCACCTGCGATATTGCTGCCCATTCCACTTCCACCGAAACGACCGCCACCCATTACGCTGCCTAGCAGCCCACCGACGTCGAGACCCGAGCCGCCCCGACTTCCGGCTCCGCCACTTGCAGCCCCCAGCAGACTGCCCAGGATATTGCCACCGGTTGAATTGTTGTTAAGCAGGTTTTTGAGAAGTTTTACGGCGTCCATATCGATTGATTGTCTCTGATTGGTGTTTTGGGCTTTTCCAAATGCAATTGCGCTGCGTGCGCACGTCATTCGATGGAAGCCAAGTAGACAAAGTCACACTTTCGCGATTGAATTTTATTTCATGCCCAGTGCCCGCCTGCATCACCCCAGTCCGTTACCGGGGAGTCTGCAGTTTCTGCAACAAAGGCGGCGTTTTCTGCTCGCGCTCTATAAAAACTTCGAGACGGCGGAAAGCCTACGACTTGGCGTCGTCGACTCCCGGGTCTTGAGGACTCTCAGGAGGTGGCTCCGCTGCTGGTGGAGCGGGAGCTGCCGCCTCTTCGGAAGCAGGTGTGGCTGCCGCAGGTCGAGTGGTCAAGGCTTCCGCGACCTGGGCTGGCGCAGGTTGTTCTACTACTTCCGCAGGAGCTTCTGTTGACTCGGGCTTTGACTCTGGAACTGGGGTAGAGGTGGCCTCGTCTACCGCAGGCGCGGGACTTTGATCGGCTGGTTCACCCGGAGTTGGCGGTGCCACGGCCTCCGTCCCAGAAGCAGAAGCGTCGGCGGCAGGTGCTGTAGCTTTTGCGTCCGTGGCAGGTGCTGCAGGCGCTGCTGCCTTCTTCTTTTTCGCAGGGCGTTTGCGCTGCGCGGCATTCCGCGCAAGGCGCATAGCACCGCTGCTATACTCGACCACGTAGCCTTCGCGAATGAGCCAGCGCAGGTCTTTGAGAATGCCAATTTCGTCCTCAGAGGGGCCGTCGATTTCCGGCGTTGGTGCTGCCGTAGTGCTGGCTCCGATAGGGGCCTCTGATGGAGCGGCCACTTCTGCCGTTGCCGTGGCTGGCTCCGGTTCTGTAGCGGGCTGTTCCGTGGACTCCGCTGCCGGGGTCTCTTCTGCGGGGGGGATCGGTGTTTCGGACACTGGAGCCGGGCTTTCCATCGTCTCTTCAACGACTGGCGCTGTTTCTTCCGCTACGGGTGCTGTTGCAGCAACTGCCTCTGCCGCGACTTCTGCTGGCGGTGCGGTTTCTTCGTTGGGTACTTCTGACGCTGGGGCCTCAGACTCGACCGGTGCTGCAGGCTCGATGATTGGAGTGGCGGCTGTAGTAGGATCAATGTTAGGCTCAACTGCGGGAGAATCAACCGACGGCTGCGCTTCTGCAGCTGGCACTGGTGTGGCGTCCGCTTTTACTTGAGACTCCACTTTCTTCGGTGCGTCACCTTTTTTCTCACCTTTGTGGGTGGATTTTTTGGCTGCATCGGTCGTTGCAGCGGAGAGCTTCTGGCCGGGGAGCATGCTGGAGACGACGATGGCGTAGTCGATCCCGGGATTATCACGCACGAGTCCGACGATTCTGCGGATGCGATCGGACAAACCGGATGCGCTCTGCAGAGCCCGTGGCCGCGAGCGGCAGACGTACGTAGTCTTCTTTTTCTTGTCGTCTTCGTCTTTGAAAAACTTGAGTCCCTGGTCTTCGAGCTGGCGGCACAGCGTCTTCACCGTGTTCATCGGGAACCGCTTCTGCTGTTCCAGCTCGTTGCGCAAAACCGCGAGCAGCGGAGCGGCCAGATTCTTCGCAGGGATGCTGCCCGGAACCTTAGCGGAGTCCACGGCGACGACAAAGTCATCGAGGTGGTGCTCCCGGCAGTGGCGTTCCATTTCAGCTGCCGACTTCAGGACGACAGGCTCGGTGCCTTCCGGTGCTTTCTGATAGGTGTAGTGCGTTTCCTTACTTTTTTGCGCCTTCCATTGCTCGATGATTGCCTCATCTTTCTCCATGCGAATGCGCCGCTTGAAGCCTTCGATGTGCATGTTGGCGAAGCGCTCCTGATGCAGCTGGACGAGATCCCGCTGGTAATCGTGATGGTTGGGTGGCCCTAGCAAAACGCCGCTCATCCCACATACGGCGACAACGCTGAAGTTGCCCTTTGGCCCTTCGGTTTCCACTTCCTCGACCGTGTAATACTCCGCCAGCCCCTCGGAGTTCATCGCATGACGCAGAGCGTCTTCTTTCGAAAGCCAGAGCGAATTGTCCAGTTTGCACTGGAAGAAGCGAGTGCTCTCAGGTGCGTCTTTGGTGCGCACAAATTCCACGGTGTAGCGCTCGCGGGCACTGAGCACCAGCTTTGCAAGATCGAACACGGAATAGGCGCGTCCGGTTGCCTTGATCTGGCGAGCCAGTGATTCCACTCCTGCGGTTTCGGCAAGAAACCTTGCCTCCACTCCGGCAGGAAGCGGCTCTCTGAAGCGATCGTCACGACCGCGACCACCTCCACGAAAGTCTCCACCTTTGCCGCCACGACGATCACGATTTCCGCCACCGCGGGGATCGCGATTGCCGCCGGGTCTGCGGCCCTGCCCCTGGTCTGGCCGGCGCGCCTGGCCACCTGCTCCACCGGGACCAGGAGCTCCTGGTGCGCGACCTCTTGGTGCGCCGCCGTCATCGCGCCGATCTCCAGATTGCTTGCGCGGGCCGCCACCGCCACCGGCTTCTCGCCGTGGGCCACGTCCCTGTCCGCCACCACCAAAACCACTGCCACCGCCAAAACCGCCACGCCGATCGCGTCCGCCTCGGCTTTCGCGATCATCGCCTTTGTAATCGGCGTATTTGTTAGTTTCGGGAGCTTGCTTGACCCAGTCTGGGGTCAGGTGCAACTGGGAGAGATCCAGAGATTCGGATTGGTCCATGGCTGGGTGCCGTTGAAGTAGAGGTGCAGTGAGATGAGATGAGTGAGAACCACGATCTTTAGACGACATTTCGCCATTTGTGAACAAGAAACCGAGCTGACTGTGCAGATGTTGACTCGCAAACGTATGCCGGTTGGACACTGGAGCCTCAGCGAAGTGTAAGGTTCGATAAATAATCAAGTTATGTTAAGAGTCCAGACGGGCGCATCGGGCTGGAAGATCGGAAAAAATATTTGCATCATCACCTTGTCGAATTATGGTATCTATAATACATAGAGGTTATGGGGTGTTTATCTGTGGAGAAGCCGTCGCTTTCTTTCATTATTCAAGTAGTGAACGAGCAGCGTAACGTTAAGGAGTTGTTTGATCGAATTCGTGAACAAGCGATCGAGCACAGCCGGGAGTGGGAGGTTGTGTTCATCGATGATGGAAGCACGGACGCGAGTTGGCAGGTCATTGAAAAGCTGTCGGAGCACTACCCCCAGCAGGTGGAAGCGATTCGTTTTCGCAGCAATCAGGGCAAATCAGCAGCGCTGAATGCTGGCTTTGACCGGGTAAAATATGAAATCATCTTTACACTCGATGCCGATCTGCGGGATGATCCGACAGAGATCCCAAGATTTCTTGAGAAGCTCGACGAAGGCTATGACATTGTAAGCGGATGGCGGAGGAAGCTGCATGAGCCGTGGTACAGGTCACTGCCAGGCAGCGCCTTCAACAAGCTGCTCAGCAACCTCCACGGGGTGCACTTACATGACCATAAATGCGATTTCAAATGCTATCGCCGTGACGTGGTAAAAGCACTGCCGATGTATGGGGACATGCACCGCATGGTGCCATCGATGGCAAGCATCGATGGCTTCAAGTCCGCTGAAATTCCTGTCGAGCATCACGCCAGGCCGCACACGGGCTCGGAGAACCGGGTGACGCGTTTGATTACGGGAGTTATCGACATTTGGTCGGTGTACTTTCTGAAAAATTTCCGCGAAAGCCCGCAGCACTTCCTGGGAGGAGTCGCCCTCGCAGTAGGTTCGTTTGGTGCAGCACTCTGGCTGTTCTCGGTTCTGATCAATCTCCCCGTTGCCTTCGCAGTGGCCGGGCCGGTTCTGGTGGGGACTGCTCTGTGCATCCTGATGATAGGGTTCGTCGCAGAACTTAAAGTTCACCAGCATCTCAACGGCTCTCACTCGCATCCTATCATTGATGCAATCGAAAAGCTGGCACCGGGAACGATGGGTAAAGTCGTGCGACTGTCCAGTATCCGGGGAGGCTTCTCCATTTCCAGGGTTCAGTCCCCGAAGGAGAAACACGCCCTGGTGGTAGACGACTGCAGCATCATGCGCCGAATCATTTCCAAAGCCCTGATTGACGAAGGCTGGCGAGTGATGCAAGCGGAGGACGGCGCGTCCGCCAGCGGAGTGACAGATGAAACGATTTCCGTGATCTTCCTGGATATCGAGATGCCGCACGTGAACGGGCTGGCGCTGATTCCACGATTGAAACGCCAGTGCCCGAACGCCATGATCTTCATGGTGTCGTCGGACGACGACATTCGCGCTGGTGTGGAAGCAATCAAGCGCGGTGCTGATGACTACATTTGCAAGCCAGTGACACCTGAGCGCGTTGCGGATCTTGCCCAGTCAGCTCTTGATTACTCCAGCGATACCATCATTGCACTTCCTTCCTGATTTCACCGTTACGGCCCCGCACTGCAATCGGTAACGACGCCAACGACAACGCTCGACCGGCGCATCGCTGGCGAACTCGCCATTCTCGCACAGCCGCCTGGTCACGCTGACCTGCCGATGACTGGGGCTCGCATAAGCGGGCCAGGTTTTTGCAAAATTGCATCTATTCGCATTGCTGAATCCGCGATATGCATTATAATTACCACGTTAATCTATCTTTGTTAAGATTTCCGTTATTATGGCATTTCCGAGAAAAAACGCTAAGATCGAGGAGGGCGTTGGCCCCCGCCTGCTGTGGGGGCTCGTTGCTCTGGCGGCGCTGGTGCGGCTGGTCTATTTTCTCTATGCTCATGAGGTGTATGGAGATGCAGTGGCATTCGCCGAGATTGCCCGAAGCATTGTCGCGGGAACTGGTACGGCGATCGACAGTTCGTGGTACCAGGCATTTTGCCTTTACCAGGTGCCATTCCAGTGGCTGATTTCCGATCCAGTCTGGGCTGCCGCACTCAGTTCAATGCTGCCCGGTGCCCTGCTCGTCTGGCCAGTCGTTGCCATCACGGATCGCATTTTCAGTCGCGGGGCGGCGATCGTCGCGGGGCTGATCACCATTTTTCACCCGCATCTGGTGAACTATTCGTGCATCGGCTACATGGAAAGCTTCTACCTTTTCTGGTTCTCGGTCACGACGCTGATGCTTGTGCGTTTGTTCCAGACTCCTGGGCAGCTGCGATACGCCACGATCGCGGGCATCGCTGCGGGAATTGCTTTTGCGACGCGCAACGAATTCTCCGCCTTCATCGTGGTCACCAGCGCCGTCCTGCTCGCCACCATCCCCGGGTTCATGCGTAAGCTGCTGAACCGCTGGAGCGCTCCGGCTGAAGATGAAGACGCAGCAAGTCCGTGTCCATTTTTGGAACTATCGGCCGTCCGCGTGCTGGTGCTGGTGTTGTGTTTCAATGTCTCTGCCGCGCTCACCACCGGAATCTACGCTGGTGTCTCGAAACAGCTCACCGGCAGCTACGGATTGTTTGAAAAGACGAGCAACTTCGGGCGAACTAAGGACATCTTCAATCAACGCGCCGAGTCAGCCAGAGAAATCTACGGTTCCAACGGACAACACGCGGCGAGTGAAGAACCCAAAATCACCCCGGTGGTCTTTGTCAAAAGCATGGCAGCCCGTTTTTTGAACAACATCACCCACGGCATGGTGAAAGCCGTGCCGAACCTGCTGGCATCGCCCGTCTACGTGTTCGCCGGATTTCTGCTGGTAGCCTGGTGGCGACGCCCGCGCATCCGCATGGAAGTGCTGCCGGTGATCATGATGCTGGGATTCACACCCGCGCTTTACTCGCTGATCTTTGTCCAGCCGCGCTACCTCCAGCCAGTGCTGCCCGCGCTCAATGTGCTCACCGGTGCCGGATTCATGATTGCCCTTTCGATGGCAGTGAACATCCGGCTCAAAATTCCCGCACAGGCCTTCGTTCGCGCCACGCTGGTTTTGTGCCTCCTGCTTCTTACAGCAATCACTGGCTGGCGGGCGACAAAGGCACGCTCGGAAGCAGAAATTCATGAGAAAGTCGCCCACTGGGTGAACGCGAACATTGATGACTCCGAGCTCCTCATCGGCTGTGGATTTGGATCAATCTCCAACACCGCATTCTTGTCACGCAACAAGAGCTGCCCCCGCCTGGTGACAGACTCACCGGGAGAGCTTGCGGACTTCGTCGAAAATCACAACGGACGGTGGTTACTGCTCTACGAGAAATTCATCGATGAGGCGAATCCCGGACTCGCGCCCGCTCTCGATAACGGTCTGCCCGGCTTCACCAAAGTCTTCGAGGAAAAGGATGCTCAAGGAAAACGCGTGCAAGTGCACCGGCTGCTACCCTCTTCCCAGGCGGCGCCGGAGGAGGCACCGATCCAAGCTGCCAGCTACTGACAAAAAATCAGTGCTCCTTCTTTTCCGCGGCATGCTCAACCGCCGCCTCAGCTCCGTGCCCGTCCTTGGCGTGGGACTCGTGTTCCCCGCCCGAAGCGTGAACGGCGTGATCACCGTGCGGCTGGGTCAGGTGCTTCGTTTCTTCCCACGAGTGCTGCTCGCAGGCGCCGAGAAATACGATCGCTGCCAGGGAAGTGAAAACGGAGAAAACAGTGCGCTTCATAAGGTGTGCTGTAGCAGCGAATCCCCACAGATGCAACCGCGTATTCGCTCGACAAGCGCTCCATGATGAGGGTGTATGACAGCCTGACTTTCTCATGCTCAATGTATATATACGGGCTGCCGCGCGTATATTCTGGATAAGCCTATGACGGAATCCTCGAAATCCCCCTCGCCGACATCGACGGCGGCCTCCGCCAGCGGCATCGCCCGTATCGGCGTAGTAGTCCTGTTCCTCCTTGCGTTTGGAATGGGGATCGCCGTCCGCGCCCCCAGGCTGGCAGAACGACCGATGCACACGGATGAAGCCATTCTTGCCCACAAATTTGGCGGACTGCTGGAAACGGGAACCTGGAAGTACGACCCTGCCGACTACCACGGCCCGGCGCTGCCCTATCTGACGCTACCCTTTGCCTGGGCCACTGGCGCGGCGACTTCGGAAAATGTCTCGGAGACGCTGCTGCGCTCCGTTCCTATCGCCATCTGCATGTCGATCATGCTACTGAGTCTTGCCGCCCGGCGGGAACTGGGCGGCGGTGCCATTGCAGCATCGGCATTGTTTCTGGCGGTGTCACCGATCTTTGTCTTCTACAGCCGCTACTACATCATGGAGCTGCTGCTGGTGTTCTTCAGCCTGGCAGCGATCATCAGCGGCTGGCGTTACTGGAGATCGCGCAGCCCCTGGTGGCTCATTCCAGCAGGCATCTCTCTGGCAATGATGCACGCGGCAAAGGAGACCTGCGTCATCCACTACTTCGCCATGGGTGCCGCTGTCATCGGATGCGTTGCCTTCGGCTGGATACGACCGGCATCGGGTGAAAAATTCACCGCACTGGTGAACGGAAAACCACTCAAGCCCGGCCACCTGAAGCCGCTTCTTGGGGCAGTGTTAGTCACCTGGTTGCTGTTCTATTCATCATTCTTCACCAACTGGCGAGGCCTGATCGACAGCATCACCACCTATGCCAGCTACCTCAACCGCGCAGAGGGAAGTGGCCACGAGAAGCCGTGGTTCTACTACCTACAACTGCTTTTCTGGACCAAGGACCACTACCGGTGGACCGAAGCCGGAATTCTGGTGTTGGGAGTCGCAGGAGCCGGATTTGCGTTCTTTCGCAGACCAAAAGAAGATGGCTCGCTGCTGCTGCCGCGCTTCCTCGCCTTTTATGCCGCAGCTCTGATCATCGTCTATTCCTTCATCAGCTACAAGACACCATGGACCATTCTCGGATTCCACCACGCACTCATTTTACTCGCCGGATTCGGAGCCGCCAGCCTGTGGCAGACTCTACGTAGAACCTGGATGCGCGCCATTCTCGTCGTGCTCATTGCCGCCATGTGCGGACACCTCGGCTACCAGGCACACCGCGCCATCGGTCGCCGTCTGGCCGCAGATACGCGCAATCCTTATGTCTATGTCCACACCTCAACAGCCTTCTACCGCCTGATGAAACGCCTCGATGAACTGGCGGCAATCAAGCACCCAGACGATACGGGGGCCGACGACGACTGGCTGCAGGTGCAAGTGGTCCACTCGGAGGCAGCATGGCCCTTGCCGTGGTACACGCGCATGCACAAGACGGTCGGCTTCCCCAGCTCCATCCCTCCGGACGAAATTCTCGCACGCACGGACGTCATCATCACCGAGCCTGGCTACGCAGAATACTTCCGCGAGCACCTTGCCAACACGCACGTTCAGGATCGTGGTATCTTCAGCCTGCGACCGAGCATTTTCCTCACAGTCTTCATCCACAAAGATCTGCTGCCACCGCCCGAAGAAGATAATACACTAACAGAACCGCAACAATGACGCCCGCCTGGCAATTCCAACACCAAGCCATGGCCACGACTTTCCAGATCGTCGTGGTTTCTGATGACGAAGAGGAAGCGCAATTCGCTACGGATGCCGCCTTTCGCGAGATCGACTTGATCGAGTCAGAGCTGAGCCGCTTTCGCCCCGGCAGTGACATCGCTCGCCTCAACGCAGCTGCGATCGGGGAGGAAATCTACGTCGGCCCGGCGGCCTGCGATTGTCTGATGCTGGCCCGTGATGTCGCCCAGGTGACAGGAGGAGCATTCGATATTACCATCGGCCCGCTGTTCAAACTCTGGCGCGATGCCGGAAGCCGCGAAGTCAGCGAAGAAGATCTGGCAAAGGCCCGCGCCAGTTGTGGATGGCAGCATCTCGAGGTCACCCCATACGGCCCCACCGCGAAGAAGAACATCGACGGCATGCACATCGACCTCGGCGGCATCGGCAAAGGCTACGCACTCGACCAGGCTGCCGAGCTTTTGCTCGACTGGGACATTGAGGATGCGCTGCTCAGCGCCGGAGGCAGCACCGTGCTCGCCTTCGGCACCGCTCCCGATGGCGCAGACGGCTGGCCAGTGCAAGTAGGCCCGGCCGACCAGGCCCCCACCCTGTTGACCGATGGCAACTCCGTCAGTGGCTCCGGCTTTGAAGTTCAGGGCGAGCACATCATCGACCCCCGCTCCGGCCGCCCCTGCCCCATGACAGACACCAGCCGCCCTATCATCTGGGCCCAGGCCCCCAACGCCACCCTCTCCGATGCCCTCTCCACCGCCTTCATGGTCATGAGCAAACAAGAAATCGAAAAACTCTGCCAACAGCAGAAAGGCATCACCGCCCGGTTCTTCCCCTCCCATTGCACCCCAGATAACTGATCTTAGGCATCGGCAGTTTCTGCAATTGATCGGTACACCCATAAAGTTGCGTCCCTTCTACCTATTTTCCTGTCCACGTTCCATTTCAACTTCGAAGATCCCGGAGCGTACGCAACCCACCCATCTCCGCAGTCGGCACCCGGGCACCGCAGGTGCGCTTTACTCCTATCCTCACTCGATTCTTCTCAAATACCGATTCCACAAAGGCAGCACTTCCCAGCGCCAGCCCGTCCACAAAGTAACGCACACGATGCCGCAGCAACGCCGGAGCTGGAAGCTCAAAGGCACGCGCCTCTTCCGCTTCAAATTCCTCCGGCATCAGCCCCTTGCGCACCACGCGGTCATTCTCATCGCTCAGCTGCCGCCCTTCCTCCATCAATAGTTGCCGATACCGACGATGCACCTGCTTCCACCCCTCGCCATCGCGACGTGGCGCATCCAATTCGCCCAGCACCTCATACACCCCATTGC
>JAGROY010000044.1 GCA_020439995.1 Verrucomicrobiia bacterium
TCCCTGATTCTATGAGAGGATACCATTTCGATTACCAAATCAAGTCGCTGAGGCAATTTGTCCTTCCCGTAAGATAAGGAAGGATTTGAACACAGATTCATGAGGATTTCCACAGATGGGTTACAGCTTAAATCAGCGATATGGGAGACTTCTAACATTCTCCCAGCCAACACTGATTCGCAGATTTCTACATTCTCTAAAAATCAGCGCAATCTGTGGATATAACGTCCTACAAAGTCACCCAGGCAGCAGTCCTCTCGCTCTCGAAAATCGCTTCGATCACTTTCATGTTGGCGACAGCATCCTCGATTGGAGCCGGCACTGCGGTATCGTTAAGGATCGCTTGTGACATCAGGTCGCCTTGAACGGTATACTGGTCGCATACCGGGAAGGCGATTTCCTGTGGCGGGAGGTCGGCGGTCGGCCCTTCACCCTTTTGGTGCCAGAGGCGGCAGGGTTGATCGTTGGGAGCGTTGAAGGGGATCTCAATTTCAACCCTGCCCGTCGTGCCGAAAATATTCACGCGCTGGTAGGGAACCAGCTGGGTGGAGCACAGGAAGCTGGAGGTAAGCCCATCGCCAAAATCCATGATCGCCGACGACAACCGATCGACGCCAAACCGGGGATCATTCTCGACACTGGCAACCAAGCGCTTTGGCTCCCGGTCAAACAGAAACCTCGCGAGGGAAATGCAGTAGCACCCGATGTCCATCAGCCCGCCACCGCCGATCCCGGGCATGTTGCGGATGTTTTCGCCATCATCATTGAAGTAAGAAAAGGACGTCTGCACGGTGCGAAACTCGCCGACACCGCCTGACATTACGATCTCCTTTGCCTTTTGCCATTGCGGGTGATGCCGATACATAAAGGCTTCCATCACTTTGACCTCCGGATGCGCTCGCGCCACGTCGACCAGTTGCTGCGCTTCGGTGGAAGTCAGGGCGATTGGTTTTTCGCAGAGCACGTGCTTCCCGGCTTCGATCGCTTTTACAGCCCAAGGCACATGAAGGTGATTCGGGAGAGGATTGTAAATAGCGTCAATGTCAGGATCAGCGAGAATCTCTTCGTACGATCCATAAGCCTTGGCAATTCCAAGCTCGCGAGCGCTTGCCTGGGACTTCTCCAAATTCCGCGAAGCTATACCAGTGACCTCGCTGAACGTTCCTTTCTGCATGGCGGGAATTACCTTGGCCGTCCCGATCAGGGCGGTGCTGAGAATCCCCCAGCGGACTTTATTTGCTACTTCACTCATAGATGCTGCAGAGCCTTGCAAAGGCCGCGATGATCCGCAAGCAAGCAAAAGACAGGGCTAAAGGGATCAGTTTTTACTGAATTTCCGTAAATAAGGCACTTTTTAGAATAATTAGCATTGCCAAGTATTTAACACACGTTAAGGTTTCGCGATTGACGATTTTCGGTTGCTGCGTATCCGCGCTCTGCTCCCGGAGCCGTCAGGAATCGAAAACTAGAATTCTCCTTATTATGAAAAACGCAGTCATCGCCATCGCTGTCAGTTTGATGTCACTGGGGAGCATGTCGTGCTCTCAACTCCTCACCAAAACCCCGTCTACTCAGGCATACGATTACGCCGCCAATGGCCAGACTGCCCCTGCAGCCCAAGGCCAACAGCAGGGTGCCTACTACGGCAACGGTTACGACCAGGCGCAGGTGTATCCGCAGCCAGGCAATACCTACCAGGCACCAACGCAACCTGCGTACCCTGACTACCAGACCCCGACCTATCAGGCCCCTGCACCTACCTATCAGCAGCAGGCCTACACCCCGCCGCCACCGGCTTACACTCCGCCCGCGTATACTGGCTCCAGCGCATCGGGCCAGACTTACACTGTGCAAAAAGGCGATAACCTTTACCGCATCTCGCAGATGCACGGAACCAGCGTCCAGAACCTGATGTCGACTAACGGACTCTCGTCAGATGTCATTTACCCTGGGGATGTTCTTACGATTCGCTGATCATTTTGATGGGTTAGAGTGTTGTACGGCCACCCTCTCAAGGGTGGCCGTTTTCTTTGTACCACCAAGCCAGTCCTCATCATGCCAGTTTTGCTTAATCGATAGTGGAAGCTCCTCCTTTCCTCCATGGCGGGCCACTTGGTCGCGCCCGTTTTAAATCCGAACCGGAGGATTTCGTCGTCGAGGAGATCCTCGGCTTCGAGCCGTCCGGCATTGGTGAACACTGCCTGGTCTCGGTCGAAAAGCGCGACATCGACAGCAATGCGGCAGCAGCAAGGCTGGCGGATGCCCTCGGAATTCGTCGGCGACTCGTGAGCCACTGCGGACTGAAAGACCGCCATGCCGTAACCAGGCAATGGTTCAGCATCCACATTCCAGGCCAGGCATCACCGACTGCGGAAACATTGGAATCCGACGGCCTGCGCGTGCTGCAGATTACGCGTAATACCCGCAAGCTCCGGCGGGGCATCCATGCGGGAAATCGTTTTACCATCCGGCTCCGTGACCCAGAATTTGATCCGGACAGCGCAAAGGAACGCTGGCAGGCGATTATTGATCGCGGCGCGCCAAATGTCTTCGGCCCGCAGCGCTTCGGCCATGGAGGCCGCAATGTGGACAAAGCGCTCGCCATGTTCCGAGGCGAATTCGAGCCGCGGGATCGATTACTCAGGGGTATCTTCCTGTCGGCCGCCCGCAGCCACCTTTTCAATGCGGTCGTCGCCGAGCGCCTGGCACGAGGAACCTGGGATACACCGCTGGATGGCGAGGTCTATGGATTCAGCGACAACGGCACCATCCTGCTGCCCGAGAAACAGCGCGGCGATGAGGTGGAACGCTTCCACTCAGGAATTGTTGAGCTGACCGCGCCACTCTGGGGTTCTGGCGAACTTCAATGCATCAACGACGTGCGCGATTTTGAAGAGAAAATCATTTCCCAACATCCAGAGCTGACCGCCGGGCTGGAAGCTTACGGCCTGCGGCAGGAGCGCCGCGTCATCCGTTTGCGCCCGGTGGATCCGCAACCCATCTCGTTCGAAAATGACGATCTCGTGTTCACCTTTGACCTCCCCAGAGGGGCCTATGCCACCGTGCTCCTGCGGGAACTCGCAGAGCTTGATGAACACGGTGACGACGGCGCATGAGTAAAGACTTGATTTCAGCGGCTCCCCGGGGGAACGAATTTCAACCGTAGAGCTAACCGTAAAGCTATGACAGACGCCTCACATCCCTACCCCGCCGCCTTGCAGGACATCATCACGTTATTTGAAAACCTTCCCGAAACCGAACGCCGGGAAATGCTGGTAACCTACGCCGAGAACAGCGCAAAGTGGGGCCCGACAGCAGACGAAACCTTTGATCTGGAAGACGTGCGAAAGGATGAGGAATGCACCGACACTGTCGGCATCTATTTGAAAGCCGGCAAAGATGACGACGGCCAGCCAACGGCAAGTTTCAAGGTATCACTGGGGCACGAAGTGCAGACGCTCACCCGGGCGATGACATCCATTTTGTGCCGTGGCCTGAACGGCAGCACGCTGCAGGCGATTCTCGATGTCCCTGCCGATTTCGTTCCAAAAATCGTCGGCGCTGACCTTGTGCGGCAGCGCAGCCAGACCGTCTACTACGTGCTGACAAGAATGAAGAGCGCTGCCAAGGTCTACCAGAACCGCCTCCGCCAGGAAGCATCCTGACACAACGCGAAGCCGTTACTTCCGCCGCGTCTTTTCCGGTAGGCGCTCAGCCAGGTAGATGCGGTGGTTCTGCCGTTTGGCGTTAATATGCTTGGCACAGGGAATCTCCTCACTGCGAAATCCTGCTTTGCGAATTGCTTTCAGCAATTGCGGCTCTGCTTCCGCTGCCCAGATCGCGGCCCTGCCTCCGGGGCTGAGGGCTGCCTTTAGCAGTTCAAGGCCAGTGCCATCGTACAGTTGCCCGTTCTGAGGTTGGATCAATGATGACGGGCCATCGTCGACGTCAAGCAAAATGGACTCGTAGGTCGGCCCCTTTGTCGCAGCTTTCAGGATAAGACTGTAGACGTCGCCCTGCACAATCTGAGTGCGCGGGTCGGCCAGAATTTCGTCGTTGAGACCGTCCAGATGCTCGTGGTTCCAGCGCACAATCTCCGGCAGAAGCTCGGCAACGACCACCACAGCTCCCGGCCCGGTCAGCTCCAGCGCCCGCCGCAGACTGAAGGAGAGGCCAAGTCCGCCAATCAACACCCGCGCCTTCTGGTGTGGCTGCAAATGGCCACACCCGATGTCCGCCAGCATCAATTCCGAATGCGTCAGCATCGTACTCATCACCTGCCGCTGATTCATGTAGAGCATGAATTTACCGTCGTGTTTATACAGTGCGAACACCGCACCATCTGGAGCGATCGTCTCAGCAATTTTTACGGATGGTTTCATTCCTTTCTAGCAGCTCAGCCGAGCCGCCCGCCCCATGCGCGCGACATTCGTCCTGGATCGCCCCATGCCCTCGCCGAGATTTCCACAGGAGGCAACAGAAGAATCATTAGCTAAAAGTTTGGCTGGGACACGGTTCTGGGCTGGTTCCGCGGCGATGCGCTGCCGGAAGATGATTACCCGGAGTGCTGTCATTTCCGAGCCGGGACGAGCTTCTTGCTGTCAGATTAGAAGTGAACCCAACTTCCACGAGGAGCCAAACGTGTTCACGGATTCGTGGACACCGCCGACCGTCGCTGATCAAGAGAGATTGGCAAACAAATCTACACTTGTCCCCCCAGCCGAATGAGTAGGCACGCTGTCTGTGGCAGACTCGCCGCACCTAGCCTGGATCTTCGTTAAAGAAAAGCTGGAACGCGAGTCGGAGCTGATTTGCCGGAGGGAATGTGGGCCGATGCGGCCGAGGCAGTTTTTTTCGTTGAGTATTGAACTTTACGCCAGACCAGCGTTCTCATGGATGTCAGCGAAGTACACTTTGAATGCGCATTCACCCAGCTCTCATGAAGATTACCTGTTTCCGGTCGATTCGGAAATGTGGCGGGTGAATCGAGCCTGTACGGGATTGTTGTTTGGTCCGGCAGCGGTGCTTTTGCAGGTGGCGCATCCCCGGGTTGCCCAGGGCGTCGCGGATCACAGCGATTTTCAAAAGGACGCGATGGGGCGGCTGCGGCGGACGCTGAGCACGGTGAACCGCATCGCATTTGGGACGTTTGCAGACGCTGAGACGATGCGTGAGCATCTGGCCCAGGTGCACGGTCGGGTGAAAGGGCAGACGTCCGAGGGAATGCCAGGGGCGCGGAGGTATTCGGCATTTGAGCCAGACCTCCTGATGTGGGTTCTGGCGACCTTGGTCGATGCCTCGATCAAGGGCTACGAGTGGATCTGGGGAAACCTTCCGATGGAACGCCGTGAGGTATTTTACGAGGACTTCCGGAAATTCGGCACCTACTTTGGACTCGCCACGACTGAGGGGCCAGCGGACTACGCGGAGTTCGTCGACTACTTTGAAGCGATGCTCGGCAGCGAATGGCTGGGGAGTCATCCGCTTTGCCGGGAAGTGGCAGCGGCAGTCGTGCGGCCGAGGCATCCTTTGCGGGATCGTTGCCTGGGCAGGCTCGTCGACTTCCTGCCGATCGAGACGGTGCCCGCTCAGCTCCGGGAAAAGCTGGGTTTGCGCTCGACAGGATGGACGCGTGGCCGTTTGAGACTACTGAAAATGGTCGCGCCGACCGGCTTCAGAATCCTGCCAGACCGGCTGACCATTTATCCAGAAGCGTATGCTGCGGAAAAGCTCTTGCGCTTCGGTACGTCGTCGTCGTAGGCCGCTGCGGACAAGAATTCGTATCGTTTGTTCAATATTTTTGCAGAAAGCTTTCAGATACCGTTGACCGTATCGAAAGGGTCAGTTACCTTGACGAGACCTTGACCTCTCCCCGGTGAACGATTCTGCCCGCATTCTTGTCGCCCATCATAATGGCGTCGCTTGGCTTCGAATAGAAGGGCGCGGCTCCTTTCAAAACGCGTGTCAACTGAAGAGGTTTGCAAACGAGCGTCTTGCGAAAGGAGATCAAGTCATCCTGATCGATCTGGAAGAGTGTGAATACATGGATTCAACATTCATGGGAACGCTGACTGGCATCGCCTGCCGGATAGAAGCGGACGAAGCGGCTGCCGGGCGAAAGCTGGAAATCGTGAATCCCAGCAACCGAGCGAGGGAGCTTCTGGAAAATCTGGGACTCGATGAAATTTTGAGTATTCATCGCGGGACGGACGAGGTGAACGGAATGGATTGGGTCTGTGTGAGGGGAGTGATGGCGGAGCAGTTGTTTCCGGAAACGTTTGATGATGCACGAGAGATGAAAAGAAGTAAGGCTGAGTGCATGCTGGAAGCGCATAAAGCGCTCGCTGCCGCGAACAGCCAGAATGACGTTCGATTCCGCGACGTGATTGGTCTGGTGGAGCGAGAGTTGCAGAAGGCGCACCTTTGATCCAACCGGCACCAGCATCCACAGTGAGGTTGCGCCGGGGAGTTCGGTGCAAAGAGCAGACTTACTTGCAACGCTGCCTGCGGGCTGAGCGAACATGAATCCAGAGTTTCTAGGAATTCTGGTTCTCGCACTTCTGGTCACCGTCTGGCTGATCATGTGGCAGCGGCGTGGTGGGCAGATCGAGCTGCTCGCAAAGAAGCAAAAAGAATTTGAGGTAGAGGAGTCCCGCCTTTTTGACTACCTCCATGAATTGGGCGAGGCGCTTTACGAGGATCAACCGGTGCCGAAAATCCAGAAGCGGATCGTGGACGGAATGCGCAAGGTCGTCTCGGCTAAGAGGGGTGGCTGCCTCTACATTGTCGACAAGCCTGGAAAGCTAGTTCCTGCATACTGTTCAAAAAACTGTGTTCCACTGATTCCCCTGGCGGAAGAGCTGGCCACGCAGCACGCGACGAACGGAAAGGCCGTCAGTAGCCACATCAAGCTTCAGACGATCCCGGATGATGTAGGAATGCTGGGGCGCAGAATGAAAGCACGGGAGTTCGCCCTTGTGTCTCAGATCGCATCCGAGCCGGAGCTTCGGGATCATCCATTCTTGATCGCTGATCAGCAGGACGTAGGTGCAATGATCGCGCCGCTCTACTATGGCGACAAACCCCTCGGGGTGATGGCCGTGATGGGGGATGGCGTGAATGGCGGGTTCACGACTCACGACTTCGATGTGTTCCGCTCTGCAGCTGAGCAGTCCGCCTTTGCGCTGGGCAGCGCACTGGTGCACCAGGAGGTGCTGGACAAACGGCGCATCGAGGACGAGCTGAAATCGGCACGCGAAATCCAGAAAGTACTCCTGCCGCACAAGCCGCCCAAATTTGCCGGATGGAAATTTGCTGGTACCAATGTCCCTGCCAGCGTCGTCAGCGGTGACTACTACGATTACATCAAAGTTGATCCAGAACATTTGGGCGTTGTCATCGCAGACGTGTCGGGGAAGGGAATTCCCGCGTCGCTGGTCATGGCCACCTGCAGGGCCCTGGTTCGCATGAACGCGCCAGGCGAGACGTCTCCATCGGCAACATTGCGGAACGTCAATCGCTTCATCTTCGGTGACATGCGTGAAGATATGTTCATCAGCATGGCCTACTGCGTCCTCACGAAAGAAGGCCGGTTTGTTCTCGCGCGGGCAGGGCATGATCCACCATTATTGTACCGGCAAAAGACGGGGCAGGTCGAACGCCTCAAGCCTGGCGGACTCGCTGTCGGCATCGACAAGGGCAATGTCTTTAACCGCGTTTCAAAAGAGCTGGCAGGTGAAATGGAGACCGGAGATTGTCTCTTGCTTTATACGGATGGAGCGACCGATGCCATGGATTCCCGTGGGCTCGAAGAGTTTTCACTCGATCAGCTGGAAAAAAGTTTCGCCGTAGCAGCAGCAAAGGAACCGGGTGCCCCGAGAGAAATCCTGCGAGCGCTGACCGATCAACTGAAGGCATTCGTCGGCAGTCACGATCAGATGGATGACATTACCCTGATCGCTATCCAGAAGCAGTGATTTGAGGTCTGGATTTCGCCCAGTGCCGTGAAATTCTCCTTTTCAATTTCGTTTCGTTTTTGTAGGATTCGAGGAAATCTAACGAATAGAAAAATAAAATGAAGAAACTGTGGGCGGTGAGTTGGGCTATTGCTTTTGGGTTTTTGATAGGAGGGCGTGCAGCAGCGGGTGTGCCATCGAATGAAGAGGAGTGGATCGTGGCGGAAGTGGCGACCTACTTGAACCGCGTGGTCTCACTGGCATCGGCAGAGAAACCGGGGGCGATGGAGATTGCGGCGGATGGTGAGCATCGCTTTAAAGTGACGGGCGGTCGTCTTTCCGCAGCGGTCGACGTCGAGCTGAAGGATCACATCTGGGACCCCGACGGTTTCGCCAGTCTTACAAAGTCGCTGATGGTTGCAGGTAAATTGAAGGCGGCAGCAGCAGTGAAAGCCGCTGGTGATGCGCCGCAGAATCCTGTTGCTGTGCTGACCACGCCGACTGCGGAGAACCTGCAGGAGCTGAACGAGCGCCTCTCCAAGGCCCTGCGCCAGGAACCAGGATCGGCGGAGTTGCACCGGCAAGCTGCGTTTCTTCTGGGCGCTTTCGCCTTGCGTGAGAACAGCGGGCACTTTCACGATACCCGGGTGACATTGAGTCACATGGCAGCGCAGATGGCACTGGCTGCCGCCCTGGACAGTTCGCCGGAAAAGGCCAGAGCATCAGCGGAAGGAAGGCTGTTGCCCGCGCTGCTCGATGTCCTGACAGGGCGTGAAAAGCTCGCAGCAGCGGCTCTGTCAAAACGCGACAACGCGACGACACCCGAAGCTGCATGGCGCAGGGCGCTTGATCTTCACGTCCGCATGGACTGGCGCGCCATGGGGGGCAACAAGACCAAGGCACCCGGCACATTGCTGGAACAACTTGAGTTCTTCCGGGCGGTGACAAATTGCGTCAGCCCTGACTCAGCTATCGCCCGCATGCGCGAGTGGACGGGCGAACAGGAAATGGTGCCCGACTGGTCACGTATCGTTCTAAAGTACGATTGCAGTGTGCAAACCGGCCACTTTTGCAGCGATTTCCTTTCCAGCGAGCTGAGAGATGCCGCGATCACCACCGGCTTCACAGCAGAGGAGCTTGACGCCGCTGCCATGAAGCGATTTGCCACTGTTCTGAATACAGCCCGCGAGCCAAAGTCCGGCGATCCGTTTTACATTATCACAGTGGGCGACTGGGCGCAGCACAGCCAGCGCCACCTCATGCAGTTCACATTGCGGCAGATTCCCTGGATGGAGAAGTCATGGGGAGTTCAGGAGGCGGCAGACCAGTTCATGGACTCGCTCGCCCCATTCCTCACCAACCTGACTCTGTTCCCACTTGTCGGAATCGAGTGCTGGTCGAAACTCACGGATCAGCAGAAGGAGGCCTCGGCAAAGCAGGCCGCGATGCTGGCGACTGCCGAGCCATGGACGGTGGTCGCTCGGCGCTGGAAGGCTCTGGAGAACGAAGGGCTGGCGGGCGCTGCACTGCCTGCTGCAGACAAATGGTTCACGGACCTCGTTCCTTTCGGCACTCAGTACAACGCATACAATCGACGGCTTCTCGCTGGGGCCGATATGCTCTCGGGAGAAGATCTCGCCAAGGCAAGGGCAATGGCACCTTACGACCCGATCCTTGTGAACTACCGTGCCGGCGAGATTCTCAAAAGCGGCGGCAGCGTCGCCCAGTTGCTCAAAGAAGCGGGCGACCTCCCTCAATACAATGCTGGCCTGGCGCGCATGGCTGCTGAATTTGTGATCAGTGATCCAGAAGCCTACATCAAGGCGATGCGCACCGTCGTGTCCATGCAGCCCGACTACTACGGCACTCTCGCTGGCTATTTCCTTGAGCGGGGCCGCATCGACGAAGCCATGCAGTGCTATCAGAGCCTGATCGACGAAGGGAACAACAGCATCCGTGCCTCGAACATGAGCGGACTGCTGATGTCCTATTACCTTGAAAAAGGGCAAAAGGAGAAAGCCAAAGCGGTCGCCGAGTTTTCGGCAGACGTCTACTCGTACCGCGGACTGGTCACCATGATCGACTACTGCATTGCGACCGGAGCCGCCGATGAAGCGCTCGACTGGGCGAAGAAACTCGATGAGCGCTACGATGATATAAACCCCACGATGGTCGTCTGCGGCCAGTTCCCCAAGTTCGCCGAAGAGGAAGGATACGCTGCCTTCATGAAAAATCTGTTCCCCAACGGACTGAAAAAAGTCACCCTCGCATCCTTCAAAGGCGAGCCCGATGCCGGTACGCAATTGGCAGAGGAAAGCAACTACACCCGCAGTGCGAAAATCACGCTCCGCGACGTCATCGTTGCCGTCCAGGGTTTCAAAGTCGACAACCAGGATCAATACACCTACGCCCGTGACCTGAACCCTGCGCTCAAATTGAAGCTCATCCTCTGGGATGGAAAAAGCTATCGCGAGATCGAGGCCATCGCTCCCAATCGCCGCTTCGGCGTGGAGCTTACCGACTATTCGAAGGGGCTCTGATGGCAGATGCCCCGATGAGTTCAGACCCCAGGGCTAATTGCCAGGCAGAGCCGGGCACTGGCAGAATGCCGCCGCCCATTCCCCGAGAACCCGCGACCCCTTGGGGGTTTTGGGCGACGGTGGGCCTCGGACTTGCAATCGCAGCAGGATCGTTTGTTGCCCAGGCAGTCATCGGAGTCATCTATGCCGTGGTCGCTATGGCCGCCGGTGGCAGCATCGGGGACCCAGAGGGGCTTGAGAGCGACGGATTCTTCCTCGCTCTCGCCACGATCGGAGGTGGAGTCGTTGGCGTAGGACTGGTCATCCTTGTTTCCACTCTCCGCCGGAGTATGAACGTGCGGGAATACCTTGGTTTGCACATGCCTCCGCTTCGCGCCACACTCGGCTGGATCGGTATCTTTCTAGTGGCCGTGGCGATAGGTGACACACTGACTTATTTCATCGGCAAAGACATCGTTCCTGACTTCATGATCGATATCGATGCGACCGCGCGATTCCGGCCTCTCCTCTGGTTCACCTTAATTATCATGGCACCTTTGTTCGAGGAGTCATTCTTCCGAGGGTTTTTGATTCCGGGCTTCGCAAAAAGTCCGGTGAAAGCTCCTGGAGCGATCCTATTGACTTCAGCCCTCTGGACAATCATTCATTTCCAGTACGAGGCATTCCACATGGGAGTGATCTTTGTCGCCGGTATCCTCCTTGGGATCGTCCGAATTAAGACGGGCTCTCTGATACTCTGCATTCTACTCCATATGCTGATGAACACAGTGGCCACCGTTGAGCTGGAGATCTACAAGGCGATGCGATCTCCGGCGACCGCCGCCGCGTCCTGTAATTCTTCGCTAATACATCTTTTTAACAGCCAATACTTCGAGGATTTTGAAGACGCCGCCAGCCTTGGCGTGACAGGTGTTCGCTCGGTAGGTGGAGACGATGATGTGGCCCCAATACTCCAATAACCGCGAATTTTAATTTCGCGTTTTCCCCGAACATTCTGGGAGCCCAAAGAGAGATAGGGCAAGAGCGAATGGGGAGTCGAGCTGTTTGCCTACTCCTAACTGGCGGTGTCTATGATCTTGTCTTTTTACGGGCACTATTTGTAGACTTTCTCCACGGGCGATCGTCGAAGGAGGATGAGGTCGCGCATTTCACATTTGCGAAAAACCGCGATCGCGCTCTGTAATTTCTAGAATACCACTTGGCAATGCCTTCGCCGGGTGGTAAACTTCAGGCGTTCTTATTGGAAACGGGAACACTCGCAAATATGAAACACAGAAATACGAAACCGGGAATCGGTGGCGCTGGCCTTTGCGCCCTGAAGCAGAGAGACTACAGGAGTCAGGAACCCCCATCGGTTCGCGATGGGGAGAGTTGGGGCGTCGGTATGGACG
This sequence comes from Verrucomicrobiia bacterium, assembly GCA_020439995.1. Classification (GTDB taxonomy): domain Bacteria; phylum Verrucomicrobiota; class Verrucomicrobiia; order Verrucomicrobiales; family DEV007; genus JAGROY01. The sequence goes on from JAGROY010000044.1 coordinate 11,887, forward strand.
GCTGAGCGAGATCACGAATTCGAACTTCTGACGGAATGATGATTTCTCTCACGGGCGGCGTGTCGCTGCGTCTGGCTTCCAGTTTCCTTGTTTTCCTCGCTGGCACGTGGATTTGCACCGCTGCAGCTAGTGCAGGCAATGGTGCCGGGGAGCGTAATTTTTGCGTCGACTACTCACCTGAGCCCGACACGAATGCGCTGCTGGCTTACGACATGGCAATTCTCAGTGAGAAGGCTGAAGTAGACATGTCGATCGGCCAGGAACTCGGTCGTCGTTACCTTGGCTACATCAGTCTGGTGGAAGTCGCGGACGCCGAGCATCAGCAGGCTGCCAGCAAAGCCGGGCTACTCACAAAGGCGGTGAATCCTGTCTGGAAAGGTGCAGTTGCCGATGTGACCAGGCCGGAGTGGAAGGCGTTCGTTCTTGAACAACTCGCGAAGCCCATCGCCAGCCGTGGCTTTGATGGATTTTTTCTCGATACTGCGGACAGCGTCGCCCTGATCGCGAAAACTCCTGCCGAGCAAGCCCGATGCAAAAAGAGTCTGGTCGATATTGTCAGGACGCTGCGCAAGACCTATCCAAAGAAGCAGATCGTGATCAATCGCGGGTTTGAACTTCTCACGGATCTCGGCGACGCGATCGACGGTATTCTTATCGAGTCCGTATTTCGCAGCTATGACTTTGACAAGAAGTCTTACATTCCCACTGCAGCTGCGGACAGCGCGGCGCTGGTAGATCAGATCCGCCGACTCAAGGCAGCGGGTCGGTCGGTGTATGTGTTAGACTATGTTCCCGAGAACGACAAGGTGGTGGCCGGAGAGACGCTTGCTCGCATCGCCGAGACAGGTGCCATTGGCTACCTGGCAACGCCGGAGCTGGACGGGGCCACTGCTGGCCTGGTGGTTCCAGAGAGTCGGCGCATTCTGGTGCTCTACGGGCACGTTGCGGAGGAAAGTGAGAGCAGTCAGAAGTGGCCTGCGGACACCATGACTGCCGAGCGATTGCAAATGCCGCTGGAATGGCTGGGCTATGAGCTGGAGTACGTGAATATCGGCGAGGTCTCGCCGCCGGAGACACTGGGGCACCGCTATGCCGGTGTCATTTTTGATGCCGAGCTGCAACTACCCTTTGCCGGTGAGGCCTGGTATGTCGACTGGGTGCTGAGGCAGACGGCACACGGCAAGAAGGTGCTGTTCGCCAGCGAGTATCCGTTTCAGCAGGAGGTTGAGCTTTCCCGCCTGTTTCAGGGGCTCGGGATCTGGGGCACGTTCAGTCAGGTGAAGCGCCCAAGTTCGGTGAAGATCGACCGCATTGACGAAGCGATCATGAATTTCGAAGCCCCCGTTACGCCACATCCCGTCGAGATCACTGACATGCGTGCGCCCGAGGGATCGAACGTTTACCTTTCCGTCTCCTGTTATGATGAGCGGGCCAATGCCGTTACGTTCGATGGTGTCTACGCGGCTCCGTGGGGTGGTGCATTGCTGGAGCCGTATTTCACATTTCAGGCATCATCGGATGACACGCTTTCGCTCGTCGATCCCTTTGCCTTCCTCGCCAGCATCTGGCCGGAAGGACGTTTCCCGGCTCCAGACACCAGCACGCGCGCAGGTCGGCGCATCTTCTACAGTCACATCGATGGGGATGGCTTTGCCGGTTATTCCTACTTCAATGGGGACATGGTCTGCGGCGAGATCGTGCGTGATGAGATTCTCAAGAAATATCCCTTTCCAATCACTGTGTCAGTGGTGGAGGCAAATGTTAGAGCGCAGGAGATCGATCAGGATCCAATTGACCGCGAACGCTATGAGAATGTCGCGCGCACGATCTTCGAGATGCCTCAGGTCGAAGCGGCATCGCACGCATACTCCCATCCCTATGTCTGGATTGCTGATGACGAGGAATTCATTCCTCTCTACGATCGAAGGAACCTTGAGCTGCAGCCCGGCGTTGATTACCCGGAAATCGATCTTGAGCGTGAGATCGCGGGTTCCGTTTCCTACATCGAGAAGCAACTCCTGCCTAAAGATAAGAAGGTGGAAGTCATGCTCTGGTCGGGGAATTGCCGGCCGGGAGCCGAGGCACTGAGGATCACTCAGCGGCTGGGCATCGAGAACATGAATGGCGGGAACACCGTGGTTTCGCGGAAGCACTCATGGATAGCCAACGTGGCACCGCGGGTCATGCCATGGGACGGCGAGTTGCAGATCCATGCCGCCAACCAGAACGAATTCGTTTATACCAACGACTGGAAGGGGCCATTCTTTGGCGGGTTCAGCCAGGTCATTGACACCTTCGAGCGCACCGAAGTTCCGCGGCGCCTGAAGCCGGCGAATGTTTATTACCATTTCTACAGCGCCTCCCGCCTGGGAGCACTGCGTTCGCTGCAAAAAGTTTACAACTGGTGTGTGGATCAGAATCTGCACGCGGTGACTGCCAGCGAGTTCGCGAAACTTACCCGGGACAGCTACTTGACTGATTTGTTCAAGGCTGGTGAGAACCGCTGGATGATTGTGAATCAGGGCAAGCAGACCACCTTCCGTCTGCCCAAGGCAAATGGAACTCCCGACATGGCAGCCTCCCGCGGAATCATCGGATTCAATGTGCACGACGACTGGATCTACGTTCACACCGGCGGATGGCGCTGCACGGAGCTGGTGATGGCAAAGACCGGCGAGCCTGCGCCCGCCCACCTGCGCCTGAATGACAGCATGGCCGCGATCACTTTTACCGAGCTTGAGCGGGAGTCTGCGGAATTTGTGACCAGCGATCTGCGCGAGAACTACGAGGTCAATCTAGCCGGCGCAGAGCCCGGAAGTCACTGGAAGCTCCGCATCAACGGCAAGGCCGGCACGACGACCGCAACCGCAGAGGGCATGCTCCGGTTCCGGCTCAGTGGCGAGGCCACCGTCCACGTGGAACCTGCCAGGAAATCTCCATCAATCACCCAGGCCCGGAAATTTTAAATCATGAAGAGCCCGAACCCTAACAGGATCACTCAACAATCCGCAGGCATCCTCAGTCCGGTCACGGCTGGGCTTGTCGTGACGTTCTGCCTTGCCGCAGCATTGTTCCTGGTGCCCCGCGATCAGGAACTCATTGAGCGCCTCCTTGAGGACGGAAAGCACCGCCGTGCTCTCGAAGTTGTCCAGGGAAGAGCCGGGAACGAGGAGCTGGAGAAGGAACTCGCCGCAAAGGTGGAAGCGCTTCCCGCTGAACCAGTCGCCTACGTTCTCGATGGCGCGCCGCTCGATGTCCTCCGTTCTGCGATCGCTGCGCTGGTCTCGAATGAGAGTTCTGACACTACTACGCCGCCGCTCACCAGAGCCATTGCAGCAATCCAGGCCACTCCCGCAGCTGAGCTTGCACAGGCCGCTGCTGCGATAGCGGAGGGCGATGGCGACACCATGCCTGAAGAGGCGCGTATCGAGATCTACCGAAACCTCGGCCAACGCGCAGTGGGCGAAGATCAAGCCGCGCTGGCCATGGGAGTTTACGCTACTTTCCGCGGAACAGGTACTCTGCCCACGACGGTGATGCTGAGCGAAATGATGGATGCTGCTGGCTATGCTGGAGCACCAGAGTCAGCGGTCGCTTTTGCCGAAGACTACAGCCAGGCCACAGGCACTCCACTTGCTGACCTTCCGCAGCCGACGCGGGGCAAATGTGTTGCCATGCTCCGCGCTACCAACCGTCCTGGAGAAGCGCTGGATATCCTAATCGCCGAACTGCAGGTGCAAGCGCAGTCATCCGGTGGCATTCAGGAAGAACTCCTCAAAACTGCCGTGGAAACGGCCGGCCACGCCGATCGAGTTACCCAGATGGTGCCCTACCTTGAGGCGTTCGTCGGCCGACTGCCCGAAAGCCAGCTCAGCTGGGAGGAAACGGTGCACCGCCATGCCGAAGGCACACTGGAGCTGGGCGAAACCTACCGGCACTACAGCACCATGCTGGCTCAGTACGCGGAGTGGAGTGATCGCTTTCCGCTCGCCTTTGACCACTACATGCGCCTGGCCGTTGGAGGGGACCACAATGCTTTCGACCGGGCAGCCGAACTTTACGACGATCTCAACCGGCAGCACGAGTTCATGCTGCTTCTACAGTGCATCGTTCCAGTCGAAGGCGAGGAAAAATACACCCTCCTGCTCGCGCAACTGCTCGGTGATTCCGGGCTCTACGTGGAGTCGGAAAATTGGTACCGCACCTGGCTCGGTGAGCATCAGGATGACGTCGATGCATGGCTGGAGCTTGGCGCACTGCTGGAGGAAGAGGCAAATCTCGAAGGCGCTCTAACAACCTTCCAGGAGGCTGCGAAGCTGCTGGAGGATAGCCCACCTGCGAAACGCTTGCCACTGAAGAAGCGCATCGCATCGCTCCAGATCGCTCTGAGCACTTTTGACGAGCCGTTCGCCTTCTACAATGGACTCGCCGACGACGAGCACGACGCCGTGACCCTTGAGAACTACGCACTGCTTGCCGAAGGCATGGCTGCCTACGAGGCGTACAATCGAGCGCTCTTCCTGCGTCATAAGCGACTCCGCAAACCCACTACCGATGACTTTGTCGAGCTGGCCCGCAGCTTCGCCATGCTCAACGACCATGTGAACGAAGTCCGGGTGCTCGCCACCGGGCTCCAGACATTGCCGCAGAGCAAGCTGCTGCACATCGAGCTAGCCACCGGGCTGCGCGAAACTGGCCGCGATCAGGAAGCCTACGACCTCCTTGCAAGACCGCTCCTGCGCGACAGCATGCAGGCCATGGGACTCCTGATCGAGATCGCCAGCTCACTCGAAAACTACCAGCAGGCGATCGCCTTCCTCGGCCGCACGATCGAAAAAGAATTCGCCTTCTCGCCCGATGTGCGACTCGACCTCGGCCACATTTACGAAGGCGCAGGCATGCTCAGCGCCGCCGAAAAACTCTACGCCTCCGTCCCCGACAGCCCACACACCTGGCCGCTCCTCGCCAGTGCAAGATTCAAGCGCGGCGACTACGCATCCGCCGAGGACTATCAAAGAAAACACCTTACCGCACTGGCCGTTCCCGATCCAGAAGGATGGATGTTCCTTGGAGACATCTACCGCTTCCAGGGCAAAGAAGGACAGGCCGAATCTGCTTACAAAAAGTCCCTGTCTCTGATGGAGTCAAAACTCCACGCGGCACAGTGAGGTAGCGAGATATAAATAATAAATAATTGTAGTATCTGTCCGAGTAACAATGCCGTTACATTCTCTCACAGAGAAACGAACGATAGTCTCGAAAGAATTCGCTTGTTCGCGGGGTAGGTAGCGCATTGTATAGGCGGATGAGAAAATGTGCTGTGGTTACATTGGCAGGATGCGCAGGTTTTGTGATTGGGGCAGCCGCCTCGAACATCGGGTGGCCCTACAGCAGAGCGCCTTCCCGGGCGATGCGACTATCAGGGGAGAGCGGGACAACGCAGCGACCATCCCAGCCGCTGCCAACCGATCTCACAGATCCTGTTCAACGACTCCGTTTTTCCACTGCGGGTGACATCTCCCTTCTGCTGGGCGCGATGGGCGATTCTCCCTCACTGCGGCATTTGTGGATGCTACGGGCGGTGGAACTCAATCCAGAAGCAGCGTTGACGGCATTGCAGGAAAACGGTGCATCCACTCCGGAGTTGGTTGAGTTCTTCGTCGCGTGGCTCCAGCGTGCGCCTGAAGATGCAAGCGCGGCGCTCCGGCGGACCGAAGATTACTGGGACGTATACGATCAAGTGTGGCGTCGCATGGCATCGCAATTCCCTGTCCGGTTGATCGACAATGTCCTTCCTGCCTTCAAGACGGACTCTTTCGGAATCGATGGCGATACCCCTTTTGAAATCGCTTTCCGTAGTCTGGCGTCTGACGATCTGGATGGGGCGTTGCGCAGAGCGACTGCACTCAAGGGCTGGGCGAGGACAGCAGCTTACAGTGGCGTGGCAGCGGCGCTTGCAACAACAAATCGTGGGGCAGCACTGGAATGGGCGCAAAGTCTGCCATCACTTGTGGACAAAGCGACGGCGATAGAGGCGGTCGCAAGGGTGTGGGGCAGTGATGATCCCGATGGGGCGGCAGCGCTGCTGAAGTTGCTCCCAAACGCTTACCAATACGGCGGCAATCACATGGGGGCCGGAGCCACCATCATCAACGAACTGGTGGACCGCGATCCAGAGGCGGCATTTGCCTGGATCGAGCGGTATGTGGATGAAACGCAGTGGGAGAATGCTGTTTCGATGGCAGCGGTACAGAGATTGAAAGGACACCCAGACGTACTTGCCTCGACTATTGCAGGAATCGAAAATGAGAAGCTCCGTAATCGAACCATCCAGAGCCTCAATTCATACCTCACAGACGGCGACTACGGCACCATGCTGCAAGGGGTCGACCGTCTGCCGGAGGGTGAAGTGCGCGACAAAATCAGAGCAGGCATTCTTGGCTCCATGGCGTGCGATGATCCCTTCTACGCCGCACGGTATCTCGCCAATGAAGGTGCGGATCTTCCGGATGGGAGCGATCTCTGGGTAGATGTTGTGAAGCACGCAAGCCTCGCGAATCCGGCACATGATGTCACTTGGGCGATGCTCGATCTCATCCCTGCGGATCAAAGGGGAGATCGAACCAAGTCATTGATGAACGTGTTGGCATCCCGTGACCCTTTGGCCGCAGCCGGTCGCCTGGAAGCCCTAACAGGAACACCTTTCTACAACGAAGCAGCCGCCGCGCTCGCGGAAGGATGGGGACGCCGTGATGTGGCTGCAGCCATGGAATGGCTGGTCGGCGCGGACAAGGCCGTCCTGGACGGGGCAGTCGCTGGGATCTCCCGCACTGCTGCCCGCGAACTGGCTCCCGAACAAACACTGGACTGGCTGCGCTCCACCAATGTCACGGGGGAAGCGGCCAGACAGGCGGCCAGGAATGCGTTCGACTACTACGACTACTCCGGCAGCGGTGTGGAAGTCGCGTTGCCAGTGTTCGATGCTCTTCCCGCAGGTGATATCAAAGACGGCGCTGCGCTTGAGATGATTGACGAATTTGGCGATGACCGGCCGGATCTGCTCGAATCCTGGGCGGACACGATTGTTGACCCAACGGTGCGCAGGGTAGCTCGTAAAGAAATCGAGCGAAGGAGGCCAGCATTATGAGCGATCACTCGACACTGTCGGCCAGTATCATCGCAGCTTTTACAGGTGGAGCGATGGGATGGTTTGCATTCAGTTCCGGCGGGTCAGGCGCTCCTGAGGAAATGCAGCGGTCGATGTCAGCAAACTCACGCCACGTCACCGGATTTGAGGCCAGTTCGGAGTTCGAGCAACAGCAAATGTGGCTGGCGCGAAACGATCAGATTACCAGTGCAGACGGCCTTGAAGAGTTGCTCGAAACAGCCACAGCACAACAGGCAATAGTGCTCGCCGAGCGCTTTGGCGGGACTTACCCGGAGATTTTGCTGACTTTCCTGGAATCGCGCGATCGTTCGCAATTAGATCAATTCACGGCGGTCGCATCCGTCCTGTTTACCGCATGGGGAAAAGCCGATCTCGTCCGTGCTGAAACGGCCGCCGAATCTTTTACGACCCGGTCTATGAAGAGCGCGGCATTGGTTCCCTTGCTGAATCAGGCATTTGCGACTGACTGGGATACGGGTGCCGGTTTTCTCCGCAGGCAGATTCACAATTGGTGGCTCAGCGGGATACCCGACGCGTTCAGGGAAGATCCCGTCAAAGCGCTAGACCTCATCGACAGCCTGCCCCCTTCCGGCTATCAGGATCGCGCTTCCAAAGCAATGCTTCAGGTGCTCGCAGAGCAAGATCCTGCGGCTGCAATCGAAAGAATCCGAACGTCGCTTAATCCGAAATTCTGGGACTACGGCCCCGTCGCCAAGATCTGGGTGGAACAGGATCCGGCAGGCGTAAAGGCCTATATCAAAGCGCTGGGGCCAGGAAGTGCATTTCTCGCGATGGTGCCGAAGGTGGCGGAAGCACTCGCCAGCCACGGCTTCGATGACGCACTGGAGTGGTTCAATGAATGTACCGCAGTGGAACCTGATCTCGAAAATCAGCGCAACTACTTGCTGAGTAAGATGCTCGCGCCCGATTCCATTCAGAACGACGCGGCTGCGGACGCGCTGGTCAACGATTTTTCCGATGATCCAAAGCTCCGTTCCGCTGCAATCAGTGCCGTCACGAGAACCTGGATTGAGGAAGATCCTGTTGCCGCGATGCACTGGGCGGGCAATCTGGAGTCCGAAGACGAGCGCGGAGAGGCAATCGTTGCAACCCTGGGCCACTGGCTCGAATATGATGGCGGGAGCGCAGTCGACTGGCTGCGGTCACTCCCCCAAGGCTCGGCCCGCAAAGCGGTGGTAGCAGCTATCGGAAACAAGCAATTCCCGGAGGGAGTCGACAAAGCTGCGCTCCTGATCGAATTGGGCGACACTCAGGAAGCTGAGCCATAGGCACTGGTGTGCGATCGGGTGGCAACCAAGTTGGTGAATCGTAGCGCGAATCAAGCTGTCACATTTTCGCAACATCTTTGCGCGATCGGTTTGGACAAATCAGCCTGATGTCTGACATCATCGACCATCCTTGAATCACCATTATGTCTGTCCGCTCCACCATGTTTCGATCTTCAATCTTCACCTGCGGTGCCCTGCTGACAGTCGCTCTGCTTGGTGGCAAAAATGTGTCAGCCGCTCCAGCTTCTGACGACGAAAAATTCGAAGTGATCATCGCTGGTGGTAAGATCGTCGATGGCACTGGCGCTCCGTGGTATATCGCCGACATCGGCATTCGCGATGGCAGGATTGCCAGGATCGGGCGGCTGGTCGGCGAGGGAATCGAGGGAAAGACGAAAGTGATCCGTGCCGATGGGTTGATCGTTGCGCCGGGCTTTGTCGACATGATGGGGCAATCGGCCGAGGCGTTGCTGGATGATCCTAAAGCAGCCCTGAACATGCTCAGCCAGGGGATCACGACCATCAACGCCGGTGAGGGGCACTCGCCAGCGCCAGTTTCGGACGCTGATGCGCGATCGCTGGGGTGGAGCACGATGGCGGAATATTTTCAACTTCTGGAGCTACGCGGCCTGCCGCTGAACGTCGCGCAGACCGTCGGCCACACTCAAGTGCGGCGCAGAGTTCTAGGCGATGTCGACCGCAAGCCGACGCCGGACGAACTTGAACAGATGCGCGGCTACGTGCGCGAAGCGATGGAGGCCGGAGCGATCGGCATGTCGACGGCTCTGATCTACCCGCCTGCGGTATATGCAGACACGGATGAAATTGGCGCGCTTGCGGCAGTGGCGGGTGCCTATGGCGGACGCTACTACACGCACATGCGCAATGAAGGCGACCAGCTGTTGGAAGCCATCGACGAAGCACTTGAGATCGGGCGAAAAGGTAAGACGCCAGTGCACATCTTCCATCTTAAAGCGGCAGGCCGCGCGAACTGGTCGAAGATGGATGAGGCAATCGCCAAGATCGCTGCGGCACGAGCGGCTGGCGAGCAGGTTGCGGCTGATATTTATCCCTATGTAAACAACGGCCTTGGCATTGCGGCAATGATTCATCCGCGTCACTTTGCCAATGGGCGGGCGGACCTGATCGCACGGCTCGATGATGCAGCGCTGCGCGATGAGATCCAGAACGAAATGGAAGCGGATGGTGGCGATTGGGAGAATTGGTTCAAGCACATAGGACGAGACTGGAACAAGCTGGTGGTGGGCCGTTCCAACAGCCTCCGCTTGCGCGCCCACGCGGGCAAAACACTTGCGGAAATCGCCACCCTGACAAACACACCACCATGGGAGCTCTTTTTCGAACTGGTCAAGACCGACGCGTTTGTGCTGCCGGAAAGCATGAGCGAAGCCAACAAGGTGAAGCTGATCCAGCAGGAATTCGTCTCGTTCTGCACCGATGTCGGCCCATTTGCAGGAGAAAGCGGTGCCTCGCACCCGCGTGGATTTGGCGCGTTTCCAAGGCTGCTGTCGAAATACATCAGAGACGGAGGCGCGGTTTCACTGGAGCGGGTCATCGCGCAGGCCAGTGCCCACGCCTGTAATGAGGTGCTCGCCTACGATCGCGGTCGCATTGCCGAAGGGCTGGCGGCTGACATCATTGTGTTCGACTACGAAACGATAGAGGATCGCGCTACTTTTGCGCAGCCCTACGAGATCGCGACAGGCATGCGGCATGTGCTGGTGAACGGCGAGCCGGTGTTGGACGACAAGGGCCAGCTCACTGGAAAGCTGCCAGGAAAAGTGCTGCGCGGGCCGGGCTGGAACTCTACGCGCCCCATGACTGGCCCTGATCCCGCCGCACGGCTGGAGGGGCTCGACCAGCTGGTGCAGGATTTCATGGATCGTCATCACATCCCGGGCGCAGCCCTCGCTCTCACTGATCGCGGGAGCCTCGTCTACGCACGGGGATTTGGTTACGCGGACATTGCCGCGCGCACCCCGGTGTCACCGCGCAGCTTGTTCCGCATAGCGAGTATCTCCAAGCCGATCACTGCCACGGCGATCTTCAAGCTCATAGAATCAGGCAAGCTGAATCTGGACGACAAGGTGTTCGACATCCTCACGGGATACGAGCCAGCCGATGCGGAGGCAACCATCGAACCGCGCCTGCGTGACATCACCATCCTGCAGTTGCTCCAGCACAGTGGTGGATGGGATCGCGACGTGTCTTTTGACGCAATGTTCAAGTCGGTGCCCTTTGCGGAAAAACTAGGCACCCCGCCGCCAGCTGGTCCGGACGTGATCATCCGCAACATGCTGACCCAGCCGCTCGATTTTGATCCAGGCACCCGCTACGCCTACTCAAACTTCGGCTACTGCCTGCTCGGGCGGGTGATTGAAAAGCTAACCGGCAGCGGCTACGAGGCATTTGTGAAAAGCAATGTGCTCGATCCCGCTGGAGCGCGCACCATGGTGCTGGGGCGCTCAATGCCCGAGCAACGGCTGACCAACGAAGTCCGCTATTATTCTCCCTACCGCGGGCCGTCCGTCTTTGCCGCCTCCCTAGGAAAGCGTGTTCCTTATCCCTACGGTGGCTGGAATCTCGAAGCGATGGATTCGCATGGTGCGTGGCTCGCATCAGTGGTCGATCTCGCACAGTTCGCCAGCAGCTTCTACGATCCGAATCACTCGCCAATCCTGAGCAAAGCGAGCATCGAACAAATGCAGAAACGCCCGTCCGGCGGGCCCGATCTGGACTCCAAAGGCGAGCCAAAACCCCGCGTCTATTCCGCAGGCTGGGGCCGCGAGGAGCCCTCACGCGAAGGAGACTCCCCGGCATTCTCTCACAGCGGATCATTGGCGGGTACGTCGACATTGCTCAAACGCCGTGGCGATGGACGCAGCTGGATTATTCTGTTCAATGCCCGTTCCGGGCCGACTTCCGATTTCTTTCCCGGAACCCTGCAGCCGGAGGTAGACGGCTTTCTCGATCAAATTTCCACTGACGACTGGCAGCACATTCGCGAGGTCACTGGCGACCTTTTTCAATCGTTTCCGAATCACCAGTCTGTAGGCTCATGAAAATATCGCAGGAAATGGAAAGCTGCATTGAGTGCCAGAGTGAGATTATTGCAGCTGACATTCTGCGCTACGGCGATCTAGCTGTATGTGTTTGCTGCAAAGAGACACTACTGGACAAGTTGAAGCTCGGCCTGCCGCCGGGAAGCGGACCGTGGCGGGGGGGGCACGGTACCCTTGTTCTTCCACTAGCGACACCGGTTTCCATGCCCTCGTTTTGCTTAAAATGTGGGTGTCCTTCCAGGGAAGAAGCATTCATTGAGGAACTGCAATGGAACCGCCCTCTCAGCTTCGTAGTTTTTGGGTATGGGTGTAAGCTGAAGGTCGCTGTGCCGCTGTGCGCCGAGCATCAAGAGAAGCGTCATTATTGGAGAAAGAAGAGCTGGGCTGTCCTTGGATTGATGATCCTTTTCGCTTCTGCAGGAGTGATCTTGCAGTGGAACACGACTTTTGTGATATTCGGAGCTGGTGCGCTGGGAATCGCGGCAATCGCCATGTGGCGGGGCAGAGTTCTCTCTGTTCAAAAGTCTTCAACGGGATTTGTCCACGTCCACGGCGCCGGCTCAGAATTTCTTCAGCGCCTCACTCCTTTCCAGCCGGATTTGAAGTAAACTACCTTTCTTGCTGATCGTGCGCACTCACAAACACTGCCACGGTGGGTTTAGTTAGTTAGGGAGGGAGGAAAAATTGTTTCGATGATCTTGGACAGACTGCAGATCGGTGTAGTACGGTCAAACGATGGAGATCCGGATTCTCAGTGTACTGATTTGCATCGTTCTCCTCCTGCTGCTCGCCCCAGTTGGAAAGGGCGAGCGCATTTACGTCGTTAGCCATGGCTGGCACACGGGGCTGGTGATTCCGCTTGAGCCGGTGGATGAAGATGTGTGTCCGGGGTTGCGGATGTTTGAGGGTTGGCCGTTTGCTGAGATCGGCTGGGGCGACGAAGGATTCTATCGGGGCGGAGACTCAATCTCTTTGACCGTTGCGCTGAAGGCCGTCGCAACACCGACGCCCACTGTCCTGCATGTGGTGGGAGTCAGCTCTCCGGTCGAGGTGTTTTTCAGCCAGAGCGAGGTCGTTGCCATCGATCTGGAACCGGAATCGTTCACCGCATTGTGCCAGTTTGTGGGCGCAACCTTTGAATCAGATGCCGATCGAATGCCAATGGATCTTGGCTCTGGAATCTACGGTGCCAGCCGATTTTTCCGTGCTCGAGGCAGCTACTATTTCCCGGAAACGTGCAACGTCTGGACACTGCGGGCTCTCAAAAGTGCTGGATTGCCCGTGGTTCCCGTGGTCGGCATTCGAGCTGAGAACGTCATCGCTCAAGCTGCAGCGCATGGTGAAAGCATTCGCCGCTTTCCCGGACGGTCGCGTCTGTCAGTGCTCGTGGCTGCCGTAGCCCAACTTTCACGATTCGCG
>JAGROY010000315.1 GCA_020439995.1 Verrucomicrobiia bacterium
TACATCATACCAACCGCCCACCCACGCTGGTGATCCGATTCTCATTTTCTTCGACTAACGTAAAGGTGAGATGCGGCAGAAGCGTCAGCTTCTGACGTTATCTCCACCGACTTGTTCGTCTCCCCATTTTTCAATTTGGGCAAGGCAGGTATCAAGCGCCAATCTCAGATTTTGCAGCTCCACCGCTTCTCTTAACCTAAAATTCTTCATTTTACTGGAGAATGTGTGCTTCTTGCTGTGTCGGTTCACTAAACCGCAACCGACAATAACTTTCTTTTCTTTCACTTTGGGCTCGGGACAAACGAATAAGTGATACTCATCCCGGTGTTCATCCAGCACAGAAATCACTCTTACCTCTTCATCCTTATACTTCGTGGCGATGTGGAGTTTTCTTTCATCCGCCCACGGCTTCAGTATCTCATCAATCTCTGAATATGTGACTAGGGGATTCATTCTTTTGACGAACGTTGTTGATAGCTGTCAGAATTGCAAGTTTTCACACATCCCCTTAATAGCTAACGGATTTGCAGGATACCCCGCAAGAGAAATGAGGGTATTTTGGCGAAAACGTGCAGGAAAACCCGCGTATGGAGCGGGATATTCTACAGTATTGAAGAATACCCCGCAGATAGCGTAATATTTTTCACTGGGGAAACCTTGCAGGTTTGCAGGATATCCCGCAGAATCTGCGGGATATCCTGCAAAATTCGAATGACGATGCAACCGGAAGAATCGGATCAACCAGAAAAAGGAGGTAAGCCAGAAAAACTGGAAGATCGATTGCGTGGTGTTGTTCGAAGGAAGGGCTACTCGATTCGGACGGAGAGGACGTATGCTGGCTGGTACCGGCAGTACGTGATGTATCATCGGTTGCGCCATCCGAGCGAGATGGGGGCTGTCGAAATCACTGGTCAATTCACTCTTTTGCTCACTTCTTCTTTCCGTCTGCCGGCGGAGCGGGTGGTGGTGGGTCGAGTTGGAGGAGGAGGGCTTTGGCGGCTTCGATTTCCGGGATAGAGGCGAAGGTTCCGTCTGCGACGAGTTCTTTTAAGTGGCCGACGGCGCGTTCCTTTCCATAGGTGCGGCGGACGAGATCGATCTGGAGCAGGCGCACGCGCAGCTTGTCCACGGGGGAGCTGAAGGCGCTGAAGGCATCGTCGTAGTAGTTGGAGGAGGCGCGGGGTTTGTCGGGGTTGAATTCCTGGGATAACTGGGCCAGGGCTTCGTAGAGGTTACCGCTGTTCTGGGTCTTGGCCGCTTTCTCCAGGTTTTTGACCAGGTTTTTCTTTTCCTTCGGCGTGCCCCAGCGCTGCATCGCGGTGTAAAACGTTTTGTAGTCGTAGTCCTGCCTTCGGTTGAATTCGGGATCGACTTTAGCAAAGGGGCGATAAAGGGGATCACCAACGACGATCGTCATCCACGAGATGCCCTGGGTGCCCATGGCGGCGCTTTCGGCTATGGTGTAGCCTTTGAGCAGTCGGTCGGCAAAGATATCGAAGTGGGTAGTGAGCGAGAGGAATGGCTCGTAGACATTTCCCAGCACTGCAGCGGCCCCTTTGCTGACCAATGGGCCGACCCAGTAATTGCTGTCCGTGCGTAGACTAGTGGCACTGTAAGAGTGCAGGTGGGCAGCGATCGCGCCTTTGCGAAAGCGGAAATTGGGGTTCTTGAATGGGCCGTCAGCGTGGCCGGTGTACCAGCCGAAATAAGCAGCGGCATCACCCATCGGGTAATTGATGGGAAACGTAGGCCCGTGCACATCGACGACTGCCGGGAATCCGTGTAGCAGAAAATTCTGCCCTGCTTTGCCGATCCATTCCTCGCCGTCTTTGTAGCTGCCCTGGGTTTTCTGCGCAAGGTCGACGTAGACCTTGCCCCACAGACCGGTGGTTTCTGTGATCAGGGCATCGGTGATGAGACGTTTTGCATCTTCAGCAGTGGGCCCGTCGATGCGTCCGGCCACCATCATCATCGGCAGTTTGGCATTGGCGATGGGCACGTCCTTGTCGAAATAGGGACTTGTCATCGGCCCGTCGATCGTTGGGCTGAGAATGCCCAGGCGCATGAGTTCGGAGTCCACGCTGGCAGCGCTGTCGGCGCCAGCGACTGGCTTTTGCGGGACAGGCTTGCCAGTTTCTGGATCGGTTTTGGGTGGAAGTGGAATCGAGGCGATGCGCAGTGGCATGCCGTAGATCACGGCAACGACCCGCATCTTGTTTTCAACAGCCATCGGCCCCTGAGCAGTGCGATCGATGATCCACCAGTTCTTCAGATCGAACAGTGCACGGAGCGGGCCTTCGATGGTGTCACGATACTGGTCGCGGGTAATGGTCTCCTGCGCCGGGCACTTGAGCGGCACCACGTGATCGCGCGGGATGCCCCTTGCTTCGGCATAAAACTTCGCCAGCTCCACGGACTCCGGGACGTTGGCATTGCAGACGACGAGCGTGGACTGCGAGTAGTCGACCGCTGCGGGATTCTGGCCATGTGCCTGCGGCATCCACATTCCAGCCACACACAGGATGCTCGCGAAACCGGTTAACATGGAGTGGCAGTGGTGGCTTTGTAAGGGCATGAGTTCGAAGGGCGGGCTAAAGTTTGAGTCGCAGGCCATCATACGCGGGTTGGAAGCCAGGGGGAAGCTCTTGTTCCAGTCTGGCGTGAGAAACCTCGCACTGGAAGTGGGTGAGATACGTTTTTCGCGCGCCGATCTTGTGGGCAAATGCCACTGCTTCGTCGACGTTCATGTGTGTGGGATGCAGCGAATACCGCAGCGAGTCAATCACCAGCGTCTCCACATCCTGCACTAGAGGGAACGTTTCTGGGTGCGCTTCTTTGCAATCTGGAATGTAAGCGAGCACGTTGCGGCCAGCGCGGCGGAACAGATAACCGTTTGTCTGCACCTTGCCATGTTGCACCGGGAGAGGAGTCACCTCCGTTTCCCCCAGTGTGAAGGGGCCGTGGACGACGTGTGGATCCGGTTTCAAGTAACTGGGGTAGCGATTCTCGCCATTGAATGCGAATTCATAGATGCGCTTCAGCATGCCCATGCAGTGCTCGTTTGCATAGACTGGCAGGGATGCATCCACGGGCAAAGTGAAGCGGCGTAGATCGTCGAATCCCATGATGTGATCGGAATGCGCGTGGGTAAACAGTGCGGCGTCCAGCTCCGTGATGTCTTCACGCAGGCACTGGTGACGGAAGTCCTGCCCGGTATCCACCACCCATGCGCACTCTGGTGTCTTGATGTAAACGGAGCTGCGGTCGCGCTTGTCGCGGGGATCGTCAGAAGTGCACACGGTGCACTTGCAGCCGATCATGGGGATGCCTGTTGATGTCCCAGTGCCAAGAAATGTGAGTTCGAAGTCGCTCATGTTCGCTGCACCATACACGAAGACGCGCGGGTGCCAGGGACTTCAGGCCAAAATATTACATCGAGAACCGCTCACCCAGATACAGCTGGCGCGCCATCGGGTCGTTGACGAGAAAGTCCTGAGTGCCCTCGCGACGCACCTGCCCCTCGAAGAGCAGATAGGCGCGGTCGACGATGGAGAGTGTTTCGCGGACGTTATGGTCGGTGATCAGAATGGCCAACCCTGCCTCACGCAGGCTCACGATGATCTCCTGGATTTCGTTCACCGCGATGGGATCCACACCACTGAAGGGCTCGTCCAGCATGAGCAAAGTGGGATCAGTCGCCAGCGAACGTGCGATGGTAAGGCGGCGTTTTTCACCACCGCTGAGGGTCAGCGCCACGCTGCGTGCCAGCTTGGTGATTCCGAAGCGATTCATCAGCGAGTGGCAACGTTCGCGGCGCTCGCTCCTGCTCATTTTTCGCGTTTCCAGTACCGCCATGATATTCTGTTCGACGGTCAACTTACGAAAAATCGACTCCTCCTGCGGTAGATAGCCCATGCCGAGATTCGCGCGCTTGTTCATCGGCTTGCGCGTCACGTCCTGCCCGGAAAAGATGACTCTGCCCGCGTTCGGCACAATGAGGCCGACGATCATGTAAAATGTCGTCGTCTTGCCTGCTCCATTCGGCCCCAGCAGGCCGACGATTTCTCCCGGGCGCACTGTCACATCCACTCCATTGACGACTGCCCGCCCATCGTAGACCTTTTTCAGCTGTTCCGTATAAAGTAGAAACTGCTCGCCCTGCCTGCTTCGCGACCGCGATGCCCGCGACTCTGCTTGCACAGGTTCGGCGGCAGGCCTCCGGCTGCTTGCGGGCCGGGCTCTGGGGGCGGAAGCATAGTCACTCATGAGGTCAGGCGCAGACTACAGATATTTTTCATGAAGTAAACTGAATCCCACACCCGGCCGAAGCGGAGAGGGTTGCAAGATAATGATCGCCCTATTTGGCCTTGGTTCGCTGGAAAGTAGCTGGGCCTGAGGCTTCGAAGTCGCCGTTTTCGCGCACGTAGATGATGGTGTCTTTTGCGGTCGATTGCACACTCACATTGCCCTGGTTCAGCACGGGCCAATCGTGCAGGATCAGGTCTCCAGAAGTGCTGTCGTAGGTGGCCCAGCCGCACTTTGCCCGGATGTTCTTGCTGGGATCGGGCGAAAATTTGGTAAGTGCCACCAGCCGGTCATTGCCTCTGGCAAAGATCTTGTCGACAGAATCGGAGGCATCGCCAGTGCCAGTGGTGGCCACAGTCGGCGCATTCTTGTCGGGCTCCGCTGCATCAGGATCTCCAAGGACGTTGACCGGATTCCCTTTGAGGAACACTTCCAGTTCCTCGCATTCGATATGAAATCCGGGATGGTTCACCACCACGTCTTCCTGGAATACGACGATCTGCTCTTCGCTGTTAAAGTAAGCCTGGCCCTCGGCCTCGATCACGATGTCCGTCTTGATGTCTTTCGTCACCGATGCCACCGGTTTGGTATCAGGTTCAGGCGTGGGGGCGTCGGCTGCGTTCTTCTGGGCCAGAGCAGGCACGCTCGTGGCAAAGACAAACAGGATCGCAAGGGCCAGCCTCTGGTGGTGAAATGTCGTCGTGTTCATGGTTACTCCTCTAGTTGGTCGATTTTGTCGTCGAGAAACTTGCCTGTCGTTTTGTGATTTCCGTCCTGGCGGATGATGATAATCGCTTCCTTCGTCGCCGCGCGGCGGGTGAACTTGCCATTGCTCACCACCGGCCAATCGCGCAGTTCAATATCGCCAGTGCGGCCATCGAAGATCACCAGTCCGCACTTTCCAGTAAGATCTCCTTTGGGCGTGTAGCGCACCAGGTCGACCTGTTTGCCTTTACCCTTGGCCACGGCACGGCGGATTCCTGCGGCGTCCCTGTCGGCGCTCGGCTTTTTGGGAGCACTCGCTCCGGGAGCGATGGCCCCTTCCTCCAGAAAGACTTCCATTTCCTCGCATTTGATGAGGAATCCGGGATGCTTTGCCACCACCTGATCCTCGAACAGAATCACATTGCCCGATTTATCGTAGAATGACGTTCCGCTGCATGTGATGCGCATCTTTTCGTTCTCTTCTCTTAAATTCCGATTGAGCAGGACATCCGGGCCATCGTCCGGGGCGGGGATGGGCACGCCGCCGATGGTGGGTGTTTCAAGCGGAGTAGCTGCGGGAGCATTGGCCACATCCGTCGGCAGCGTGACTGGTGCAGTCGATTTTTGCGGCAACACAGGATTGGTGGTGATGTCAGGTTCTTTGTCGTCGCCTGCCTTCGCCCGGGCGCTTGCGATCAATCGCCGCGCCTCTGGGGTTGCCCGCTTGATCATCGCCTCGGCCTTGGCCCGGCTCGTAAGCGACTCCTCATCGAGTTTGGGGAGATCCTTGCGGTTCCTGGCGGCTGCTGCGGCCTTTTCGCGCAGGCCCTGCAGCAGCTTGTCCTTTTCATCGACTTTCTTTGAGCTGTCTTCCAGCAGTTGTCGTCGCTTGGCCCGCTCCAGCGCTTCGAGGGCGTCGTCGAGAAACTTCAGTTTGTCTTCGCCCTCCTGAGCCCTGAGAGTTCCGCCGGAGATCACCAGCAACGCTACTAACATTAATCTCAAACGATTGGGTCTCATGTTATTTCTTCGTTTTGGAATCCTTGCCGTTATTGTCACTCTTGCTGCTTGCGGAGGAAATCGCCATTGCGCCGCCGCCAAAAATCGTCATCCGCAGGGGGCCCGTCATTTTGCCGACCTGCGAACGCACTTTCACTTTCTTGCCGTCAACCTCTGTCTCTTTGGTGGAGGTGTCGCAGACCAGGCCTTTGCCGACGATGACGAACTGCCGGGCGACGCTCACTTTGCTGTAACTGTCGCCTGTGAGAATGCCTGTGGTAAGGTCAAAGTAGCCGCTGCGCACCTCGATGCGCGTGGTTTCCTCGCCGTCTGGCCCGTATTCCTGAATGTCGAGGCCTTGCACGCGGAGTGACACTTCGTCCTCCCGCACCACATTGCTTACTTTGATCGTGCTTACGCGCTTTCCTGTCTCGGAGTCAAACTGCGGAATGACCAGCTCGCGGTGGCCGCGTCCCACGGGCGTTACGGTTCCGATCGTGTCTGCCATGGTGGGAGCTGCTTCCTCCTCGGGCTTGCCCTTCCCTTTGCCCTTCTTGTTCTGCTTCTTCTTTTCCGCCTTGGTTTCCGCTTTCTTGTCGTCCTGCGACCACGACGTGCTCACGGGTGCCGCAAGGAAGATCCCTGACATTGCTATCAAAAGCAGCAGGCGGCAACGGACTGTATTCTGCATGTCAGGCATGGTTCGGACTGGTGACGGTTTGGTGGATGCTGGCGAGCGTATCGAGCACTGCCGCCAGCTCGTTCAGCGGCACCTGGTTCGGCCCATCGGACAGTGCCTGGTCCGGATTCGGATGCGTCTCCATGAACACGCCATCGCAGCCGGCTGCGACAGCCGCACGTGCCAGCACCGGTGCCAGCGCGCGGTCGCCACCTGTTGCACCGCCCAGTCCGCCCGGTCGTTGCACGGAGTGGGTGGCATCAAATATGACGCGCAGGCCCTGCTCGCGCATCCAGTAGAGCGATCGCATATCAGCGACGAGATTGTTGTAGCCGAAACTGGTGCCGCGCTCGGTGATGAGCAGCCGGTCGTTGCCGAAATGCGCCACTTTTTCCGCAATGTTCACCACGTCCCAGGGCGCGAGAAATTGCCCTTTCTTGACGTTTACCGCGCAGTTGGATTCCGCAGCCGCCTGGATCAAATCCGTCTGCCGACACAGAAACGCGGGAATCTGCAGAAGGTCGATGTATTCCGCAGCGATGGCGACATCCTCGGGCGAATGCACGTCGGTAGTCACTGGCACACCCAGTTCGCGTCCTACATCTGCCAGCACTCTGCATCCTTCACGGCACCCCATGCCGCGGAACGAGTGCACGGATGTACGGTTGGCCTTGTCGTAGGATGCTTTGAAAATAAACGGGAATCCCCGGGCTCGCGCGATCTTGAGCAGCGCCGCTCCGATGTCCCGCAGGAACTCTTCGGACTCGATCACACAGGGGCCTAAAATGAACACTGGCTGTTCACCATCGACGGTGACATTGCCAATATCGAAGATCGGCGCAGAGACGGAAGCGGGAGCTGGCGAGGAAGTAGACACGGGATGGGAATTCAAAGGTGGACGCAGTTGAATCTTAGGGCCGGGACACTTGCTTCACAAGTGATTCTGGGCCATCAGACGACTGCTGCCAACGGATGAAACATGGCGTCCGCATATGACCAATTGGCCACTGCTGCGTGACAATGCTGTCATTGCGAAAGTTTCTTTGGATCAACGGGCGGCGATCGCCTCCATCAGCCCCTTGCGCATCGCGTCCACCGGGGCATCGCGGTCGAACCACCACTCGAACGAGAACACGCCCTGCCAGAGCAGCATTGGCAGGCCATTGGTGGTTCGAGCACCGCTGTCCTTTGCAGCTTTGAGAAAACGCGTCTCCAGCGGGCTGTAAATCATGTCGAACGCCAGGTGGTGCGGTTGTAGCAGATGGTGGGGTAAGAGATCGGGATCCGTGCGCTTCATTCCTACCGATGTGGCATTCACGATGAGGTCGATGTTGTTCAGCTCCTCGTGCAAGGCGTCCGTCTCCCACGGGCAGACCTCCAGCCGCTTCACCGCACCCAGCACCCGGGTGTCCTGAAAGTAAGGCTCCAGTTCGCGAGCCAGGGCCGCCGCTTTTTCCGTCGTTCGGTTGACGAGCACCAGCCGTTCGCAATTTTCCACCGCA
Organism: Verrucomicrobiia bacterium; assembly: GCA_020439995.1. Classification (GTDB taxonomy): domain Bacteria; phylum Verrucomicrobiota; class Verrucomicrobiia; order Verrucomicrobiales; family DEV007; genus JAGROY01. The sequence goes on from JAGROY010000315.1 coordinate 8,191, forward strand.
CACTGCACTGCTACCGCCCGGCCCGCGCCGCCGCCCGCACCGATGATCATCACACGCAGATCACGCACATCCACCATGAATTCCTCACGCACCGCGCGCAAAAACCCGGGGCCGTCGCTGTTGAAACCAATCAGGCTCCCGTCGTCATCGCAGACCACCGTATTCACTGCTCCCAGCTTCCGCGCCAGGTCGTCGACGCGATCCATCGCCTCGAGTGCCAGGAATTTGTGCGGAATCGTGCAGTTGGTGCCGTAGAATCCAAGCTTCGGCAGCATCCGCGCGGCTTCATCGAATTCCTCCGGACGGATCTGCAGCCGGATGTACTGGGCATCGATCCCACAGGCCTGCAGCGCCGGGTTGTGCAACTGCGGCGACAGCGAATGCTCCACAGGATCACCAAACACCGCCACCCGAGGACGCGGCGAAACATTGCTGATCACAGCATCCCAGTTCTTCAGATCGGCGAGCGTATAGACGGATTTGGAAGTTTCCACGATGCTGAGACTACCACTGGCGATCAGAGGCGCGAGGGGAAAATGCGTTCGTTGAGTGAGCCCCCATCCGTCTCCGGCTCCTTTTGGTATGAATTTCTGCCTCATTCTCATTTTGCCAGCTCTCGATTCGATTTCGAGCCCTTCGATTTACTCAAAGTGCGCGTCATTCGTGACGAGCGTGAAGTGATCCTGGACTGCCTCGCCTGCCCGCTGCCTCTACATCAGTTGGAAAACTTCCTGGCACTCGTCGCACCCCGCAATCCAGTCGATGTCTTTAAAAAGTGTTGTTCCTCGCTCATCTGCATGTTACACAAGATCACGACTTCAGCCTGCAATTGCCGTGCCGCCGCCCCCTGCATTTACAGGTGAATTGGACTCAACGGTGATCAACAAGGGTTGTAGAGTAAGTTGTTCGGCTAAAAATACCCTAGGAAACGAAGAAACGCACCATGACTCCAGATCTACACTATCGGCGGGACAGTCCGAATGGAATTACTCCTCCCAATCCTGACGCTAAGGGACAGCGCAAGAATTAGT
>JAGROY010000316.1 GCA_020439995.1 Verrucomicrobiia bacterium
GCGCAGGGCGCAGGTGCGGTTGTCGATTCCCCAGGTGGCGGCGGTGGGTGCCCAGAAGCCTTTTACCAAGCGGGTGTAGGAATTGATGGTGGGAGCGCACATGGCGAGGAAGGGTTTGAGAAACTGTTGCTGCCCGGCGATGTAGTGCTGCATGAGGTCGCTCATCTGGTGGGGCTGGGTGCCATCGTAGAACAGGTTCTTGCCGGTCTCGCGATCGGTGACCGACTGGTGGACGTGGCCGCTCTGGCCGGGATAATCCATCGACCACTTGGCCATGAAGGTGGCGAGGAGGTCGCGCTTTTGAAAGAATACCTTGGTGAAGGTTTTGAACAACGCGGCGGAATCGGCCATGGCGAGGGCATCATTGTAAGTGAGCGCGGCTTCCCAGACGCCGGGGCCGGTTTCGCAGTGCAGGCCTTCGAGCGGGAAGCCCATGCTGTCGCAGTAGTCCATGAACTCGTGGAAGAGATCGGACTCGGTGCTGTTGCGGATGACGCTGTAGCCGAAATTCCCGGGCGTGAGTGGCTCAAGATCGCGGTAGCCTTTTTCTCGGATGCTGTGGGCGGTTTCGTTGAAGACGAAAAATTCGTATTCAAACGCCAGCTTGATGCCGAAGCCCATGGCGTCGGCCTTTGCCAGGACGCGCTTGAGCAGGCTGCGGGGACAAATGGGGTGCGATCCACCGTCTCTGCCAACAAAGTTGAGCAGCAATAGCGGTGTGCCATTTTCATCGACGAGGCGTCGCTCGGTTGCCATGTCCACTTCGTACTGCGCGTCCGGGAATGCGGTGTGCCAGCCGGTGAATTTGGCATTGTCATACAATTGGTCATCGATGTCCCAGCCGAGCACGCAGTCGCAGAAGCCCGCGCCGCTTTCCAGGATGGATGCGAACTTCGCCAGGCTGACATACTTGCCGCGATGCACGCCGTCGATGTCGGTGAACGCAAGTTTGACGCGTTTGACGCCTTCCTTTTGATACTGGTCGATGATGCTCATGGCTTGGGCTAAGGCTTGAAGTGGATGGCTTTGCGTTTGGTGAGTCCGTAAAAGGCGTAGCGCGAAAGTCCGCTGCCGCGGCCGGACAGCTTGTAGCCGGTCCATGGCAATGCGGGATCGAGGTAATCGCAGCGGTTCATGTAGACGGTGCCGGCTTCGATCTGTGCAGCCAGGCGTTCGGCGCGCTCGACGGACGAGGTGAACAATGCGGCGGTGAGGCCAAAGTCGCAGTCGTTGATGTGCGCCAGCGCTTCGGCATCGTCGTGGACTTTCATGACCGGCATGATCGGGCCGAAATTTTCTTCGCGCATGATCGCCATGTCAGCCGTGGGATTGAGCACGAGGGTGGGGGAGAAAAACGTCGCGCCATCGATGATCGTGCGCTGACCACCGCAGGCGATTTCGGCACCGGCGGCGAGGGCCTGGTCGACTTGATCTTCCATCGTGTCCGCAGCACCGGGATCGGCCAGCGGGCCCATGGTGGTGTCGGTGTGGGTGGGATCGCCCAATTGGTAAGCGGCAATGAGCTTCTTCGCGTGCTCGAGGAAGGCGTCATAAACGTCGGCATGTACATAGACGCGCTCGATACCGCAGCAGGACTGACCGGCATTGTACATGCAACCATCGACCACGGATTCCGCGGCGGCCACGGGATCGGCATCGCTGGCGACGTAGGCAGCGTCCTTGCCTCCCAGTTCAAGATGGCAATCGAGCATCGCCCCGCCGCAATGGCTGCTGATGGTGCGGCCGCCTTCGACAGAACCGGTGAACACTACGTGATCGACCTTGCGCTGCTGGATGAGTTCGCCGGCTTTCAAGTGATCGGCAAATGCGTGCCGCAGCAGTCCCGGATGTGCATCGATGTTGCCGAATGCGTTCTCGAAGTGAGCGCCGATGTTCGCGGTAAGGCTGGCGTGTTTCAGCAGCACCGTATTGCCAGCAAGCAACGCTGCGAGCACGCCGTTCAGCGAAATCATGAGCGGATAGTTCCAGGCGGAAATGATGAATACGACGCCGAGTGGTACGTGCTCGATACGGCGCAGCAGGCCAATCGCTTCAGGAAGGCTTTCGGGAGCGAGGGTGGACTCGGCAGCATTGAGCAGGAATTCGGCTCGGGTGAAGAAGCCGTTCAATTCATTGCGGCTCTGCGCAAGTGGCTTGCGCATGGACGCGGTGATGTCGGCAGCGATCGCTTCGCGGTTTGTTTCGAAATACTCGAGCGCTGCGCGCAGGGCTGAAACGCGCTCGGAAACCGGAGTCGCCGCCCATTTTGGCTGAGCCTCACGCACGCAATGGAGCTTGTCGTCGACCGTGGCCGCCGCGTCATATTCTCGCTTCGATTCGCCAGTAGTAATCATCGGCACCACTCATAGTCAGGGACGGGAAAATTGCCTATCAAAAAGCATCGGTTTCGATCGAATTCGATGCGGGGGGCAGGGGGACGTCCGGGGGAAGCGGCGAAGAGTATGGATTGAAAGGCGGTCTGCGGTAAAGTTCCTTCTAAGGCGCTGGCGGCCCGTCCGGCCCGTCCTGCTGCTGTTCGCAGACTTTCAGCATGTGCGCTCAGGGTTTCAAGCATGACATCGGCAGTACGTGCGGCATCTGTTTTTTACAACAAATGTTCGGCAACCGAGTCGGCGAGCATTTTCCCTTGATTCGTCAGTATTACCCTAGCGTCCCGGCACTCGACGTAGCCGACTTCCAGGAGCTCTGCGATGGCGCTCTCGCGGGTGTCGCCGATGACTTCCAGTGACACGCCACGGCGGGTGCGCAACTCCAGAGCGAGTCGCTCGCAACGCCAAGCTGCGTCGTCGAGCGTTTCGCCGGGCAGGCTGGCCGCTCCACGGGTGCGCATTTGTTTGATGTAGCCATCGGTGCTGCACACGTTTTGCCAGCGTTCACGGGCGTGCGTTGAGAAGGCGCTTGGGCCCAGGCCGATGTAGTCGCGGCCTTCCCAGTAACCGCGATTGTGCGCCGACTCGCAGCCGGGTTTTGCGTAATTCGATATTTCGTAGTGATCGTAGCCGGCAGTTCCCAGGATGGACATCGCTGATTCGAAGAATGGCACATCCGACTCATCGTCCTGGCGGTAGATTCCACGCTTCAAGCGATCGAAGAACTCGGTGTCTTCTTCGTAGTTGAGATTGTAGGCGGAAATGTGATCTGGCTCCAGCGCCACTGTTCGCTCCAGAGTTTGTTCCCAGGAAGCCAGTGACTGTCCAGGAATCGAAAACATCAGGTCGAGACTCACGCGGGGGAAGCCTGCTTCGCGCAAGGTATGGAATGATTGCTCTGCGTGCTCAGGTGTGTGATCCCGCCCCAGCGTCTCAAGCGTGGCGACGTCCCATGCTTGCACTCCCAGACTCGCGCGAGAAACACCACTTTGACGCAACAGTGTTGCCTTGCCTGAATCGAACGTCATCGGATTCATCTCCATCGACCACTCGTCCAAAGCAGCAGGATCGATGTCCAATGCCTCGATCAATCCTGGCAGGAACCACTGCAGGTGTGCGGTGCTGATGATACTGGGGGTTCCGCCGCCAAAATAGATTGTTCGCAGCTCCAGCGGCCAGCGTTCGCGGGCGGCGTGCGCTTCCACAATCAGACATTCGAGAAATTCCCGCATGTCGGTTTTGCCCGGCTGGTGCTTGAAAAAGCTGCAGTACGGGCAAATCCGGTGGCAGAACGGAATGTGGATGTAGAGGTGTTGAACCGGCAATGCTTGAGGCGGTTGGGAGCGTGAATAATTCGAGGGAATGCTTGAATCTTGGCACAGGCACGCCCAAGAAATGGGCCTACTGATACTCCATCATGTCCGAACTTCGCAAAGAGATCCTCGCGGGTGTTTCCCGATCGTTCTATCTTTCGCTCAACGTGCTCCCCGAGCCGGTGCGGGCACCGTTCAGCCTTGCCTACCTTCTGGCGCGAGCGGCGGACACGGTTGCTGACACCGATGCGGTGCCGCCACGCGAGCGATTGCAGTTCCTTCAGCGCATGCATGACCGCGTTTGCGAAGGCCGCGAGGACATCGCCTTGACGGGGGATTTATGCACTGCGCTGACGGACAAACTGGATCACCCGAAGGAGCGCCTTTTGCTTGAGAGGCTCGACCAGTGTCTGGCGTGGTTCGACGGATCTCCCGAAGATGAGAAAGCGGAGATCAAGCGGGTGCTCGAAATTATTCTGCGCGGCCAGAGCCTGGATGTCGAACGCTTCGAGTTGACCGATGGCGCAAGCGCGCTTCCCGATGCTGAGACCTTGGACGAGTACACCTATCTCGTCGCCGGGTGCGTCGGCGAGTTCTGGACCAACCTTTCCGCCATGAAGCTGGGAGACAAGTTCACCGCCGAGCCGCTGCCCGTCATGCTCGAACGCGCCAGGCGTTACGGCAAAGGGTTGCAGCTGGTCAATGTGATCCGAGATTTCCCGAAAGATCTGCGCGAACGCGGCCGCTGCTACTGGCCGCTGCCCGAGCTGCACGCTGCGGGTTTGGAAAACGGAGCACCACTGGAATCCCTGCTCGACTCCCCGGAAATCGTGGAGCGGGTTTCGGCACCATGGAAGAAGCTCTGCCGTGAACACCTCGCCGAAGCCATGGACTACGTGCACGACGTAAAGAATCGCCGCACCCGCCTCGCCACCGCTCTGCCGGTGCTCTTGGCCTACAAGACATTGGACGCGATCGAAGCAGCGGACTGGCCAACCTATCTGCTGGGAGTTAAAGTAAACCGCAAGAGCGTCCGTCGCGAACTTCTGCGCAGCGCCCGGATCGCCCTGTTTCGTTAGAGGAACTCGCCCATTCTTCAAAAATGTCTGATTCACAGTGGAACCAACGTGGAGGGCCGAGAAAGAGAAAGCCGAGCTGGAGGCAAAATGAGCGGCCCTCGGGGGTGGCGGTCGTGATAAAGTGACAAAACGGGCACTGAACCCGGCATCAATTGCCTTGGCTTCCGCCGTCCAGAGGGTTTAGGCTGCCAGCGACGCATCGCTATGAACACGAATCTCACGATCTCTCTTTTCGGCCTCTTCGCCTGGGCGGCGGCAGCTGTGGCAAATGCGGAAACGCCCGCCCTCCACCACTGGAAGTTCTCAGAGGCGAACTTTTCTAACAAAACGCTAAAAGCCATCAGCGGCCCGGATGCGGTGGCAGTGAAGGAACCGGAGATCGATGACGGTGCTCTTCTTTTCGATGCCGATGCCCGGGTCGATGTTCCAACGGTGAAGCCGACAGACATGCCAGCAGAGCAGCTGTCTGTGGAAGCACTGGTTTCGGTCGATCAAAGCCAGCAGTGGGGCAATGTGATCGGACTGTTCCAGGACAACGGCAGCTACGAGAGGGGATGGTCACTGGGTTACGACAACGCCAAGTTCGTATTCTGGCTCTCGACGGGCGGCTCCATCGTGAAAATCCAGTCAACCACCAGCTACACGACCAGCCAGTGGTACCACCTTGCCGCCACTTACGATGGCAAAGAGATGAAGCTCTACGTCGACGGCAAGCTGGAGACGACCGGTACTGAGGCCAGCGGTCCGATCGCCTATCCCGAGAAAGGCTACTACACCATCGGTGCCTATCGCGATGACGATGAAATCTATCCGATGGTCGGAAAGCTGAAGGACGTCAGGGTATTCGACACGATCGTGACAGCCGAAGAATTTCTGGCTCGCAGTACCAGCAAGCGACGGGCAGAGCAAAGCAGCGGGTTAACATTTGCAGTCCGCCCCGCGCTGCAGTTTACCTCGCCGTCGACTGCCGAGATCACCTGGGAAACGGTAACGGAAGGAGCAGGCGCAGTGAACTTCGGCACAACCCGGAAGCTGGGAAAGATTGTTCCCGCCAAGAGCGACGGCACCGGGCTGAAAGCTGCGATCAGCGGTCTCGAACCGAACACTCATTACTTCTACAAGCTTGGCGCAATGCGGAACGGCAAGCGCACGATGAGCCGCACCTACGAGTTCAATACTTCGGTGAACTACGCCGTGGCATCGCTGCCTGATATTGCACCCTCTGCGCCGGTTTCGCAGCAGATCATTGCGCAGTCGGCGGTGGGCAAAGGATACGCTGTCCTGCTTGATGAAGTCGGCCACCTGGCACCAGAGCTTGCCGCTGCCTCGGAACTTTCCGTCTTTGTTTTTGATACCGATGCCGCGCGGGTGGATGCGCTGCGGAAGCAATGGCTCACTACTGGTGCTTATGGACATCGGGTATCGATCAGCCTCGTTGAAGACTGCGAGAATCTTCCGGTGACAGCATGTTTTGCCAATCTGGTGGTGGCACCGGACCGGCTGCGTTCGCCCGAGATCGATCGCATCCTTGCCCCCGGCACGGGCAGAGCGTGTTTTCTAAATGATCGCGGCGAGATCTCCCAGACCATCGCCCGCCCGCCGCTGGCGAATGCCGGGCAGTGGACGCACCAGTACGGAGACGCAGGAAACTCAACCAACGCTGGCGAGTCCCTCGATGGAGCAAGTGGCACCGGTGATCTTGCGCTGCAGTGGATCGGTCGGCCGGGCGGCGATTTTGGCATTGACCGGCAGTCCCGCATGCCCGCACCACTTGCCGTCGGAGGGCGACTCTACCATCAGGGAATGAGCAGGCTGATCGCACTCGATGCCTACAATGGTTCCGTTCTCTGGGGCCTCGAAGTTCCTGATCTGCGCCGCCTGAACATGCCGCGCGATGCCAGCAACTGGTGTGCGGATACCAACAACCTCTACGTCGCAATCGAAGAACGCGCCTGGATTCTCGACGGCGCCACTGGCAAGCGCTCAGCCACTCTGCTGCCCGCTCCATTAAAATCTGGCGCCCACTTGAACTGGGGATACATCGGTCGCGCGGGCAGCAAGCTCTTCGGCAGCAGCACCCGGCCAAACTCGGTCTACCTGCGCTTCTGGGGTGGCGATGCATGGTTCGATGAAAAGGAAGGCGAAGGCACCGGCAAGGTGTGCAGTGACAATTTCTTCGCCTACGATCTGGCGACCAACCAGGTGGCGTGGGCGTATGAGAATGGGGTGATTCTTAATCCTACTATCGCCATGGGGGACGGTCGGGTATTTTTTGTCGAATGCCGCAATCCAGCAATCCTCGCACAGGAAAAACGCCAGATCGCAGAGCAGGAACTCTGGCAGGATCAGTATCTCGTCGCGCTGGATGGGGAAACCGGAAAAGTGCTCTGGGAAAAGCCGATCGATACCGTCGATGGCATCACCAGTTTCTACCTTCAGCACAGCCCGCTGGGAGTGGTGATCACGGCATCCAACAAGCAGTTCTACATGTACAACTACAATCCCGAGAATGGCGACCTGCAATGGGAGACATCTAACGCATGGCCCGACGCCGACCACAGCGGGCACATTCAGCATCCGGTCATTGTCGGTGAAACGTTCTACCTGCAGCCCAACGGGTACTCAATGCACACTGGAGAAGTAGTCACGACCAATGTGGGAAAACGCAGTGGCTGCACAACTTACATCGGTGTGCGCGACGCGCTGATCTACCGCGGTTCAGAGCGCATGGTTTCGATGTGGGACTTGAAGTCCGAAAAGGTGACTTCCTGGGAACGCCTGCGGCCGAGTTGCTGGCTGAGCGTCATCGCTGCCGAGGGAATGGTGTTAGTGCCGGAAGGAGGCGGAGGCTGCTCCTGCGGCGGATGGATGGAGACCTCCCTTGTGCTCGCGCCGAAGTCACTTGTAATGAATAAGGAGGGCGCACAATGAGATTTCCATTTGGAATGCTCCAGCTCGACGGAGCTTTTTCTCGCGGATACGTGTATCGTGTTCTGGTGCTGGTCGCGCTCATAGCGCCGACCCAAGCGGCAGACTGGCCGACGTTTCAACACGACAATCGGCGCAGTAGTGTAACGACCGAACAGCTGGCCACGCCGCTGAAAGAAGCGTGGCATTATCAGTCGGCGATTCCTCCTCAGACAGCCTGGACCGCGCCAGCAAAGTGGGACGCGTATTCGGGTAACAAGGGGCTGCAGTCGATGCGAAACTTTGATCCGGCCTTCTATGTTACCGCTATCGACGATAGTGTATTCTTCGGCTCGTCGGTCACTAATTCCACGCATTGCCTGGATGCCAGTAGCGGCAGAGAGCGCTGGACTTTTGTCACGGGCAGCGCCGTGCGTATTCCGCCGACTTTGGATGCAGAGAAAGGCAACGCCTGGTTCGGCTCCGACGATGGCTACATCTATTGCGTGAATTCGGGAACAGGTGAGCTGAAGTGGAGGCACACGCCGGTTACGAAGCCGCGTTGGATTCCGAGTAACGGCAAATTGATCTCGCCCTGGCCGGTGCGCACAGGCGTGATGGTTCAGGATGGCGTGGCCTACTATGGTGCCTCGCTGGTGCCGTGGGATGCGTCTTATCTGGTCGCAGTCGATGCCAATGATGGATCGCCGCGCTACGTGCGCGAACACACCGACATGACTCTACAGGGGGCGCTGCTCGGATCCGCAGATCATCTTTACGCACCGCAGGGGCGAAGCGCCCCTCTGCAATTTGCCATCGCCGATGGCAACATGCTGGGAGCGCTCGGCGGCAGTGGCGGCGTCTATTGCATCCTCACCGATGATGACAAATTCATCGCTGGCCCGGGCTCCCAGAAAGAGGCTGAAGACGTCGTCCGCGTTTCTGATGCGTCAGGAAGGCAGTCAATTCTGTCTATTTCCGGCAGCAACCGCATCCTGATTTCTGGCAAGTGGGCATACATGCACAAGGGGCGCGAGATCACTGCGCTGAATCGCGATCGTTACTTTTCCCTGCAGGTCGAGAAAAATGGGATTAGCGAGCAGTTGGCCGCGCTGGAAAAACAAATCAAGAAGGGCGCTGACAAAGCTGCGCTTGACCAACTTGAAGAGGGTAAAGCAAAGGTCGCGCAGCTGACTGCCGAGCAGGAGAGATGTTACTCTTGGTCGATTCCCAGCCAGTCGATTCCCTTTGGTTTCATGCTGGCGGGCGACACCCTGTTTATTGGTGGTGAGAATACTGTCAGGGCCTGTGATGCCGGCACAGGTCGCAGCCTCTGGGAAGCGCCAGTCTCCGGGAAAGCCTACGGGCTGGCCGCAGCGGGAGGACGCCTCTACGTCAGCACCGACCGCGGTTTCATTTACTGCTTTCAACCATGATGATGCCTCGTCTCGTCCGAACGATTGCGATTCTCTGCACGCTCACCTTGGCCGCCATCGCCTGTCAGGTGCCGGTGTTCCGCTTTGCCCTGGAGCGCTGGGAGGCGGACGACTATCGGATAGTGATTTACGAGAAAGGCCCGCGATCGGAAGCCACCGCAAGTCTCATCGAAAGACTGCAACAGGCATCACGCCACAGCACTGAGACCACTGCGGGGCACGCGAACCTGGCCATTGAACTGGCGGACATCGAAAACCTGACAGATGCACAACAGTGGTCGCTGTTGGACTGGGATTCCATCGCTTCCTTCCCCGCCATGCAGGTCTACTACCCAGAGTCGACTGGTATCGAGGCACCGCTTTGGCAGGGCGATTTCAGCAGCGAAGCAGTTGATCAGTTACTCAACTCTCCCGCCCGCAAGGAAATTACTGAGAGACTTACTGCTGGTGATTCCGCCGTATGGCTATTGCTGGAATCAGGCGATATCACCGCAGATGCCCTGGCCGAGGAAAAACTGAAACAGGCCCTGGCGACTGCTGAGTCGACCCTGGAGATCCCCGAGGGAGTCATCCGGCCCGAGCAGCTGGCCGGAACCATCAACACCCGCGATACGCCAGTGGAAATGGACGACGTCCTGCGCTCGCGGATCCCGCTGAAGATCGCCTTCTCCGTCATGCACATCGATCCAGGCGATCCAGCAGAAGCGATCTTTGTCCGCATGTTGACGCAATCTGACCCGGCAAATACGCAGCAGCGCGCCATCCCCGTTTTCGGACGCGGCCGAATGATGCCAGGCATCCCTGTTACCCAATTTACCGATTCAGCAATCGGCACCGCCACCGGTTACCTTTGCGGCGCATGCTCATGCCAGGTCAAAGAGCAGAACCCCGGCCTCGATCTCCTGATCGACACCGACTGGTCGAAACACCTTCAGGATGGCCTCATCGTCACTGAACGCGAATTGCCGCCGCTGACCGGCGCAGGGGACCTTCTGGGCGCAAGCGAGACTCCAGCGCCTGTAGAAATCTCAATCGAAACCGTGGCTGAACAAAAGCCATTCGGATTGACGCCACTTCTGGTGACTCTTGGTTCAGTCGTGCTGGTGATTGTTGTAGGTTCCTTCGTGATGCTGCGACGATAGGACGCGTATGGCGACATGAGGGAACTTCAGTGGATTCTGTCGCTGACACGGGAGGGCGGGTATTTTTTCCAGATTAGGATTGGATTCTTCTGAAACTGCCCTTCATAGGTAGCAACATGAGTGATAAAAAATATGACGTATTCGGCGTGGGCAATGCGCTGGTTGACATTCTGGCGACAGTCGAGGACTCCGCGATCGACACGCTTGAACAGAAGAAGGGCGGCATGGCGCTGATGGATCCCGATCAGCAGTCCAAAGTGCTGCGATTTCTTGAAGATCATTCACTGAGGCTCGCATCCGGTGGCTCAGCAGCGAACACTCTGGTCGCCGTCGCCCAGAGCGGTGGCACTGGTGTCTACGCCGGCAAGGTAGCTCACGATACTCATGGCGAGTTTTACAAGAAAGATATGGAAGCTGCGGGGGTCGATTTTTACGTTCCACTCACTCCAGAGGCAGGGCTGCCGACCGGAACCAGCGTAATCCTGACAACGCCCGATACCGAGCGTACGATGTGCACGCACCTGGGGATCTCGTCGACATTGAGCAAAGACGACATCGATCCTGAGATCCTCGCCCAGGCTTCTTACTGTTACGTGGAAGGCTATCTCTGGACTGGCGATGATTCCCGTGCAGCCTGCACCAAGGCATTCGAGGAATCAAACAAACTTGGCGTGAAGACCGCATTCACGCTTTCAGATATGTTTCTCGTTGATCTCTTCGCCGATGACTTCCGCACGATTTTGAAGGATCACTGCGACATCGTTTTCTGCAATGCAGACGAGGCGAAGCACTTTTTCAAGAAAAGCAATGTCACTGAGTGCGCACACGATCTTGGGCAGCTTTGTCCGCTAGCATTCATCACCAATGGCAATGACGGCAGCTTCGTCATTGAGAATGGCCAAACCACCCACGTCGAAGGATTTTCCGTCAAAGCAGTCGATACCGTCGGTGCCGGTGACTCCTTTGCAGGCGCTGTCCTCTATGGCTTGACCCACGGGATGGCCACCACCGCTGCAGCCAAGTGGGGCAACTACTTTGCCTCCCGCATCGTCTCCCGTTTCGGTCCGCGTCTCGAAGAATCCCTCGCTGGCAAAGTCAGCGAGGTCGTCGGCTGATCGACTGGATTACTGCAACAAGGAACGAGAAGTAGATAGCCGCCCCATCAGTGGCTACTGAAATCCCTTCAAGATTGGACTTGAGTGATTTGTTTGGTGATCTCGGCATGAATTCTCTTACCATCTACTTACTGGCAGACAAAACCGGGCACGTCCGCTGGAGTGGGCGAACGTGCCCGCAATCGCTGAGATCACCTGGGAATACACGAATCAGTTCGCTGTGGTTCTCGGAATTGTGACGGTCAGCTTCCCGTCCTTGAGATCACTTTTCACACCCGAACCGTCGGCATCATCGGGAAGCGAGAATGTTCGCTGGAAGTTTCCGACGGACTGCGATCTTGAGATGACGGTACCGTCCTTGTCACGCTCTTCATGGACTTCCTCCCGCTTGCCTTCCACGGAGAGTTGTCCGTTCTCCACTTTGACTTCAAGGGTGGCCTGATCAGCGCCTGGAATTTCCATCGTGACAACGTAGTTGCCGTCCTTCTCTTCGATCGAGCCATCCCCGATTGCCGCACCGACCGAGTTCTCGTTGAGCCAGTCATCGTCAAATCCGGGAAGGGAGCGGAAACGGCTGAAGCTGTCATTGAACAATCGGTTCATACGCTCACGCATCCGTGCCATTTCAGCGAAAGGCTGCCAGTCGTCGGAGAAGAAGTCATCCGTGGCGATGGAACCGAGCGGGGCCACCTGCGCTGACGAACTTGGCACCGCCGCCGTGCCCGCTCCAGAGAGTGTGCCGCTGGGGGTGTTCGCCTCACCTGGCTTCAACGGCTCGAGCTGTGCCTTCTCTCCCGCGGCGACGACCGTGCCATTGTCGGATTGAGCGCTGCCTTTCATATAGATTCCCACCAAGAGCGCTCCCTGAACGAATACTGCTGCAAGAAGGACGATGAGTAGTGTCACGATCAGGGGGCTCGATGCGAGCGGTCGGGAGTCGGCTGGTGATCCTGCTGAAGTTGGGGCGCTAGTTTGTCGTGGCGCGCGTTCACTGCTGATGGGTTCAGTATCGATTACATTTGCATCTGTCGTTTTCATTGCTGTCTAGGTGAATCAATGGGTTTACGTTGCAACATTCCAGATTCACTATTTCAGGACGCTTTCGTCAGGATTACAGCCATGTAATGATCACGGAGATGCTGTACTGCTGCAGGAAAATCAGATCGGATTCCGTGATGCTGTGGGTCTACTGCATCAACTGCCGCACTTTTGTTGAAAAGAACCGTGCTTTCGCGTTGCCCCTTTCGCGGCAAAGGCGCATTCTTCCGGAAGCAAAACCTCAAACCCGTACACCAGCGTTGATATGAAAACGACACACCCAATTCTTCCTTTTTCGGCAGCTCTGCTGGCCGGCGCTTTTTTCTCCCTCCCAACCGCTAGCATTGCGGAGGAAGTTCCGGACGGCGTATGGGTGCGTGAAGGTTACAAACTGACTGTTGCTGTTGACTCCCTCAATTCACCACGCTTCCTGGCCTATGGCCCGGACAACACACTCTACGTTAGTGTTCCGAAAGAGGGCAAAGTCTACGCCTGCAAGGATGCTGACGGGAACGGTTCCTACGAAGCGGTCACTACGTTCATCGAGGGTAGAGATCCCGGGATGATCCCTCAAGGGATTCAATGGCACGACGGCGATCTATGGTTGGCTCAGCTCGACGCGGTCACCAGGCATCGGGACACCGATGGCGACGGCAAGGCAGATGAAATGGTTCAGGTTCTGGGGCCGGAAGACATCCCTACTGGAAAAAAGGGTGGCCACAGCTGGCGTGCGTTGTTGATCCACGGTGGCAAAATCTACACGCACGTCGGTGATCAAACCAATGCGACGGACGAGCCCATCGACGCCTCAGAGCGGAAGAAGATCTGGACGTTCAATCTGGATGGTTCAGGCAAGAAGCTGTTCGCGTCCGGTCTGCGCAACTCGGAGAAACTGGTGGTGCGGCCGGGTACAGACGAAGTCTGGGGTGTGGACCATGACATCGACACATTCGCGATGAAGCTGGAAGCTCCAACGGCGGTGAAGTTTGGGCAGCCGATCACAGATCACAATCCACCGGCAGAACTGAACCACTATCAGGAAGGTCACTTCTACGGTCACCCGTGGATTGTTGGAAAGAACCAGCCTAACTTGAACCTGCTCGACAATCCGAAGCTCGTCGAGTACGCGAGCATGGCCACCATTCCCGAGTGGTTGATGCCTGCGCACAGTGCAGCCAACTCACTCATGTTTTACACCGGTGGCAAATTCCCTCATGCGGACGGCGATGCCTTCGTTGCCCAGAAGGGTGGATGGAATGCAACGCAGAAGGTGGGGTACCGTCTGTCGCGCATTTTGTTCGAAGACGGCCATCCATACGGTGAACTGAAAATGGTGGAGTTCCTCGACGGCGACACCGTGCTCGGCCGACCCGTCGATTGCGCCCAGGCACCTGATGGTTCGATCGTCTTCAGCGACGACACCGGCAACAAGGTGTATCGGCTGGAATATGTGGGGAAGTAGCTGTTCCGGGAGCTCAGTCAGCTTGAGCGATGGAGGTTCACCACGTGTTCGATATTGCCAATCCATTCCTTCTGAAACGTGCCGCCCGGGCGGAGCACATCGACCCGTCCGGTCATGTCAACAACGCGGTTTACTTGAGCTGGTTGAACGATGCGGCCATGGCGCATTCGGAGGCGCTTGGCTACGACACGAAGCGCTATCATGAGATCGGTGCGGTGTTTGTCGTGCGCCGGCATGAGATTGATTATCTTCGGCAGGGATTCGAGGGGGATGATCTTGTTGTGGCTACGTGGTGCGGTGAGGTGAAGCGGTCGACAGCGTTTCGCCACTACCAGATCGTTCGCCCGGCAGATCGAGCTACCCTACTCAGGGCAGTGACAAAGTGGGCCTTCATGGGACTGAAAAGCGGTCGGCCTCAGCGAATCCCTGACGACTTGTGCACCGTATTTCGCGAAGGCGTCGGCGCTGTGTGATTCAATGGCAATCAGTGGCGATTTTTGAAAGCGGGGATGACGGCGAGTGGACAGTGGATTTGGTGTAATACGCGCTCAGTTGTTGATCCCCGGAATGCATCGAGGAAGCCGTGGCGTCCCTCGCTTGCCATAACGATGAGATCGGCGTCAATTTCGTTCGCCAGCTTTGTGATCTCGCTCGCGGCATGGCCGTCGGAGATCAGGGTGTCCCATTCCCAGCCTTCAACCTCGGGAGTATCGACGCGGGGAAAGGTGCTCTCCGCGCCACAATGATAGAGGGTGAATTCTCCCGCTGGCACTTGGAGCGTCGCCACCGTGCGCACCGCAGCGTCGACGGCCCGCTGGGGGTCAGGATGAGAGTCGACCGGAATCAGAATCTGCTTCAGGCTGACGGATCCATCTTCAAGCGAGACGAATCCCGAACGGCCGGCTGGGAGGAAGAGAGTAATTTCACCTGCACCTTGAGCGATAGGCTCTGCGATGCGTTTTCCAAACCAGTGGTGGCCGTCTCCCGTGTGGTGAGTTGTCAGCACAATCAGTTCGGCAGGCTGGTCTTCGAGAAAATCGAGGCATGCCTTGACGGGATTCTCGGCGGGAGCGACTACCTTTTGTACGTCAAATCCTAGGTTCCAGAGATCTTCACGCCGACTTCCCTGCGGCAGGTTTCCCCACCTTTCAAGTGTTTCTCGAACATGTGGAAAATCCTCCCAGGTCAGAACTTCATCCCTGTGCCGCACGTGAACCACGCTGAGTTTCGCGTGAGCTCCCGCAGCAAACCTGAGGGCATGGGCAAAAGCTGCATGGGATTCCGGCGAGAAGTCGGTCGGAAGAAAAATGGAATTGATCAGCGGTTCCAGTGATTGTGTGTCGTGCGGCGTCTCCATGCTCAATGGGTGCTACATATACGGATTGGCGGATCGAAGCCCTTCGTTTTTTGTCCTGCGGTCGGCGCATCTTGCAAGGCGCGTGTTCAGCCTCCCATCGCTTTCTTCAAGTCGATCCAGGCGGCGAGGCGTGACTCTTTGGCCTGGAGTGCAGAGCGTTCTGCTGCAAGGGCGCGGCGCTGGTCTTCGAGGACTTCGAGCTGGGAGACGATGCCATTGCTGAATTTTTCCCGGGTGCGTTTGTAGACAGCACGGAGCGATGCGGCGCTGGCGTCGGCGCTGCGTTGGATTTCTTCGTGGGCGGAGAGGTTGGTCAGCGCGCCTGCTGTTTCTTCGAGAGCCCGGAGAACTTTCTCCCGGTATTCAGCGGCGGCGAGTCTGGCCCGGGCAGTGCTGCCACTCACATTGGCATGGCGCACTGGATCCCAGATTGGAATCTCAAGGGTGGGGGCGACTTGGGCGATCCATTCATCGATCGACGGGCTGAGCCTCATCGATCTTCCAGCGGCGAGGCCGGTGAATTGTAGTTTCGGGAAAAGGTCGAGCGTGGCAGCTTTCGACAGATGCCAGCTGGATGCGACACGCGCAGTGGCCGCGCGTACGTCGGGACGGTTGGCGAGAAGCTCGGTATTCACCACTTTGGGCAATGAGGGAACTTCAGCCATGTCTGGCGCTCTCCCCCAACTTGAAGTGCCAGGGTCACGACCGAGCAGGCGATCAAGTGCCAGCTCGGCGAGACGGCGCTGGCGGCGAAGTTCTGCGATGTCCCGCTGCAGTGCATCACCCTCGGCGCTCTGGCGGTCGGCAAGGTTGTCATCGATAATGCCCGCGCTCTGTTTTTCGCGCAGGCGCTGAACACTCTCATCGTTGGCCGCAAGTGTTGCCGCGATGACCTTTTCTTCGCTGGCAAGGCGGCGGCGCGAAACGTCGAGCCTTGCGATCTCGGAGATGAACAGCAGGCGTCCGGCATCTTCGTCGGCAAAAGCGGCATCGACTTGCAGGCGGGCCCCTTCGCGGAGTTGCCTCACCCGTCCCCAGAAATCCAGCTCCCAGGCGAAGCGCGCGTCGCCGCTATACCGCATCACACCAGTGCGCTCTCCGCCAGTCTCAAACTCCTGCCGCTCGCCGAACTGGCGGGCGATGCCGGTGGCGATGGACGGTTGCGCAGCCGCAGTCAGCAGGCGTGCGTCAGCGCGGGCGATTTCCACCCGGGCAGCAAGCACCTCGATCGCGGGCGAGTTCTTGAGCGCTTCGTCCACCAAGGCATTGAGCGAGGTGCCGCCGATTTCACGCCACCCATTGGAAGAACCCGTGCGACCGCTGGCGGAAGGAGCCTGGCTTTCAGGGGCGATCCCCGTCATGCTGCATGCAGTCACGAGGACTGCGGCAGCAATAGACGTGGACAGGTGGGCGATGTTTCGCAGGTGCGGCAAAGTGGTGACCTATGGTTTCTCGATGAAGATCTTGTCCGCATTCACGATGAGCGCTTCAGCTGTCGATGCGGCATCCACCGTGCCTGCAACGACAAGGTGGCTGAGTTCCTTCAGATCGCCAGTACCGCGCAGGGTAGAGCGCAGCAGCTTCCCATCGTCGCCGAGCACCTGGATGGTGGCAGTGGAGGCAGCGATGGTCGATGCTTCCTCGCAGCAGTAGTCCCACGGGGTGGTGCACTGGTCATCCGGGTTCATGTCGCAGGAGGTGATTGCATTTTCGTCGGCAAGTACCAGGATGGCCGCAGTGTCAGAGATTGGTTTCATCTTGCCGCCAACTTTGCCACGAAGCACGATCGCCTCTCCTGGTTTCGCTGCAGCGCGTGCTTCGACGACGCCCAGCGCACCATCTGGGGCGGTGGCACTGACCACAGTGGCGGGAATGCCGGATTCGGGTGCCGACGATTCAGTGCTGGTTGTGTCGGTGCTCTCCTTGCTGCCGCAAGAGACTGTGAACGCCGCGATTGCGCTGGAGGCGATGATGGATAGCAGGGTGTTTGTTTTCATATTGTTTTTGGTATTAGTGTTAGCAATGGTTCAAGATGACCGCAGTGCGACCGGAAGTTTTGGGCGAAGGCACGTCCACGCGGGTGGCAGTGCGCCGACGATGGCGAGGACGAGGCCACCAGCAGGGCCGATGCTGAGCACCGAAGGAGAGATATCGATGACGAAAGTACCAATCGAAAAGGGGACTGTGATCCCGTCTGCGACCCACATCGCGAACGCCGCCGCGATCGTTGCGCCGAGCATGGTGGCCAGCAGTGATTCCTGCAGAAGGCTGAGCAGTAGAGCCGGGCGTTTGAAGCCGACGGCCTGCAACGTCGCCATTTCGCGAATGCGGGAGCTGAAGGCCGCGTAAAGAGTGTTGAGTCCGCCAAAAACGGCTCCCGCAGCGACCAGGGCTGCGGTCACCCAGGTCATCGCGCGCAGCGGAGTGTAGAATGCCGAGAGTTTGGCGTAGTATTCGCTCTCACGCAGCGCGACGAGTTCCAGGTCGAGCCGCTGCAGAGTGAAAACTTCGACATCGCCGAATTCTGCCTTGCCGAGGCGGACAACGGCGCAGGAAATGGTGTCGCGCTGGGCGATGGCAAGCATGTCGCCAAGGTCGGTCCAAACTTCGGCTTCCATCACGGTGCCGGGTGCCTGGAAAATGCCGGAGATGGTCAGTTTGGTATCGCCTACTTGGATTTCATCGCCGACTTTGAGTGAATCATCTGGCAGTCGCATTTTGTGAGTCGCCAGTCTTCCGACCATTGCCTCGCCTGAGCGAGGAAACGTGCCTTCGATGAGGCGCACCTCTGGGTGCACCAACAGCGCGGCGGGAGTGACACCACGCAATAGCGCCTGGCGTCGCTCCGCTCCACCAGCTGGTGTAAGAAAGCCATTGTAGTGGATTTCACCTGACACGGCGGCACGCCCAAGCACGGTCTTGATTCCTGGAACCGATGCCGCGACCAGAGCGGGGACGGCGGCGTTCACTTCGCTGCGTTCAACGCTGTCTTCGCTGCCGCTTCCGAGGAGGATGATGTTGCGCTCGGAGCCTGAAGAGCGCAGCACGGCGTCCATGCCATCGGACAAGGCCGATGCAAGCATCAGCAACACGATGACCAATGCTGCGCCCAACACGATCTGCACGCAGCGGGCAGGGACGCGGAACAGGTTTCTGATGGCATAGGAAATTGGCAGCATGATCTAGGAGGCTCGGAGCGAGTGAACGATGGGCACCCTGGATGCCTTCCAGGCGGGATAGAGGCTGGCGAGAAGTCCAAGAGCGAAGGCGACCGCAAGACCGCGAACGACAATCACTATGTCCGGAACCACTGACATTGTAAGGCCTTCGTTCCCGATGGTGAAACTCTGCCAGGTAAGAAAGAAAAACGCACAGGCGACGCCGACGATCCCGCCTGCAAGTCCCAGCAACACGCCTTCGATCGCGACCAGCACAGCGATTGTCCGCTGAGGGTAACCAAGCGTTTGCAGAACGGCGTTCTCCTTGACCCGGCCGCGCACAACGAGCAGCACAGCATTGGCTACGAGCCCAAGAACCGCAGCGACCGCTCCAACTCCGAGCCAACGGGTGAAGCCTACGAGTTCGATGAGTTCGCTGGCAGTTTGCGCAAAGAACGCCTTCTCAGGACGAGTGCTGGTGGGTTGCTGGTCGGTGGCAAAGGCCGCATCAATCTCGCTGGCGATGCGGGCCAGTTGCTCGGAAGACTCGGCTCGGACGTTGAACTGCGTGACAACGCCCAATCCTGCGCGCGATGCCTGCTGCAGGAAATCCAGGTGGACGTAGGCGACGTTGTTGTCCTGCGGCTGGTCGCTTTCGATGATCCCTGCGACGGAGACGGTGACGCCTGCTGCGTCGAAACGATCACCTGTCTTGAGACCGCGGCGGGCAGCGAAGTGCTTGCCGAGCAGCGCCGCATCGCTGCGTTTCTTCCATCCGTCGATCGATCCAGATTCCACAATCAGTTGGGGCGCGTAGCGTTCCAGGCTGTCGGGAGGAACGCCGCGAAACGCAATCACATCGAGACTGGCACCACAATTGTTGACGACGATCTGGATCGGGATGACCTCCTTCACTCCGGCAATTTTTCGAATCTGGGACTCGTAGTGTTCGGGCAGGCGGCTGGTGGCCGGGCAGAAACGGTTCTCTCGATAAACGACTAAAGTGGTGTCGTCGGCACTGATCTCTGTGGCCTCTCGCAGACTGCGCTGCATGGTTTCGACAGTGGCGAAGAGGAACATTCCCATCGCGACGCCGAGCACCGTCAGCAGAGACCGCACCCGGTGGCGGGTCAGCTGTTTCAGCGCGAGTCCGATCAGGGCTGGGAAGTTGCGAATCATGGCGTCGGAGCTTCCGCCAGGCGGCCTTTCTCAAGGTGAAGAGTTTTATCAGCGGCGGCGGCGGCCTTGGGGTCGTGAGTTACCATGACGATGGTCTTGCCGTGATCACGCACTAACATTCGCAGAAGATCGAGGATCTGGGTGGCGGATTCACGGTCCAGGTCACCTGTCGGTTCGTCGGCGACGAGCAGGCGGGGATCAGCGACGATGGCTCGGGCAATGGCGACGCGTTGTTCCTGACCGCCGGAAAGTTCGGTCGGTCGGTGGTCTGCGCGGTCGCTCAGGCCGACGAGTTCGAGTGTTTGCATGACGCGTTCGCGGCGCTCGGATCGGTTTTGACGTGAGAGAAGCAGTGGGAGTTCCACGTTCTCAAATGCCGAAAGGATCGGCACGAGGTGGTAGAGCTGGAAAATGTAGCCCACATTATTTGCGCGCCAGTTGGTGAGCGCGGCGCGGCTCAACCGGGCCACATCTGTTCCACCGATGGTCAGTTCACCAGCAGTCGGGCTGTCGATCCCGGCGACGAGATTGAGCAGAGTGGTCTTGCCGCTGCCGGACGGACCCATCAGTGCGAGGAAGCTGCTCTCTTCGACATCAAGATCGAGGTTCTCCAGAGGTGTCACGGTGTTGCTGCCCTTGTGGTAGGACTTGGTGAGCCCCTTGCAGTAAATGAACGGATGCTGTGACATGATCGGTTTCAGTTAAGGCGTTACGTCTCGTGGTTCGATTCGGCGACCTTCTTCAAGGCCGTCGTGAGGTGGCAGAATGAGAAGTTCGCCTGCCAGCAAGCCCGAACGGACGGCGATGTATCCGTCCAGTTCCATGTCGCCGAGTTCCACCTTCCGCAGCATTGCACGGGAGCCTTCTGGACTCACGACCCAGGCAGTGGCATTGCCGCCATCGCGATTGATGAGACACTCTGATGGCACCATCACTGCGCGGGTTTCGTCGGTATTCTTCGATCTTCGGGTTGTCGGTGTGCCTTGTGATTTCGCTCCGCTGCTGGCTTCGAGAAACTTGACCCTGCAGAGCATTTCTGGGCGCAGGCGCTGATCGGGATCGATGACCCGTACTTTTGCCTGCAGGGTGTTGCGCTGGAGGTCTGCCGTGCCAACGATGCGCGACACTACACCTTTGAACTCCGCGTTGGGCAGGAAGTCGCTGGTGATGATCGCGGCCTGGCCGGCTGCGAGTTGCCGGGCATCGGCCAATGGCACATCGACTCGCGCTTGAAGTTTCCCCGTTTCAAAAAGCACCGCAATAGTGGCCGAGTCCGGATCGTCCATGCGCAGCAGCTTTTTCTGGCCTGGGGCTGCCTTAAGCTCCAGCACGATTCCATCGACGGGCGAAACAATCCGGGTGCGGCTGAGCGCGAGTTCGCTTTCGGAAACTTTGACCTTTGCGGAAGCGATCATCGCGTCGAACACCTTGCTCTGGGTGTTGATCGCCTCAAGCCGCGCCAGCACGGCGGTGTGATCTGATTTGAGTGAAGCGATCCTGGCGGCCTGGGAGTCGACCATCAAGCGCGCGCCGGTAATGTCCTGCTCCGAAACGGTGCCCTTCGACAACTTGCTGATGCGGGAATATTTGTCCGAAAGCTCGGCGAGTACCGCTTCAGCAGCTTTGACCTGGTCAAGCAGGCTCGCCGCCTCTGCCTGGACTGCGGGGATGGTGGCCAGGTGCATGTGATGCTCGGCGACTGTCTGGTCGAGCGTCCGATTCGAGCCATCAAGAATCAGCTGTGTGTCATCGGGAATCAAACTGGCAAGTAGCTGACCTTTTTTTACAGATTCCCCTTCGAGTACAAAGACCTCCTGCACGACGCCATCGACGAGCGCCGTGGCGCGAATCGGCAGCGGGTCCGGTTCGAACCAGCCTGCAGCTTGGAACAGCATGGCTGCGGAGTAATCGCCGGATGGCCCGCCGGTCGCAGTCGGCGCTTCCGGTGTGTTCGTTTCCTGTGGTTCGATGTCCGATAAGAGGATGGCGGGAGAAACCATGACCTCGTGGGCAGGCAGAAGCCGATCGGCAAAAGCAACGGCAAACACTGCGACGAAGGCGAGCACAAGCCCAACTGGCAGCAACCAAGATGGGAAGCGGCGCTTGGGTGATGGAGCCTGGCTTGCCCCTTGCGGGGACTTGTTTGAAAATAGTTTAGTAGACGTCATTCATCATTCTGTTCTCCTGAAAGAAAATTCACCCGGCCAGCCGTGCAGGAAGCACGCGAGACAGTGGTGAACGAGAGAAGCAGGCTCTCTTCAGATGAGGAACGACGAAAACAGGATCGTGAATGGTACCGTTGATTGATCTGGAGGTCGATGCCGCGGAGATGGCGGCATTTCACGAACGGTTGGGACGAGGAAATTGACATCCCCAAACTCCGGAGGGCAGATCGCGACTGCTGTCGGAATCGTATCAGGGATGACTGACGGATCGATGGCATCGATCCTGATCAAAACAAAGCACGAGCCGTCTTTGCAAGGGAGAGGGGCCTGTTTTTCGCGTGTGTCTTCGCTGCGTTTCTTGCAACAGCTGTCCTTGCACGCCTGGGCCACAGGTGTGGCCAACTTTACTTGCCCGCTACAGAGGCAACGCATGACTCCGGCCTGGCCGAAAACGGAAGCCAGAACCAGCAGCAGCACCGCTGTCGCAGTCTGTAGACGATGGAACACGCCTTATGGTAGATTTAGGGGCAAGTTCCGGCAAATGAAATATGACCTTCCCTGAATTTAGTGAGTGGCGTGGAGGATGCCAGCATGCATGGCAGGCGAAGACCGTGGCCGCTCTCAAACATTGACCTTGCAGTGGGGGCCGTGTAGTTTCGCCGGAGATGAAGACATTTTTTTCCCCACTCCTGACGTTGCTGACTCTGTGCGGCGCGTTTGTCGGTTGCCTGGCGACGAATGCGCAGGCAAGGCTGGGTGAGTCCCAAGCTCAACTGGTTGAGCGTTACGGTGAACCCCTGAAGGATGAGAAGGCGGAGCTGCCCGCGAGTGACTCAGCTGCATTGTTTTTTAAAGACAACGTCGAAATTCACGTCGAATTTAAGAACGGCAAGGCCTGGATGGTCACCTATCGGACACACGCACTGACCTCAGAACTGGAAGCGAGTTTTCGCGACGCGAATGACGGTGAAGAGGGGATCGGAGAATGGCGTGAGCCGGTTGAGCACCTGCAGCGGAACTACTGGCGGACAGAGGACGGGAAAGTGACGGCAGTGTCTTATATCGCAGGCAGTCTGAAAATATATAAATTCTGCACGGAGGAGTGCGTGGCCGCGCTGGTTGATTTCCGCCGGGAGAAAGTCAATGCAATGGTTGCCGGTGACACTGGTGCGGAAGCTGCCAGTCCGGGAGAAACCGGCGAATCTGACAAAAAGGACAATCCTTTTTGATATTGATCATATGAAAGCCTCAGCCATTCTCACAGGATTCCTCGCCGCACTGATTTTCCAAAGTCCCCTGCGGGCAGACACGAAGGTTTCCCCTGATGTCATCTATGGGCGCAAGATGGGGATGGCGTTAACTTTGGATGTCCTCACGCCGACCAAGCCGAACAAGGCCGGTGTGTTGTTCATGGTGAGTGGAGGCTGGGTGTCTGGATGGTTTGACCCGGCGTCGGTGGTGAAGCGGCCAAATCCATTCGGCAAGCTGCTCGATGACGGGTTTACGGTTTTCCTGGTACGCCACGGAAGCAGTCCGGTCTTTAAGGTTCCAGATGCAGTCGAAGATGTGCGGAAGGCTGTGCGGTTTGTCCGCGCTCACGCTGCGGATTATCGTATCGATCCGAATCGGATCGGGGTTTGCGGCGCAAGTGCCGGTGGCCACTTGTCGCTGATGCTCGGCACCACTGGTGATGACGGCAACCCTCAGGCTGACGATGCAGTGGCAAAGGCATCGAGCAGGGTGGGGGCGGTGGTCGCCTATTTTCCGCCAACCGATTTGTCTCCTTATCTCAACGACAAGCGATTCCCGGCGACGCACTTTGGCGCGGAGCTTGTTCCGTCTGTTTCGCCGCTGCAACAGGTAACTGTCGATGACGCGCCGTCGTTATTTGTGGTGGGGCTCAAGGACGATCTGGTGCCGCCTTCCCATAGCAAGAAAATGCAGGACGCGCTGCGGGATCGGGGTGTTCCTGCGCAGTTTCTCGGCTTCCCGGATGCCGGGCACGGCTTTGCAGGTGAAGACGACGACAGAGCCGCAGACGCGCTGGTAGAGTGGTTCAACCGTTATTTGATCGACGAAGATCCGTCCGAACGTGCCAGTAAGTCCCTTGAAGAAAGGCGCAAAAATGCACCGCCGACGTTAAGTTTGATCGGTGACTGGAATTTGCTGCTGACGGTCAACGGAGATGCTGCAGACTACACGCTCAAGATCGATCGCGAGGACGGAGTGTTAAGCGCAAAGCTGATCAGTGCACGCAGTGGTGAGTATCCGGTCGAATCTATTCGATACGATGCAGGTGAGTTCAGTATGCGAGTGCGTCGCAGCTATGAAGGGCAACAGTTCGACTTTGTTTATGATTACAGCGGCACATTGAGCACCGAGGAAGGGCTGCGGGGAACGGTGGCGGTGTCCGAAGACGGCGGCGATCGCGCTGGAGCGGGCACATTTGAGGCAAAGCGGAAGTAGATACCCCCGCTTGACTCATGAGCAAAGGTAAACTGATCCTGGTTCTCATCGCGGCAGCCATCGCTGCGTTGGTGGCGATCCTGACATTGCCCGAATCCGATCGGAGCCAGGGATCAAACGAAGTATTAGTAGTGCACTGCGCGGCTGGCCTGCGCTTGCCGGTGAGCGAGATCGTTGATGCTTACAAGAAGGAAACCGGTCGGTCCGTGCAGTTGAATTTTGGCCCATCTGGCGCGCTCGAAGCCACGCTGGAAGTGGCGGGTGGTGACCTTTTCCTGCCAGCGGATCGGAGCTATATCGATTCGGCAAAGAGCAAGGAACTCGTCGATGAGGTGATTCCTGTAGCCTACCTCACTGCGGGCATCGCTGTGGCCAGGGGGAATCCGCGCAGGATCGGCGGACTCGATGATCTGACCGCAGAGGGAGTCAAAGTCGTGCTGGCGAATCCAGAGGCGGCGGTCGGCAAGTTCACGCGAAAGGTGCTCGCTGCGACCGGGCTGCTGGATGCGATTGAGAAAAACGTGATCGTTACCAAGCCGACGGTAAATGAAGTCGCCGAGACAGTCGAACTCGGGCTGGCCGATGCCGGGATCATCTGGGACGCGCTTGCTCATCAATACGAGAACGTCGCTTTCGTGCACGTGCCGGAGTTTGATCAGCGACGCAAGGAGGCGTGTGTTGGCGTTTTGCGTTCGGCCCGGAATCCGACCCGTGCCCTCCACTTTGCCCGCTATCTTTCAGCTCGCGACCGGGGCCATGAGATCTTCAAGAAACATGGCTACGAGGTGCCTGCCGGCGACAAGTGGTCGGATGAGCCGCACATCGCGTTCTTTTCCGGATCCATGCTGCGTCCGGCGATCGAAGTCCAGGTGGCTGCATTTGAGCAGCGGGAAGGGGTGCAAATCGCCACCGTCTACGAAGGCTGCGGCACCCTGGTGGCGCAGATGAAAAGTGGTGCCAGCCCTGACGCCTACTTTTCCTGTGACGTAAAGTTTTTGAATATGGTGCAGGATCGCTTTGAAGCGGGCACGGTCGTCGCGCGGAACGACATGGTGATTCTGGTTCCGAAGGGCAATACCAAGGGGCTCCATTCACTCGAGGATCTCGCGGCACCCGGCCTCAAGCTTGGTATCGCACACCCGGAGAAATCAGCTCTGGGCGATCTGACGGTGAACCTGCTGCGGCGCGTGGGAATTTATGACAAGATCGAGGCCACCGGGAACATCGTCCTCTATGCATCCAAGGGCGACGAGCTCGTCAATCAGGTGCAAGTAGGCGCGCTCGACGCCGCGATCGTTTATCGCAGCAATGCCAATTCCACTGCGATGATTCAGGAGACGTGCGAGATTGTTGGCATCGAGAACAGCACTGCCTTCGCTACCCAGCCCTATGCGGTCAGCAGAAAGTCTGATTATCCACAACTCATGGCCCGCATGCGCGACGCCCTCACCGCATCCGTGGGTAAGGCGTCGTTTCAGAAATTTGGCTTCTACTGGGAGCTGGAGTGACTGCGGTTCCGGTATTTGAGAATGGAATCGTGGTTCCTTGAATTCAGGCGACGGCTGAGGAACTCCTTCGGCGGAAGCGAAGTCGTATAATGCGTCGGCCATCGGTCTGCTCAGTGGTGACCTGATAGTCTTCGATGTCGATCTGCTCGCCTTTCGTCGGAAGGTGCCCCAGCAGGTCGGTCACGTAACCGCCGACAGTGGCGACGTCCGGGTGTTCGAGTTTGAGGTCACAGTACTCGGACAGTTCGTAAAGTGGGAACGTCCCATCGACAAAAAACTCGTTGTCATCGACCCGCTGGAACCGTTGCTCTTCGGTGTCGAATTCATCCTGAATGTCGCCGATCAGTTCTTCGATCACATTGTCGAGCGTGACGATGCCGACCGATCCGCCGAATTCGTCGACCACCAGTGCCATGTGTGCGTGCTTGCGGAGGAAGACCTGCAGCAATTTGTCCAGCGGCATCATCTCCGGCACACGCACTGCCTGACGCATGATGCGGTTGAGATCGGCTGATTTGTCATGGACGATGCTGAGCATGTCTTTCACATGAATGATGCCCTGTGGGGTATCGAGGTGGCCTTCGACGAGGGGAAACCGCGTGTGTTTCGACTCCAGTGCTACCTTCAGGTTCTCTTCAAAACTGGCCCCGGCATCCAGCGCCACGACCCGGCTGCGGGGCGTCATCACTTCCCGCGTAAGGCGGTCGTTCAATTCAAGGGCATTAACGAAAATATCGCGCTCCGTTTCCGTAACGTTATTGCTCAGGGAGCTTTCCATTACCAGCAGTCGCAACTCTTCTTCACTGTGCCCCATTTCGCCCTCTTCGCTGACAGGGTCGATGCGAAACACCCATTTCAGAATCTTGTTCGCCGTTCCATTGAGGATCCAGATAGCGGGACGGAACAACCAGCGGAATGCTCCAAGCGGTCTGCTGACGAGCAGTGCGGTCGGCAAGGCCTTACGAATAGCGATCGACTTCGGCAAGAGCTCGCCGAGCACGATGTGCAGGAAGGTGATCACGCCAAACGCCACAGGAAACGAAATAAGTGTTACCGTAGTGGGGGACATGTCGACATTCGTCCACTGCAGGATGAGTTCGACGAAATCCTCCACGTACCGTTCCCCCAGCATTCCCAGGCCGATGCTCGCCAGAGTGATCCCCAGCTGTGTGGCGGACAGATAGATGTCGAGGTTTGACACCACATGGCTGGCGGCCTGGGCACGACGTCCTTTTCGGCCTCCCTTTGCCAGGAGTTCCTCCAGCTGGCTGGAGCGCACTTTCACGATAGCAAACTCCGCTGCAACGAAGAAGCCATTGAGAAACACAAAGATCAGGATCAGGCAGGCCTGCCATGAAAACTCAAAGAGCGACCACTCCGTCGGCGCCGCCTGTGCAATCAAACTGGTGGCGCTCATCGCTTCACGTGAGACCAGCCGAATGCGCCGCAGCCCAAAATCAGGCTGTGCCTTTCTTCTCTAAAAATCATCTGTGGTTGCATGTGGTCACTGCGGCCCGTCGGCGTTCACAGACAGGAAAGTGGGGAATTTATGCAAATTGCCCCCCAAAGTCAAAGAATCGCGGCAATTACTATTGTCTCGTTTGTTAAGTTGCTTGAAATATCAGCAAAACCAGAATAATCCAGAGGTTCTTCCCGTCGTAGTGTTCCATTCCGTAATTCATGCTTTGTTTCCATTGCGTTTCCCGCCAGCTCCTGTGGCCGTGGTAGCGCTGGCGTGCCTTGCGTTACCGCTACTCTGCCTGACGGGATGCAGTGACAACGTGACAACGGTCGAGAGTCAGGAGAAATCGGCCGTCTCCCGCACTGGTGAAGATCCGGGGAGTGCCGAACTCGACCCGCTTCCGCCTGCTCCAGAGAGCCAGATTCTCGATGACGGCCGCGTCTTTTCCCATGCCCCGGGCGAACTCGCGCAGCTGGCGAAGTACCTTAAGGAACTCAAGCAAAACAGCGGCATCGAGATTTTTGTAGCGATGTATGGATTTCTGGATGGGGAAACGGTGGAGGAGCGGGCCAACCGTTTACGCGAAGCATGGGCCAACCGGAACACCGGTGTCGTCGTCGTTTACGAGAGCGGCGGGGAGGGGATGTCGTTCGTCGCTACCGACGAGATCGATGCTGTACTGACTCGGCACGACATCAACACGATCTTACAGCAGGCAGGCCAGGCGGCGCAGGAGCAGAAGGGGGCAGAGAATCAAATTCAAGCAGCAGTGCACACGCTGGCGGAATCGCTCGTCAGTAAGCTCGATCGCCGCAAAGCAGCGAACGCGCTGACGTCTAAGAAGCGCATCCTCGTAGTGAGCACTACTCTCGCCTGTGTGGTTCTGATCACGCTCATAGGATTACTCGTCACCCGGTTCATTAACCGGGCCGAACGCAAGGATAAGGAGTTCTATTATTTTCCCAATGCCCGGGTGGGAACCCGCTATGGGGCCGCTTTCAGTGGCGGCACAGGCGCAGAGATCCGATTCAAGTAGCTGAAGGCTGGCCTTGCTGGTTCAAGAGGCAGGTAAAGCACCGTTTTTTTGCCGATCGTGCCCGTTTCTCTTGCCAATTCAGCTGATTTTTGCATTATCTGCAGTCATTGCACGCGAGTTGTGCAATGCCACATGGAAATCCCCTCTTCCGTGTGAAGCCTGTGTTATTCAACCTTAAGAATCCCTACAATGAGCAAAAAACTGCTGTGGGCGGGACTGATCCCGCTCTTAGGATTGGCGTGCCTTAACCCAATCGTGGCCCATGCCAACGACATGGACCCAGACACCGAATTCTATACTGCCCTCAAGACCCCTGCACCCATCGTGCTGGACGGCGACCTGTCCGAATGGGGCGGTGCCAATGTGATCGACAACCCGCGCTTCTCCATGTTTCCGAAAGGCATTGGTTTTGAAAATGCGACACCGGACGAAATCGTTACCCATGACGAATATGGCAGTGGTACTTGGGATGGGCCAGACGATCAAGCATCGGTAACTCGAATGCTCTATGATGACGAGAATTTCTATCTCGGTGTCGTTGTCACTGACGATTACCACGAGCACTCTGCAGGAGGCGGTGGTAGCACCTGGAATGGTGACGCGATTCAGCTGATGGTCGCCGATGGCGATCGCGCTTCTCAAGTAGCGCTGGTCAATGTAGCTCTGCTTGGGATTGAAGAGGATGAGCCAGCCGGGGAGGACTTTTTCGCTGTTCACAACGAGGCCGCTCCAGAAGGCACTGAGGTCTTCATCGTTCGTGACACAGTAGCAAAGACGACCACTTATGAGATCCGCTTGCCGCTCGAGGTGGTTGGTCTCGATGCACTGGAAGAAGGCGTGACACTCGGGATCGGCTTCGCAATCAATGACGGTGATCTTGATTCTCCTGGCCAGAGTGGCTGGGGCGGTTGGGGGGCACATGCCGTCGTCGGAGGCAAGACCCCATCGGAGACCGGCTTGGTCACCCTCGGTGGTGTTGCT
>JAGROY010000317.1 GCA_020439995.1 Verrucomicrobiia bacterium
AATCGACCACGAGCAACCCTGTGGGGGAGACCTTTTTCGCCGAACTCCTGAAAACACAGGCTCCGCGATCTCAAAACACCTCGAATCGTGAAAGTCGGGGTAGCGTGGATGCAAATGAAAAGATCGGCCCGCCAGAACGGCAGCCATCCGGTGCGTGGGCTCCGGCTGGCCTGGGCAAAAGGCATCGAGTGTCAGTCCGGTCAGGCGTATCCCTGATTCCGGCTTTACCAATCCGCGGAGGGCTGTGCACACGACTTTTTCCAATCGAACCGGGGCACCCTCGGCGCGCAGGTTTACGACGAGCTGACCAGTAAGGGTCTTCCGGTCAATGGATCGCACTGCTTCCGGCATCAAACGCTTACGCTAGAACTGGCGTTCCGGCGAACGGCTGAGACGAACGTGAGGTCGAGCTAAAGCTTGAGCTACTTTCTCTGAAAACTTACCTGTCTACTCCGCTGGCTCAAACATCCACAGCAGTTTCTTGTCGCTGGCTCTCCAGACGCGCAGCGTGCTGTTCTGGTCGCCTGCAATGATCAGGCGGCCGGCGGCGTCGGCTTTGGAACGGTGGGTGTAGGCGTTGGGGCCGCCGAGTCTTTCCTGATTGATGCGGACGGAGGCATCGCCGGAGCTGGCGAGGAATGCGTCACTGGCTCCGAGGAAATCGATCGAGGTCACTTCTTTGCCGAATCCTTGCTCGGTCTTGAGCTGCTTGCGGCCTTCGAAATCCCACAGCTTGATGACTTTGTCGCCGCCAGCGCTGGCCAGAACCAATCCATCGGCCCGCCATGTGACGTCGAGCACGTGTGAGGTATGACCTTCCAGAGCGGCAATCTCTTTGCCTTCCTCGACCTCAAAGATACGGACGAAGCGATCGGTGGAAGCGCAGGCAATGTGTCGGCCATCGGGTGAAAACTCGATGCCGACAATGGTGTCGCTGTGCGCCTCGTTGTTCTCAAAGATCATCGTGCCATCGGTGGTATTCCAAAGTTTGAGTTCACCGCTGCGAGAAGGCGATCCTCCACCTGTAGCCAGAAATTTTCCGGTGCTATCGAAGGCGAGGGCCGTGACGCGATCCGCGAACTGCTTGTGGTCTTTGCCATCGCCGAGCGTGCGCTCGACTTTCCAGTCCGGCGTGGCATCCCAGTGGAGAATCGATTTGTTGGCACCCGCTGAAACAATGCTGTCTCCGGTCACGAGCACGCGGTTTACAGCTGCACTGTGACCGACGAAGTGTGCCATCGGCGTGCCATCCAGTGCCCAGGTGGTAACCTGCTGGCTGTCTCCCCCGGCGATGACTGCGGTGCCATCTTTGGAAAATGTGACACAGTTCCAGGCCTTCTCCGCTTCAGTAGATGCTTTCTTTGCAGCTTCCAGAGTGGCCTCCGCTTCCTTCGCGGAGCTCTCTGCTGTAGCAAAGTCAGACTCGGCCTGAATGTTTTCTTCCGCAGCGCGTGATGTAAGCCGCACTCCCAGCTCAGCATTCTGCCGTGCCCGGTCGGCAGCCTCTTCTGCGCTCGCGACTTCACTGTTTGCTTTGTCGAAGGCCTCCTTCGCTTTCTTCTTCTCTTCGTCGTTCCCGGAAATTTCTACCGCCTGAAGGGCTGCATCAGCGGTTGCGCGTTCAACGCGTTTGCGCACTAGTTCGGCTTGTGATTTAGCGAGTTCAGCAGCAGCAGCTTTCGATTTGTCGCCTTCTTCCTGAAGGCGTTTCGCTGCTTCGTCGAGCCGCTTCTTGCGTTCTTCAGTCGCTTTCTTCGCAACGTTCAATGCCAGTTCTGCTTCGCTCACGCCACTGATCATCCTGTCATCGCCTTTGATCTCAGCGAGCTTGGCACCGTCTTCCATGTTCCAGATTTTGAGCACAGTACCACCGGCTGTCACCAGTCGTTTTCCATCGGGGGAGAGGGCAACCGCTTTGACTGGTGCTCCGTGATCAAAGGCACGCAGTTCCTTGCCCTCGTCGACATTCCAGAGGCGAGCCGTGTTGTCTTCCGCGCCCGAAACCAGTTGAGCGGCCTGGCTGGCAAGGCAGTTTACTGAGCCGGAATGCCCTTTGAGTTCTTTAGACGCTGTAGCATTTTCAGAATCAGGTACCGGCCAAATGCGCACAACACCGTCGGCGTGCGCGGTGGCTAGAAGCGAACCATCTTTCACGGCGGCCAAGCCATTGATTGCCTTTGGTGTTGTGATTTTGATCTCGTTCGGTTCGCCTTCTTTCGCGCGAACACGGATCGTGGCATCGGTGGAGCTGGTGACAATGTGAGTGCCGTCCGCAGTGAAAAGCGCACCGGTAACAGCGCTGTCGTGCACTTTCATCTCCTGCCTGGCATCAGGATTCGCGAGTTCCCAGATGCGCACATTGCCTGCGCTATCGCCAGCGACGGCGCGGGTGCCGCTGGAGTCAGCCGCCAGCGTGGTGACCGCTTCCGGCATGGCGGCAACTTTGTGGAGGAGCGTCTGTGAGGGATGGCTCCAGATCTTTACTTCGCGGAAGCCACCCGAGGCCACTTTGCCATCAGGGCTGATCGCCAGAGACTGCACCAGATCCCGGTGCGCCGCATGAGCGGTTTCAAAGTGCGCCTCTTTAATCAATTCAGGATCCTCCAGCAGGCCGTCGGGCACACCGCGCGCGAGGTCGTAGAGGTGGATCTGGTTGCCACGTCCTGCCACTGCGGATCGTCCATCGGGGGCCATCGCCAGATTGTAAATCGGTTGCTTCGCCCCTTTGACCGGATACCAGATTTCAGGTGCCTCCACGAATGCGGCTGCCTCGCCTTTTGCTCCCTGGTCGATCCAGAGCTTCAGCAGGCCGAGTTCTTCGGGCGTGAGCGGCACTGCATTCGACTTGTTGCCGTCCGGCGGCATGATGGGATCGTCCTGATGGGCGGCGAGAATCAGCAGCAGGCTTTCGTTGGCGTTCCCTGGAATCACAGAGGGGCCTTCGCTTCCGCCTTTTAAGATGGCTTTGGGTTCCTCAAGATTGAGCTTTCCCTTTGCCTTGCTTGCGTTGTGGCAGGCGATGCAATTCGCCTTCAGCATAGGGAAGATTTCTTTGGCAAAATCGACAGTGTCTGGATGCTCGATCTGTGCGATTGGAATGCCGGTGCCGCCTGCTTCGGCGTCAGCCACTGCGGGATCGGCCACAACATAGCTGACTGCCGCGAACGGTAGCAGGGTTGCGAGCAAAAGGGATGGATTAAAATGTCTAGCCTTCGACATGAATTTTCAGTGTGCGAGAAACGGTCAATTCCTCGTCGTTTAGTTTAAGTTTCGCATCGATACGCAGTTCTTTGTCGCCGGGAGTCGTCTCCTTAACGGCGGTGATGACGAGTGTGGTTTCATTCGTGTCCTTGGCGATACTCACTGCCGGAGCGCTGAGGCCTTTCACCTGCTCGGGTACATTCACAGAAAGTTCGACTGCTTCATTGAACCCGAACAGTCGCTCGATTTTGACGGGCAATTCGATTGGTGCTCCTGGTTTGATCGTTTGTTGTGCAAGCTCAGGGAGCGTGACCGGAGCTGGAGCGATGCGAATTCTGATTGGCTGCGAGATGGTGTGGAAGCGGCGCTCCTGAGGCTTCGCCCGTTCCGTGGTGCGGTTCAATTCTGCCTCCGCATCTGCCTGCAGTTTCTTTGCGGCTTCCAGCGCGTTTACTTTTTCGTCCCGCGTCTTCGTTGCCTGTTCGAGTGCGAGCTGTTTCGCAGTCTTCAGATTTGCGCCTTCTTCGGCAGTCAACGCCTGTTTCGTGATTTGCTCGTCGAGCTTGGTCAGCTCTTCTGTGAGCGCCTTGCACTGGTCGTCTGCCGTCTTGTGTTCAGCTTCGATCGTGGCGACCGAGGCATCGTGTTCTTTCTTCGACGCTTCAGCCCGTTGCTGGGCTTCCAGATTGGCCCGATACTGTATGATTCCGCTGGTCTGTGCGAAGATCGTGTATTCGCCGGGTTTGAAGTCATTTCCGTCCGCCTTCTTGAGGTTGATCACCAGCTTGGCGTCCTTGTTGCTATTGTCGATCTGGATGCTCGGAGGTTTGTTCAATCCTGGCAGCCCGACGGGTAGAACGGTAGCCTTGTCCTTGATATCGTCGCGACGGGTCAGTTGCAGCGGGATTTCCAGTGTGCCTGCCAGCGATGATTCGTAGATTTTGTCCTCTGCTGTGCTGAGCGCCACCGGAACCTGCTCAATGCCCGAAACTGCCAGGGCCACGCTATTGCTGAGGCGGGCTCCGGTGAATTCCTGTTTCCAGTTGCCGACGCCCCACAGAAGAGCAGCTCCATTTGCAACTTTTGTGAGCTTCTTTCCGCCAATGTCAGCTGTGCCGCGGACGTCGATCGTGCCGGTAAAGCTGGGGGCATCGCTGCCTGCTGTGAGTGTCAGGGTAGCCTCGTTCGCTCCCTGAGGTATCGTACAGGGCTGCGCCTGGATGCCTGCGGGGAGATTGGCAATGCTGACCTCGATCGGCCCGTTGAAGCCATCCTTCCTGTGTGCGAAGGCCTTCAGTTGCTGCGATCCATTCCGGCGCAGGTAAGGCGTGGCTCGCGACATTTGATCGGCCTCATCGGTGAATTGCAGAGCGGTGACGATGAGTGAAAAACCTGGCTGTGGTTCGCGAATGGCCAGGCGGTAAGTATGGCGGGGATCTCCACCGCTGAACTGCTCGCGCAAAAGCACTCGATAACGGGCATCCGCATCCGCCGTGAAGGTCACCCGGGCATCGCGGGACTTGCCGGGGAAGATGTGAGCACCGGCCTTTTCATCGATGTCATCGCCCTCGACGACTGTGCTGGGGTTTTCTTTCCCCTCACCATTTACCGAAATTTTCTGCACTGCCAGAAAGGGATCTGTTGCATCGCCGAGCCGTTCGGAAAAGACCTCGACCCAGTAAGTTTGCCCCTTGCGACCGTCGAATTCGAACCAGTCGCTGTCGTTTGCAGGGAAGAATTGCCCTCCGATCTCGCAGGGTACGCTGACCAGCTGCGCGTTGGTGGAGGCATTGTTAGGTTCGCGCTCAAGGATCACGGGTGCCTGGGCGAGGGGAAGAGTCGTCAGGCCGTGGACTCCCTCCAATTTTACTGCTGCCCCCGGTGCACCCGCAGCAGCGATCGCGCGCGAGAGCAACCGGTCAGGTTCGGCGGGCACATCGATTTCGATTTCCTTCCTCTCCAGTGGCTTGCCGTCGATTTTAATGCCTGGCACCGGCCCGCTGCCTGGCAGATTCCTACCGTAAATGGTGAAACGTTCACGCTTCCCGGGAGTGCCGGATGGCGGCATGATGTAGTCGACGTGTGTGCCGGTAGTGACTGCCAGCCGATAGCAATGGTTGCCGCTGCCCTGAAACTGAAAGTCGTGGACTGAGACAAAGTAGTCGCCTGCGGCAGGAGCGGTGAAGTCGAGGAAGGGGTCGCGGCCATAACTGTCGCGGTCTTGCTGGAGTTCGGCACCGGATGCATCGGTGACTTCCAGTGTGGCATCCATCCGGGAGTCGAGACGATCGGCGAAGCAATTGATGAAAACCCTCTGCCCTGCGCCCACTGTGACTTTGTAGAAATCAGAAGCGTCTGCATCTGCGGTCCCATTCACCCAGGTATCGAGTGGTAGCGCCATTGCTGTTTCGGCAGATGGATGCGTGCCGGTCTCATTGACCTGCGGCAGCGGGCTGATCTGGAAGAGTCTCGCATTGGACAGGCCGAAGCGTCCGGTGACACGCACTTCGTATTCATCGGCTGGGACATCTGCGCCGACGGTGACCTCGAACTGGTTGCCATCGATGTGCCGGGCCACGATTCCCGCGTGGGAGAACATGAGCCCTTCCAGCTCATCCATATCCTGGCCGCTCAGTGTAACTTCAACCGTGGTGCCGGACTGCGCCCCGGGCGGGAACACAGTGTCGAGTTGAAGGGATGCCAGCTGGGCATTTGCGCACGAGCCAAGAGCGAGCGCCAGGAGGAATTGTCGAAGGGGTTTCATTGGGGGGGGATTGGAGCGCTTCAGCCAGCGTTCTCCAAATGACATCAATGGTTAAAGAGGAACTCCTTGGTGTTGATGATTGCCCAGAGAATGTCTTCGAATGCTTCGCGATCGGGGTCGGAAGGTGCTTGTGGAGTGGCTTCGCCTTCTTTCTTCTCCTCAGTGGCGGGAGGGGCAGGAATAGCAGCAGCGGCTTTGGCCTGCTCGCGTTTCTTATCAATGTAAGCGAGTGCCACCTGCAGTTCGCGCTCGTCGGGCAACCGGGAGAACGCACGTTCGTAAAGTTGCCGGATCTTGGACTCGGTGGCTTCCTTTTCTCCTTTCGCGAGTCTGGCCGCGCGCCCGCTGTCGCTGGCCAGCTTGTCCTGAATGCCTTTCGAGTTCAGCAAATGCAGACTCTGAGCGAGGTTGGCGTCCTGCTGGCGTTCGCACTCGCAAGCGCTGTCGTTTTCAGGGCGGCCAAACACGGTCAGGAAGTAGGAGCTGCTGTTGAAACTGTCGTCAGGCAACTGCACCGCCCGGGTCTGCTCCGGCAGACCGGCAAACTTGGTTGGAACGCCGGTGATGCCATCGATGGCGTCGAGCAGAACTTCCGCCGTCAACCGCTTCGGGTAGTAGCGGGAGTAGTTCTGCTTGTCGTCTGCGTTGTAGTCGTTGGGCACGGCGCTGAGCTGGTAAACTTGAGAGCTGCAGATGGTGCGCACGAGTTGCTTCAGATCAAAACCGGAATCGATGAAGTGCTGTGCCAGTGCGTTCAGCAGTTCCGGGTTGGTGGCTGGGTTAGTAACGCGCATGTCGTCCTCGGGCTCCACCAGTCCGCGGCCAAGGAAGTGCTTCCAGTAGCGGTTGACTAACATGCGTGCAAAGAACTCGTTGTCCCTGGATCCCATCCAGGCCGCGAGTTCGTTGCGTGGGTCATCGTATTTAGAAAGTGGCACCGGATCCGCGCCGAGGGGCGTGGGCTTCACCATTTCATCGGTCTTTGGATTCTTGTCCTGTGCAAGACCGGGGCGATGGAACACGATCTCTTCCTCTGGCTGTTCGCCCGGCTTTCTGCCGATCTGGGAAAAGAATGCTGAGAACCCGTAGTAGTCCCGCTGGCTCCACTTCTCGTAGGGATGGTGGTGGCACTCGGCGCATTGCAGGCGCACCCCAAGGAACACCTGAGCGACGTCCTGAAGCTGCGCCTTCGGTTCACGGACGTTCCGGTACCATGCCACAGGCGGGTGTTGTCCCGGATCCCCGGACGCGGTCAGGATCTCCGCTGCGAACTGATTGAAGGGTTTGTTAGTGAGCAGGCTTTCACGGATCCACGAATGAAACGCGTAGGTGCCGCGCGTGTAAGTGCCGGTCTTACGCTTGTTGCGCAAAATGGCGCTCCATTTGTTCGCAAAGTAGTCAGCGTAGTCGTTGCTATCGATCAATGTGTTGAGCCACTGGGCGCGCTTGTCGGGATCAGTGCTGGCGAGGAATGCGCTGGTCTCCTCCGGTGTTGGCAGGCGTCCGGCAACATCGATGGCCGTGCGGCGAAGAAAGGTCGAATCATCGCTGATCCCAGACGGAGGGAGGCCGAGCTGCTGTAATTTTGCAAAAACGAATTCATCGATAAAGTTGGTGGGAGCAGGGAGGTTCTCGACCGGCGCTCCAAGCGGAATTGTCGCCTGGAATACGTCGACGAATTCCTGAAAGCGAATCATCACTGCGATGTCGCCAGTAGTGTCGGCGATGTTCACAAGCCCCGTCTGGGAGACGTCCGCCATTTCTTTCTGGTTCGATTCGAAGCCGGCGATGCGGGTGATGTCGCGGGTGCTGCCGTCGCTGTAGAATGCGGTTACTGCCAGCTGTTGGGATGCCTCTGGAAACAAGACGCGCTGCTTTGGGAAGACTTCGATGCGCTCGACCACGGGATCGGACTTTTCGCCGTAGCGCATGCCTTGTTCGATCCAGCGGACGATGGCCTGGTATTCCGGCGATCCCACTTTCAGTTTCTCGCCGCCGCCGTGGGGGAGGACTCCCGCGCCTTTCAGCAAGAGCAGGCTGTGTTCCGGCGATGCGGGGAAGATGCGGCGTCCACGGGACTCCTTTACCAGCCACTCGAAGTCTTCCGTAGGCTCGAACCCTAACAGAGACAGACGGAACCCGTTCTGTCCGCCAGACTTGCCGTGGCAACCGCCGCCATTACAGCCGAACTTGGTGAAGAGGGGGACGATCTCGTTCGGAAAGTTGATCGGCAGCGCGGTTTCCACATGCTCGACTTTAATCTTGGTCTGTGCCGATATGCCGTTCCTGGTAGCAGCGGTGATCGTTGCCTCGCCATTGGAAACCGGGGTGACCTCGCCGTTCTCAGCGATGTTGACAATTCCCTCAGGGCTGGCTGTGAAGGTGACCTGATGGGTGTAGTCCATCGGTTTGTCGCTTTCCTCGGGAATGGCGGACACCACCAGCTGTTGACCAG
Organism: Verrucomicrobiia bacterium; assembly: GCA_020439995.1. Classification (GTDB taxonomy): domain Bacteria; phylum Verrucomicrobiota; class Verrucomicrobiia; order Verrucomicrobiales; family DEV007; genus JAGROY01. Next base: position 8,421 of record JAGROY010000317.1, read on the forward strand.
CGTCCGGGCCGCGCAGTGTCGTTCCGTTGCCATCGCTGCCGCCAGCGAAGATGGTCAGTGATTTGACTGTGGAGGAGTGCCGGGTGTTGGCATTGCTAATGCCAGTGCAGACACTGAGAATCGCGATGACGATGGCAGTGCGGCGACGGGTGATGCAGGAGGTTGGATTCATGGGCATGTCGCTAAACAAGTTCTTGGATGGGCTGCACGTTGTTATCGACCAGGTAGTGGGGTCTGCCGGTGAGATCCGGCACGGTGGTTGTCGAGGCATTGATGCCCATGTTGTGATAGAGAGTTGAGAAGACTTCAGGGAAGCTGACGGGCCGTTCTTCTGCCTCGCCGCCGAGGCGGTCGGTGGCACCGATGACTTGACCAGTCTTCATGCCGCCGCCTGCGAGAAGCGCGCAGGACACGTTCGGCCAGTGGTCGCGACCGCCCTGGGCGTTGATTTTCGGCGTTCTTCCGAATTCACCCCAGGCGATGACGGTGGTGTTCTCAAGCATGCCGCGCTGGTCGAGGTCTTCGATGAGCGCGCTCAAGGCTTGGTCAAAGTCTGGCAAGTTCTGTTTCGCAATCTTAAAGTTACTGCCGTGCCAGTCCCAGAACGAGTAGCTGAGAGTGACCACGCGCACACCAGCTTCAACAAGGCGGCGGGCCAGCAGGAATTGCTCGTTCAGACGTGGTGCCGCATCGCCTTGTTCTTTGTCCGTGCCTTTGCCGTAGCGTTCGCGAAGCTTAGGATCTTCGGCAGAGATATCCAGCGCGTTCAGCAATTTGTCGGATGTCAGGATATCGAATGCCTGGGTCTGGAAAGCATCCAGTCCCTCCATCAGGCCGCTGCTGTCGACGTCCCGGCGGAACTGATCGAAGCTGGAGAGCAGGCCCCTGCGATCTGACAGGCGATCGCCGGTGATGCCATTGAGTGCCATGTCCGACTTCACGTCACCCATGGGCATGAAAGGCGTGTGGGCGACTCCGAGAAAGCTGGAGTGCCCAAAATTATATGGCCGGTGCCGCATTTTCGGCGAGAGATTGACGTAGGATGAAAGTGTCGGATTGGGCGAACCCTGCAGGCTGGAGATGACTGATCCAAACTCCGGCCAGCCGCCGGGAGGGTTGCGCTCGTTAAGTCGGCCAGTCATGCATTGGAAGGACTCGTGACGATCCTTTGCGCCTACCATGGAGCGGATGATTGCCAGCTTGTCCGCCATCTTTGCCAGGCGTGGCATGTGCTCGCAAATTTGAATCCCCGGGACATTCGTCGGGATCGGCTTAAATTCGCCACGGATCTCCGCCGGCGCGTCCATTTTGATATCATACATGTCCTGATGCGGCGGGCCGCCAGGCAGGTAGACCATGATGACCGATTTATTCGAGCTGCCGATCTTGTTCGCCGCTTCCGCCTGAAACAACTGCGACATCGACAGTCCGCCGAGCCCGAGTCCACCGATCTTCAAGAAGTTCCGGCGGGATATTCCGTCACAGAAGGACGAGTTGGTGTTGGATGGGATGGTAAGCATTGGTGGAAAGCTATTCGGTGAATCTCGATGGTGCAGAAGAGGAGTATCGATTGCTCAACCAAGCGGAGACTCCCGATCTGCGCTCATCTGTGGTCATCTGAGTAAATCTGTGTTGAAAGAAGAAAGAACACAGATGGGCGCAGATGAAGAGGGGATTGTGCTATCATTTGGACAGGCGCTTTACCTCGATCTTCGAGTTCCTGAAGTTAATGACGAGGCCGATCTTGAGCTGTGCGATTCGAAGATAGTTCAACATCTGTGCGGCTCCGATGATTTCATAAGTGAGTTTCTTGAGGTCTTGCACGAAGGTAGGTGATTCATTACGGATGAAATCGATTCCTCACACCAGCTCCTTCATCGGTTCAAATTGCTGATCCACCAGATACCGGGGCCGCCCGTTCAGGTCCGGGACAGTGGCGGATCTCACGTCGATTCCTATCTGATGGTAGAGGGTGGCGAAGACTTCCTGGAAGGCGACGGGCCGCTCGCTGGCCTCGCCGCCGAGGCGGTCGGTGGCACCGATAACCTGGCCAGTTTTCATTCCTCCTCCAGCAAGCAGGGCGCAGGAGACATTGGGCCAGTGATCGCGGCCGCCCTGGGCATTGATGGTGGGGGTGCGGCCAAATTCACCCCAGACGACGACGGACACGTCTTTGTCGAGCCCGCGGTCGTGCAGATCCTGAACCAGCGCGGAGACACCCTGGTCGAGCAGGGGAAAGTCTTCGCGTGCACGGCCGAAGTTGTTGCCGTGCCAGTCCCAGCGTGAGAAGCCAAGTGTGACACAACGGGCACCAGCTTCCACCAGTCGCCGAGCCATTAGAAACTGGTCAAGCCGCTTCCACGGGCCATCCGCGGTGAGTTTTTCGGTTCCTTTGCCGTAGCGTTCGCGGAGCTTGGGATCCTCGTCGTCAAGGTTGAGCGCCTGCGCGAGTTGTGAGGATGTCAGGACACCGAATGCCTGCTCGGTGAACGCGTCCATGCCGTGCATGATGCCGGATGAATCGACATCGCGGCGAAACTGGTCGAAGCTGCCAAGCAACGCCTTGCGATCGCCAAGGCGATCAGTGGTGATTCCATTGAGCACCATGTCCGAGCTGCCGCCGCCGCTGGGCTGAAAGGCGCTGTGGGCGGGGCCGAGGAATCCACATTGCCCCGGATCACCCCACTCTTTATGACCCGTTTTTGGTGAAAGTCCTACGAACGGTGGGATAGCATCGTTCACCTTGCCGCCAAGTTTTGACAGCACAGCACCCATGCTTGGCCAGCCGCCAGGCGGGGCATTGCGCGGGCTGCGGCCTGTGAAGCACTGATAATTGTCGTGGCCACCGTGAGCGCCGACCATCGACCGGATGATCGCCAGCTTGTCCGTGATCTCTGCCATCTGCGGGAACAGCTCGCAGATCTCCATGCCGGGAACCTTGGTCTTGATCGGCTTGAACTCGCCCCGGATCTCGGCCGGCGCGTTCGTTTTAATATCGAACATGTCCTGATGCGGAGGACCGCCAGCCAGGAAGATCATGATCACCGCCTTGTGGTTCAGTTTGGTGGACGGCTGCTCGAGGCCGAGCGTCGATGCCTCTGCTCTGAAAATATCCGACATTGCCAGGCCTCCCAAGCCCAGTGCGCCGATTGATAGAAAGCTCCGCCGTGACAATCCGTCACAGAAGCGCTCCCCGGAGTTCCCAAGGATCGTCAGCATATTTTCAGTAAATGTTGTTTCGGTGGATTACCTGACGCCAACGGCTGGTTGGCAGCGGCAGAGGCCTACGGACAAAGTCCGCCGAGATGAAACAAGATACCGGACACGGAAGTTTCTGACAAAGGAATAGCCGGGCGCCGGCAGCTTTGCGTGGACATTTTTCGGTAACATTCGCTTGATTGCGAACGATCGCAGGCTCCAGGAAGCGGGAAAACGCGTAAATTCTCAACAGCTTCGCCCTGCGCTAAGTTGGCAGCGCGCGGATCTGCAGGTGTGTCGAGCTGACACGGCAACGGAAGAACCGGGCGCATGGCTGTGATGATGCGCCGTTATCAGCGCTCCCATGAACGGGTTTGACGGCCTTGTCGCAGAGACGGTAGCTGCCTTGTCGATCTGTCGAACCCTGAGCTCGCTCTACAATTGAATGACACGGTAGTAAATTTCTGAGGTGCCGACTTCGAGTTCGTCCTCTGTGGTGGTTGTCTCGCCCTCTGATGCTTCGATTCCATCATCGACTTCCAGCCATGTGCCGAAATCGACGGAGCGTTCGAGGGTATACATGCGACCTGGCTTCGATGTCCAAGTGATGGTCGCGTTGATGCCGGCTTCGTCGACAGAAACGTCCACAATTTGAAATGGGAGGGTATCGAGACCAGCCGTTGCTCCGGGATTTGCAAACATGGAGGCCACTTCGTCTTCGGGCAATTCCAGGTCATAGCGCTGGAGATCGTCCCAGGTGCCGCGAAGGATGCCGCCGCCCAGTAGTGAGACGCCGACATAGAGGGTATTGTTAGAGGGGCCGTCCTCGGGAAACACTGGAAGCTCTGCGGTGCCAGCGCCTTGCACCTCACTGTGAAGCTTACCGTTGATGTAGAGCCGGGTGCGATCCGCTGTGTCCGTTCCAAAGCCATCGCTGTCCAGATGCGTGATGACAATGTGTGTGACTTCGCCCAGTGGCACTGTTTCTGGATCGGTGAAGAACAACTCGGTCTCGTTAATGTACATGATGAGGTTGCCATCCGCTCCTATTTCCACATCAAACATCGACTTGCTACGTTGCTGGAGATCCAGTGTTTGATGGAACAAAACGCCTCCGCTCTCAGGCTTGACCCAAACGGAATAGGTGAAACTGGGCGTGTGTGGAGGTTCGGCCAGCATGTAGGTGCTGCCATCAATGCTCGTCACTGCCTTCCCTTCACTTCCAGCGATTGGCGGATCGTTGTAAATCCACGTTTCGCCGTCTACGAAGGTGCCGTTAAGAGCATTTCCGGAAACATCGACCACGTTCGGAGGCCCGGCATCGTCGAGTGGCCAGTGCATGGAGAGGCCATCAGGCTTCCATGCGTGACCGCTGATGGCGAGAGTTCTATCTGGGTTGGTCTCGTCGGGATCATTGCTGGTGATCCGCACCTCTGCGCTCTGGATGCCGGCGGAACCATTGGGCGTGAAGACAACAGGAATTTTCACCACCTCAAGCCCGGCAAAGTGATGGGCAGCCCTGGAAATTCTGCGCCAAAGGCAAAGGCGGTGGGATTGTCACCGGCGATGGTTACTTCGCTGATGATGAGATCGTCTGTGCCCGTATTCTGTAGCAGCAGGCTGATCTCGGCCGTACCATCTGTGCGAACGAGCGGGAACCCGCCGAATGTGGACTTCAGGTTGGGCGGGCCGGATGCTGGGAGGCCACCATTGACGAGCAGGGTGGCGGGATCGAATGCTCCGTTGAAGGTGTAGACGCGCAGCTCATCCAGTGCCCCGTTCCAGTGCACGCCACCGCCTGCATTGACCCCGATGTGAATGCGCTGAGGTGCCCCTGGTGGCACGGGACTGTCGTCTTCGAGATGGGTGGCGGAAAGTTCCCCGTTCACGAAGAACTTTACCGTCCCGTTGTCCGCTACCACAGCGAGATGAACCCACTGGTTGAGTGTGGCATCCGTAATCTCAAAACCTCCAAAATCGCTTTCTGCACCAGTGGATGTGTTGCGGGCTCTGATCATGTCGCCCATCTGCACCAGGCCGACACCGTTTGGCCCGCCGAGGCCATAGATCCAGGCGTTGGTTTGCTCATTGTTCTGCGGCCGCACCCATGTCTCAATGGCGTAGTTGTCCAGCAGATCGATTGGCTCCAAGCTATCGTCGTCCTGCCGCACTTGCAGAGGGTTATCGCGCCAGTTTCCGCGGTTGGTCCAGTCCACTGCCACGGTGCTTCCCGTTTTTTCAGCAGCGCTGCTACCGACTTCCTCAATGTAGGTGCCGCCGCCCGGAAAGGTGCCGGACCAGCCATTGTCGTTGCCCGAGGAATCAACGGGAGGTACCGGAGTGTTCCCGGCGGTGCCGTCTTCATCCTCGCCCATGCGATAGAAGGCGACGATCTGGTCAATATTCGACTCCTTCGGCTCATTGACTAACAAATCGACAGGATCAAATGCTCCGGTGAAAGTGAACACGCGCACCTCATCGAGAAAGCCGTTCCAATGCACGCCACCCCCTGCATTTACCGCCATATGAATGCGCTGCGGGGCACCGGGAGGCACAGGATCGCCATCACTCAAATGCGTTGCCGCCAGTTCCCCGTTCACGAAGAACTTCACTTCGCCATTGTCCGCCACCACTGCCAGATGCACCCATTGTTCTACCGTGGCATCGTCTATCTTGTATTCCCCAAAGTCGCTCTCCGCCCCAGTCGACGTGTTACGCGCCTGGATCATGTCGCCCATTTGCACCAGGCCCACTCCATTCGGCCCGCCCAGTCCGTAGATCCATGCGTTGGTTTGCTCGTTGTTCAGTGGCTTCACCCACATCTCAATGGCGTAGTTGTCCAGCAGGTCTACAGGCTCAAACGTGTCATCGTCCTGACGCAGTTGTAAGGGATCATCGCGCCAGTTGCCCCGATTGCTCCAATCGACAGAGACAAAGCTTCCGACTGTACTGCCAGCGCTGGCCGCCACATCTTCACTGTACTTTCCACCACCGGGAAACGTGCCTGACCAGCCGTTTTCGTTTCCACTTGAGTCTGGCGGTGACACAGGAGCTGCTCCGTCAGCGCCACCTTCTTCTTCCCCCATTCGATAGTAAGCGATCACATCCTCGATCGTTGCCGAAGCCGGTTGCCCAAGTAGTGGAAGGCAATTGAGTGCGATCGTGGCGGAAAGAAGGTGACGGAATGCGCGTTTTTTCATCATGAACTATGAAGTGAGTAGGACACAGAGGTTCACTAACTTGCCAACTTCGTCAATATTTCCTCTCAGCATCTTCCGTTCCATCCACAGGAAAGCTGATGAAATTTCTCTGCTGTTAGGGTAAACCGGTGAATTGGTGCGGTTCTCCCTAAGTGGAAGTCCGGAGAGCTGCCGAACAAATGCCAGCCTTCGTAACCATTGGGAACCTCAGGGATACCCTCCTGAGAGGCCCGGAACTCACTGAGAACCTTCAACGATCCAGGCATCTACACTCCTTTCTAAAACGTCGAGAGGAATGGCTCCCTGATTGAGGACGACCTCGTGGAAGGCTCGCAGGTCGAATTCCTCGCGGAGCGCTTTTTGGGCACGCTGGCGCAGCTCTTTGATTTTGAGTTCACCGATTTTGTAGGCGAGTGCCTGACCGGGCCAGGCGATGTAGCGGTCGATCTCGTTCACGATGTCGAGTTCGCTTTTGGCTGCATTTTCGCGAAAGTAATCGATTGCCTGCTGGCGGGTCCAGTGTTTGTGATGGATGCCGGTGTCGACAACGAGCCGGATAGCGCGCCAGATTTCGTAGGTGAGTTGCCCAAATTTATCGTAAGGATCGGAGTAGAGCCCGAGTTCTTCGCCCAGGTATTCAGAGTATAGCCCCCAGCCCTCTACGAATGCGGTGAAACGCGCGTGGCGGCGAAATTTTGGTAACTCGCCGAGTTCCATCGCCAGGGCAATCTGCAGGTGGTGCCCGGGCACGGCCTCGTGCAACGACAGGGCGACCATCTCGTACTTGGGCCGCATCTCAGGCTTGTAGAGATTGACGAAATAGCCACCCGGACGGGAGCCATCACCCGCAGGTGGCCGGTAGTAGGCTGCGGTGGTATCTGGCGCGATGTTGGCGGGAATCGCCTCCACTTTGTAAGGAATGCGCGGCAGAGTGCGGAACATTTTGTCCATGAGCGGATTGATTTTGCGGGATACCGATTCATAGCCAGCCAGGAGTTCTGCCGGACTTTGGTAGTAGAATTTCGGATCAGTTCGGAGATGCTCAAAGAACTCCTGCAGCGTTCCTGTGAACCCGACCTGAGTCTTCACCGCTTCCATTTGTTCACGAATGCGGGCGACTTCGGCCAACCCGGTCTCATGGATTTCGTCCGGCGTCATGCTGGTGGTGGTGAAGCTGCGTGCAAAGAATGCATACATCGCTTTGCCATTGGGAAGATTCCAGGCTCCTGAGGCATCGGGACAGGCGGGCAGGTATTCTTCAGTGAAAAATCGATGGAACTCGCGATACGCAGGAACCACCTGATCACGCAGTGCGGCACAGCTATCTGCAATCAATCGATCGCGATCAGATTGAGTGACAGTGTCAGGAAATTCCTTGAAGGGTTTGAAGAACGGGCTGTCCTCCGGCTTGTCGACAATCTGCTTGTCGATCTGTGAGGGTACCCGCTGCATGATCACTTGCGGCAGGAGCATGCCGAAGCGGATCCCGTCACGCATCAGCGCCTGCGTTTGCTCGATGTACTTCGGCATTCCCCGCAGGCGCTGGATCCAGTCTTCGTAGTCCTTCACCGATTCAAAGGGAATGGCATCGGCCAGCTCGTCAGCCGTCTGGATACCGCCGCGCTGATTGAGAACGATGAGATACCAGCGGAAGTTGTGTTCATCGATCGCGCGCTGCTTTGCCTGAGCGAAGAGATCGTAGTTCGTCTGGTCTACCGAACTCAAGACGCCACGGTCGATGCGCTTGAGCCGAGCCAGCATTTCCCTGCGCCTGTCGTTCTCGCGTTCGAGAGTGCCAGTGCTCACATCAGGCCACTGATCGTTCCATCGGCGATCGCCTATGTAGGACGCGCTCACTGGATCTTCGGCGAGCCTCTGCTCCCAGTCTTCATCGAACAGAGCGTGCAATTGGTTCGTTGCGGTCACCGGATCGGCATGACCGACGGTGGTCGTGCAAACGATCAGGACGACGATTCCGGTGAGGCTGAACTTGTAAAATGGGATGAACATCCGGCGAGCTTAGACGCCCATTTCCGTTTTGGAAATCGCAATGAAACGTGGCCGGTCGATCCGTTTTTTGCACGATAGACTCACTGCTATGATTCGCAGATTTGCGACCTTGGCATCTCAATTTTTCGCAGCATCGACGTTACGCCAGAACTACCCACTGACTGCATCCACTGGGCCGAGCCCGCAGCTGGCGACTGGGTAATCGAACGGGAAGGCGAAGCCATCTACGCGATCATTCGGGCCACTGGCAACGAGCGTAGCCAGTATGTCCGGTTTGTGCTGACAGACAAAGGAGCCCTCCCTGGCTCTTGCCGCATGAGGATCGACCTAAAGCTCGGACTACTTTGACTTTGCCAGACGCTGGCGCACGCTTTCAAACAGGCAGACTCCAGTGGCGACACTAACATTGAGACATTCCACCGATCCCGCCATGGGGATGCGAACAAGGAAATCGCACTCTTCAGAAGTGAGGCGGCGGACTCCTGCACCTTCAGCTCCCATGACAATGACGGTGGGGCCATGGAGTTCGACATCGTAGATCGACTGCGTGGCTTCATCCGCTGTGCCGACGAGCCAGAGGCCCGCTTTTTTCAAATCCCGCAGACATCGTGCGAGATTCGTGACTGCAACAAAGGGGACGCTCTCTGCCGCGCCGCAGGCAATCTTGCGAACAGTCTCGGTGAGATGCACGGCCCGGTCTTTGGGAACAATGACGGCGGTAACCCCGGCGGCATCTGCCGAGCGCAGGCAAGCGCCCAGGTTGTGCGGATCTTGAACGCCATCGAGCACAAGAATCAAAGGAGTACCGCCTGCTGCTGCCAGTATCTCCGGCAGATCGGATTCGTCGCGCGACGCCGTGCCTTTCGAGAGATCGGCATGCCGGTTCTGGCGTGCTCCGCCATCGCGATCGCGCCCCCTGCCCCGATCACGGCCACGCGATGGTCTGGACGGAGAATCAGAGGCTGATGAGAATGAACGTTTTGGTTTGCGGGATTGCACGGGAAAAGCTGGAAAAATATCCTGCAATGCTAGCGCATCTGCACCAGAGCACCAGCGGAGATTGCAACCCCGCTCATGCCTTGACGCAGGATCGGGGAGCGGCGAACATCCGGCCACTCTTTTTCAATCCAGACACGATGGGCAAACCTACTGATCAAGCATCCGATTCCGGCAATAACAACCACCAGCGCTGGCGCGGGCTTAAGCCGTCCGCACAGGCGGCACTGGAGCTGCGTGATTACTCCGCAGGCAGTCCCGCAGAGCAATTGGCCACGACTGGACTGGAAGTCGGGCGCTTAATCTCGGGCCGCAAGGAACTGGAAGCAGCCGACGCCTGGATTCCCGGTGTCGAAATCGTGCCCCGCACCATTTACCAGCAGCGCCACCGCGGCTTTTTTGGAGAATTCGCCCGCCAGGAACAAGGTGTCGTCGGCAGACTTGGGCTCTGGCCCCGGCAATGGGCATCCGCCCGCATGTTCGCTGGAACCGCGAAGGGGTTCCACATCCATCCGCCTGCGATTCCCGACGGCGAGCAGCCGGAAGCATGGTTCAGGAGATTGTTCATCGATGAGCCCGACAATGTAGCGCTGCGCCCGTACGATCGCGAACAGTGGGACGTGATGTTTTTCATTCAGGGAATGATCGAAATGCTGCTCGTCGACGAGCGCGCCGGATTGCCGCGCAGAGTGATGCGCTTCGTCATTTTTGGCGACGATCTGCCAGGAGCTAACAATGCTGGTGTCGTAATTCCGGCTGGAGTGGCACATGCGCTCCACTGCACCAGTTCGGGCGATTGCATCATGGTCTACGGAACCAGTACTACCTTTGACCCACTCGCAGAAGGACGCATCGCGAGCGGCATCGAAACCAAGCATCTGCCAGACGACTGGCGTGCGTTTATCGGTGGCGAAGACGCCTGAGGAGCTAGTAAGGCTGTATTGTTAGGGAAGGACGATGGATAGTGATGCTCCAGCCACCGAATTGCAGCAACCTCCGTTCGACCAGGACACGGTTCGGCGGGTTTGGATCTTTGCGCAGGAGATTCCTGGCAACGATGCGGAACTCTGGCGCAAGGATGCGTTTGGTGCCTGGATCTACCGCCTCGACTACGGCAACCGCCATTCAAGTTTCGGCTGGCACATCGCCGAAGACTCCGGCAACCCCGAATCCGGCCTGGCCAGCCTCCGCCCTTTACAGTGGCAAAATTACATCGACCAGGTAGCGTCCGTTACCCAGAGCCGCGTGACTGCCGATGGACTGCGCAATGTGAGGCGCCTGCTGTGAGATTTTGTTGCGGCGCCGCAGCCAAAGTAAGTAGCTTTTGAGCTTCAGCTCAATCCAAATTGTATTGACCGCAAAGCTACAGAGGCGACAGACCGATGACGATCACCATGATGGCAACGAACAAAGCGATCACATGGCGCACCCGGAACTTTTCTCGAAGTGCGATTGCGTGGGCTGCTGCCACCATGGCCCCCGCGCCCCAGCATTGCCACCCCGCCCAACTGGACAGCCAGACAGGAACGTCCATCTGATTGATTTGGGCAATCGTTGCAGCAGCCACACACAGGATCGAAAGAATCAACACTACCCAGACGATCAGCGTCAGCCGTTTCTTTCTGCGGAGCATCACGGCGAGTCCCGCCGCTACTACCCCGACTTTCACGATTCGAGGTGTT
>JAGROY010000318.1 GCA_020439995.1 Verrucomicrobiia bacterium
CCCACCGCACTGTTGGTGGACGCCGTCGCAGAACTGGACATGGGGGAGGAGCAAATCGCTGCTTTCGCTGCCAGAGTCGGGATTTCCACAACTATTGTCGTAGGGCGGCAGAGCGGGAACGTGTTTCTGGCTCGTTCGCTGCGTTGCAATTGGGACGATTCGCCAGAGCGGTTTGAATCGGAATTGAACCGAAGTGCCATTTTTATGAGGCAGCAGTTTGGCTTAGACATCGACTGCGTCTGGCTTGCGGGGCCAGGTTCAGAGGCGCAGTCTCTGCGAATGTTGCCAGAAGCCGCTCTGCCGATCCGAGTGTGTCCGACTGAGTTATCTGCGCAATACTTGGGGGCGCAGTTGTTGAAACTGGATCCTGAGTGTTCGGCAAACTTGATTGATCGCGAGCAGAGGGACGCGCCAAAGCGAAGACTGTTTGTCAGGATCTCAGGTGGTGTGATCGGACTACTATTAGCCTTGTCATTGTTGATTGCTGTCCTCATTGAATACCAGTTGCACTCGGAGACTCGAACCTTGGCGATACTGCAACCGAAAGCTGCAAAGCTCGAGGAGCAGAAGGCTACACTCGAAAAAAAATTCAAGAATCTAAATGAACATAAGGAAATTACAACACTCCTGCTGGAGAAACGATTGCCCCCTGTTCCTGGGTGGCTATTGAGTCATATCACCGAAGTTCTCCCGGAAGAACTCGTGATCACGAAAGTTGAGGTCAACCGGGTAGATATGTTGACTCAAGTTGGGGCGAGTGCGGTGCCGCCTGAAGGAATCTGGCGGGCCAGAGTGGAGGGGCAAGGAATTCCATCCAAGAAGGTTGCTCCGGCGGATGTGAAAGCCGCATACAAGCACTTCTCCGAAGCTCTGGAATCGGGGCCATTCCATATGCAAATCACCAGCGCCACAAAACACTATGCGCCGCGATCTATCGAAGGTTGGATCTATACCGATGGGGCTCCGGTCGACAAGTCATACCAGTTCTTTATCGAAGGGGTCATGGAGGGGAGTACAGTGCGATGACATTGTTGCTGGAAAAATTGCCGCGCTGCCTTGTAAACCATTCAAAAGGGCGATTGATCATGGTGCTGCTGATCGTGGTCGCCGCCATTCTGCAATGGGTGTGCTGGTCGAAACGGCGTCCAGTTGTCTCCGAGCGCAAAGAAGAAATCCGGGCGATTGCACGCTTGGAGGATGAGGTTAAGAAGTTGGAAAAACGCTGGTCAGAAGATGAAGCCGCCAAAGTGGATGCGGAGTTACAGTCGGCATACAGCTTTCTATTTACCGGGGCACCTGGATCTGGCGGCTGGGCTGAGCAGGTTAACAAGCCAAAAAGTGTTGCCGCTTTCGGCGTAAATGTGAAGATGGGTAAAATAAAATATCATCCCCGACATGCTGATGAACTCATCGTTGCTCCGACTAGTTGGAATCTCGGAATCAAAAAAGGGGGGGGGATTGGTATCCCGCAGGTCATTGAGTGCATGAAAGAGATCACCTCTAATGAATCAAAACGGATGGATCTGGTGCGACTGGTTGTCAGCGGAGATGGAAGGAATCTCACTAGTGCGGAATTCGGGTTGGATCTATGGTTCCTCAATGAGGGAAACTGAATTTTAACAGGCTCAATTCACTCGTTTAAATATTCTATGAAACAGGCATTGCAGAACCCGATCGTAGTGGGATGCTTATCAGTGGTTGCGATCACGTTCGTGATCTATACTATCACCAAAAAGGATCCAACTCCTGTTGCCCCAATTCCAGCGAGTGTCGGCACGGGCGCCCAAACTGGTAGCTCGGCAAAAGAAAAATCATCTGAAGACGCCGGGAAAAAGATCGACGCGACGCTAGCTCAATGGAGCGTGAATAAACGGGGCAGAGATCCTTTCAACCCCGCGACCAAAGAGGAAGAACACGTCCAGCCTGCTCCCGCAGAAGTAGGAAAACCTGTACAAAAGTCGGAAATTCGGGCGCTCACACTCGGAGCTATCTGGCATGGAGATGATCGGCATTTTGCAGTGATCAACGGAAAAGTCCTTGGTCAGGGAGATCGAATAATGGAGTATCAGATTGAAAATATTCTATCGGATCAAGTGATATTGCTAGGTACTTCAGGCCATCGGGTCATCGGATTCGAAAGCCAGCCACAGAGAGCCCACTCAAGTTCGTCGAATGACGGTGCTGCTGAGGTGCAGGCCGCGAATTCATCAGCGAATCGAGCCAAATGACCGGAGACAAATCAGGCTATTGAGGGACTAGCAATTGCTGGCCGCAACTCCGACAGCGAGCAATCGAACGGCCTCGGGTCTCGTAAGTCCAGCTGATCTGCCTGAGTGAGTGAGTGATAATCAGGGCCGATTGACGGTTGGAGACATCAGATTGATGCCCATCTTTGTAATGTCAATAAAGTGCAGGACGCGATTCTGTCGTTTGCAAAGATGTTTTATATCGCTCGTCTAATCTTGTTGGCGGTCGCTCAATGCAGCTGGGCAGATTTCCTCAACAGCGTGAATACTGAGGCTCTAGGATAGTCTTCAATCCTTAGGTGGCCGGAATACAAAAGGATTCCGCAAGAAATTCGAGATCGCTAACAAGGATAACATAGTGAACCGATTCGAATCGGTACACCAATGCTATAACAAATGCTAATCTAAGTAACGCAGCTACATTTATAACAAATAGAACATGTAAAAGACCGCAAGAAACAGCGAATAGAAAGTCGCTTCAATGTCGAATAT
>JAGROY010000319.1:0-426 GCA_020439995.1 Verrucomicrobiia bacterium
AACTGAAAAAGAGTGTTGCGTACGGTATGAGGTAGGTTAACTGTTCATTTAGGCAGTGTTCATAAGTCTTCGCTGCCACTACCGAAGTACACAGCACGATCCTCCGAATCCGATACCGACTATGGCCGCAAAAATTGATAAGAAAATGCAGGACGAAACCGCAAATAGCGGAGTAGAACTTGCAGTTGTGAAGAACGACCAAGCAGACAAACAGGACAGTAAGCTCGCAGCTGCGCGGGCGAAGAATCTGGATCTCGCCATCCAGCAGATTCAGAAGGACTTCGGTGAAGGTGCCATCATCCGCATGGGCGACGAAAGCTGTGTGGATGTCGATGTGATCCCGACCGGCAATTTGCTGATCGACCGGGCACTCGGCGTCGGCGGCTTCCCTCGTGGGCGCATCGTTGAAATTTATGGTCCGGAATC
>JAGROY010000319.1:547-4213 GCA_020439995.1 Verrucomicrobiia bacterium
AAACTGGGTGTCAATATGGAAGACCTGCTGGTTTCGCAGCCATCGTCTGGAGAAGAAGCTCTGCGCATCGTGGAAACACTCGTGCGGTCGAATGCTCTGGATGTGATTGTGCTCGACTCAGTAGCCGCATTGGTGACCAAGGCAGAGCTCGATGGGGAAATCGGTGACTCAACCGTCGGCGCACAGGCCCGCCTGATGTCCGCAGCCATGCGGAAGCTGACATCGCTGATTTCCAAGGCACACACCTGCTGCATTTTCACCAACCAGATCCGTGAAAAAATCGGCGTCATGTTCGGTAGTCCTGAGACCACCCCTGGCGGACGCGCACTCAAGTTCTACAGCTCCGTTCGCATTGACATCCGCCGCATCGGCCAGATCAAGCAGACTGATGGCAGCGTCACCGGAAACCGCACGCGGATCAAAGTGGTAAAGAACAAGGTGGCCCCTCCCTTTACGGAAGCCGAGTTCGACATCATGTACAACGAGGGAATCTCCGCCGTTGGATCACTTCTCGATCTGGCGCTCGAACACGACATCCTGCAAAAGCGTGGTTCATGGTTCAGTTACAAGGGCAACCAGCTTGCTCAGGGGCGCGACGCGACAAAGGATGCCCTGAAAGAAGACACCGCCCTCTACGCCGAAATCGAGGCAGCGGTTAAAGAGAAGCTGGTGGGCACTCCGACCGGACGCGCTAAGAAAAAGAGTAGCGCGGCTTCCGATTAGTTGTAGTAGGTCTGACTTTCAGTCGCCAGCAATTGGCCAGTATTTGGCCAGGTTGGCGGCCGAAAGCTGGATCGCTTGTGTCCATTCGATGTTCCTGGCGCTGCTGTGATCGAATTGCGCTTCTAAACCGGAGTGCTGGAGGTTTCATTGCGGTTCTTATCCCGGCTCAAAATGATGAAGATCCGCCTGTTCGCGTCGCTTTTGCTACTGCTGCTCGTTATGCCAGTTGTAGCCGACGACTCTGCCCAGTTCGGGCAGGCGTGGTCGCGCAACATGATTTCATCCGAAAAGGGGCTGTGCTCAGATTTCGATCCCGAAGCGGGACGCAATATTCGCTGGTCGGCTGAGCTCGGTTCGGAAACGCACTCGACTCCCGTGGTCGGCAACGGCTGCGTCGTTGTGGGAACGAATAATTTCACGCCGCGCGATCCGAAGCACAAAGGCGATCGAGGCGTGCTCATGTGCTTTCGCGAAACGGATGGCGAATTGCTCTGGCAATTAGTCGTTCCGAAACGTGATGAAGATCCTTACTTCGACTGGCCAAACAGCGGCATTTCATCGACAGCAACGATCGAGGGCAATCGCGCTTACATCGTCACCAATCGCGGCGAAGTCGCCTGCCTGGATCTGAAAGGAATGGCAGACGGAAACGATGGCCCGTTCGTCGACGAGGCGCGGCACATGACACCTGCCGATCTGGAGCCGCTCGCAGTCGGGCCGCTGGATGCCGACATTCTCTGGCTGTTCAATCTGACGGAGGGCGCAGGCATCTGGTCACACGATGCGGCGCACAGCTCGATCCTGATCGATGGCGACCAGCTCTATCTCAACACTGGCACCGGGGTCGATAACACCCACAAACGCATCCGCACTCCTGACGCGCCAAGCCTTGTCGTGCTTGACAAGCGAACGGGCAAATTGCTGGCGCGCGATCGCTCAGTGCCCGCAACCCAGATCTTCCACTGCACCTGGTCAGCACCATCCCTCGGTACGGTAAATGGTGAGCGGCGTCTGTTTTTCGCCGGAGGCAATGGCATCGTCTACGGCTACGATTTGTTCCGTCCCGGCAAGGATGATACCGCCGAACCAGGCGCTCTCAACGAAAGGTGGAAGTTCGACTTTGATCCTGAAGCGCCCAAGGAAAACGTCCACTTTTACAACGGCAACCGCCAGGACAGCCCAAGCAATATCTATGGCATGCCGGTCTTCGACAACGGCATGCTCTACGTTGCTGGCGGCGGTGACCTGTGGTGGGGCAAAAACGACGCCTGGCTCAAGTGCATTGATACCGTCGGCTCCGGTGATGTGACAAAGACAGCGGAAAAATGGAGCTACCCGCTGGAGCGCCATGTCATGGCCACGCCAGCGATCAGCGACGGCCTCATTTTCATCAGCGACACCGGCAAGAACCTGCACTGCCTGGACGCCACCACTGGCTCTTTGCTCTGGAAGCATCCCACCAAAGGTGAAAACTGGGCGTCGCCGCTCATCGCCGATGGCAAAGTTTACCTCGCCTCACGCGGTGCCGACCTCCTGATCTTCGCTGCCGCCCGCAAAAAGAAAATTCTCGCCGAGATCAAACTCGACAGCGCCGTCAGCGCCACCGCTGTCGCGGCAAATGGGGTAGTTTACGTGGCGACGATGCGTCGGCTTTATGCGGTTGCGAAGGGTGAGGCAGAATGAATGCCGGAGCAGGCAATGGTGACGGATGTCAACTTCCTTGATGGGGGACAAAGAGTAGCCGTTACGCGCTGCCACCTTTCATTGGCGATAGTCATAGATTTGTAGAGTGCTCGACACGTGTCTGATACGATTTTCTGTGGCGGCATGATGATATTGTCTTTGCCGCTTTGTATGGCGCTGGGGTAGGCTCGGCCTATGCATCAGTGTCTCTCGTTGTTCCTTTTCTTCAGCGTGCTCCTGGCTCCGGCTCACCGGACTGTTGCCGATGAGCTGTATCACTCAGATCTGAGCGCTTACCATGACTCAAGTGGTGCCATTGTTAGGGATGATGACGGTGGCGGTTGGCAGAGTCGGCGGAGCGAGATTCTTGCGGAATTGCAGAGGGTGATGGGGACGCTGCCACCGTCCCGGAGCGAGGTCGCGCTTGATCTGCAAGTGGACGAATCGAGGACGGTCGAAGATCCAGATTTCCGGCGCGACTGGATTTCGCTGGCTTCGGGCGACGGTGATCGAATTCCCACACTGCTGTATATTCCGAAGGGGGCCAGCGCATCCGATCGCCGACCTGGCATTGTTGCGCTTCACCCGACCTCACCGCTTGGAAAATTGGTTGTAGCAGGGGAGGGGCCGCTGCCGAACCGGAACTACGCGGAGGAGCTTGCCCGGCGCGGCTATGTGGTCATCGCTCCAGACTACCCGTCGTTTGGCGACTACTCGGGCTACAACTTTGCAACCGATAGCTATGTGTCAGGAACGATGAAGGGGATCGTAAACCATCGGCGATGCGTCGACTACCTGCTAACACGGGATGACGTTGTGCCGGATCGAATCGGCGCGATTGGTCATTCGCTCGGCGGTCACAACGCCATGTTCCTTGGCGTGTTTGACGAACGGGTGCAGGCAGTCGTTTCCAGCTGCGGCTGGAATGCGTTTGGCGACTATTACGAGGGGGACATCACGGGCTGGAGCGGCGAACGCTACATGCCACGGCTGAAGACGGACTACGGTCTTGACCTGCACCGGGTGCCATTCGATTTTCACGAAATCGTAGGAGCGCTGGCACCGCGCTGGTTTTTGTCGGTGTCACCTCTGCGCGACAGAAACTTTGAAGTCACTGGGGTGATGCGCGTCATCCCTGAGGCGAGAAAAGTTTACCAGTGGCAGAACGTTCCTGATCGGCTCGTGGTTCGCTATCCGAACGCGGAGCACGACTTCCCTCAAGAGTCCCGGCGGGAGGCTTATGCGTTTCTCGATCGGGCG
>JAGROY010000319.1:4267-14410 GCA_020439995.1 Verrucomicrobiia bacterium
CCATGGGACATGAACGAATTCATGCGACCACCCAAGATACGCTGGGGGAAATCTTCAGGCAACGTGCGGGAAGTTTACTATGAAGGGCCGGACTACGAAGGGCATCCGACGGAGGTGTTCGCTTACTACGCTACCCCAGCGGACGCCAGTAATCGTCCGCATCCGGCTATGGTTTTAGTTCACGGCGGTGGAGGCAAGGCATTTGAAGAATGGGCACGACTATGGGCCGAGCGGGGTTACGTGGCGCTGGCGATGGACACCGCCGGGCAAGGGCCGGACGGAAAACGCCATCCGCTGGCCGGGCCGTCACAGGCCGATGAGGAGAAATTTCGAACGTTCGATCTCGATGGAGTGAAGGACATGTGGACCTACCATGCAGTTGCGGCGGCCTTGTCGGGGCATTCGCTGCTCGCTGCCCAGGCGGAAGTGGACGCGGAGCGAATCGGGATCACTGGAATCAGCTGGGGCGGCTACCTTACTTGTCTGGTCAGTGGAATCGATGAACGGCTCAAGGTATCCGTGCCGGTATACGGTTGCGGATTTCTTCACAAAAACAGCGTCTGGCTGGAGTCTCGATTTGCACGAATGAGTCAGGAACAGCGTGAGCTGTGGGTATCGTGCTTCGACCCGTCGCGCTACCTTGCCGGGGTCACGTGCCCAATCCTGTTTGTCAATGGCACCAACGATTTCGCTTATCCGCTCGACAGCTATCAGCGGTCGTATCAAATGGTTCAGCGGCCTGTTGACTTGTGTATTCCCGTGCGATTGCCCCATGGGCATCCGCAGGGCTGGGCTCCGAATGAGATCGGTTGGTACGTGGATTCGGTTCTGTTGAATGGTAATCCTCCCGTGCGGGTGGAGTGGCCCATGGTGGTGGGGCCGGACGCTGTCGTGCAGGTGAGCGGTGTCACTGGCGGGATACGTGGCGAACTAACATTCACTACGGACAGTGGCCCATGGCAGGCGCGGGAGTGGAAAACAATCGAAGCGACTGGAACCGATGATCAGTTCCAAGCGCCACTGCCCGCTGGGCGGCCCCTGATCTTCTACTTCAACATAGTCGACTCCCGAGGAGCAATTGCCAGTAGTCCGCATGTGGTTCTTGAGTGAGCAAAAAAAACACTCGTCCGGTTGCCCGGACGAGTGTTCTCAAAAGAATTGATCCTGTTGGCTGCCTCGACTTAACGACGGCGGCGGAAAACTGGAAGCAATGCAAGGCCACCGAAGAAAACCAGAAGTCCGGTGGATGGCTCTGGCACAGCAGCAGCATTGTTATCCAGCTGGACGTAGTCGAGGCTCAACCAGCGGGAATCGCCAGCTTTCACAGTGCCGGTCAGTTCGACGTAGTTGTCAAAGCCTTCGCCCACTCCCGGATTGCCGATGTCGGCAAGGGTGAAACTCGGGGAAGTCCAGTCGCCGTTAATGTCACCGATGGAGACGTCCTGAGTGAAGATCGAATTGCCGTTCATCTTGGCGTCGATGGTCCATATGTCGTTGGTGTTGTCACCGTCAGCACCAGCATCGAAACCGTTGGTAACACCGAAGCTGATCTGCAAAGGATCCGCTGCACCCGTCGATGCGGGAAAGTTGAAGTGATAGCGCAGGTTCTGGTCAGTGCCAGTCCAGGCGCGCTCCATGTTTCCCTCATTCGCAACGACGAGGCCAACCGGAGTGTAGGAGCCGCCATCCACCACCGTGGTGTAATTTCCTGCAAAGTAGTAGTCGTCATCAATCACTCGCCCGTCACCTTCACCGCCCGTGTCAAGCGGGCTGCCAGGAAGATCGTTCGCAGGTCCGGCCTCTTGAACAAAGATCGCGTTGGCACCGCCTCCCCCTGGGCCTGGATTGCTGGGGGTGTAGGCTTGCAAGTTATCAATGAGCCCGGCAGTAAAAATAGTGGTCGCGTCCGCTTGCGCGACAGCCAAGCCAATGAAGGCGAGTGTTAGAGTTTTTTTCATCGTGTTGAGATGGATCAAAGTGTTGAAGAACTGTTGCTTGACTTCTATTCGAGTGGACAATCTAACAGATTTGAGCGTGGCTGCATAGTCAAATAATCAATTCTTTCAATTTCGGTAGTTTCCGGAGGAAGCCACCGGGCTCATGGTAAAACTTATTTTAATTCAAGGCGTTACGCCTTCCTCTCTGTGAGAAGCACCTTTAAATGGAAGTTGGCCGCTGGAACAATTCTGTTCACATGCGGATTGTTAATTTATCGTGGTATTTCATTAAAAGATCGACTGGGAGAGGATGGAAAGTTGGTGCGGCAGGTCGTGAGCAGTGAGGAATTGATCCTTGAACTGACTCCACAGCTGGATCGTATCGCGTTAGAAATGATGAACTTGCAGTTCCCGGCAAAGCAGGATGGCACCGGGATTTTCGCAGAATCGGTGCGGGTGGTGGACCTGGCCGCTGAGGACAAACTGGGAGAATTGCCGAAACTTACGAATCTTGTCAAAAAGTCCACCTTTCCGGTCGAAAAGACTCAGAAGAACACCTCAGCCGCTGAGCTGGCGCTGTGGCGACCAGTGATTGACAAGGTATCCTACTTCGATCACGTCGGGTTCGGGTTCGTCAAAGGGGCCTTCATTGGCGACGCACTGAGTACATTTCAGGCAACTGTAAAAGTCAGTGGTCTGGCGCGCAGGCTCGATGGCCACTGGATGTCCCTTTCGGGCAAGCAGATCGTGACTTGGACCCGCGACCAATCTGGCGTCTGGCGCATCAGCGGCTGGGAAATGAAGGGGCTGGAGGCGAGGACGTCCGGTCAACTCATGTTCTCCGAGACGCTCGACCAGGCAGTGCCTCGCGAGGGCGACCGCTTCCGCGCGCGCCAGAACTGGCACCAGCAGGAAGCGGTGCGCTACTACAAGACCAACAAAACTCAGGCACCGACCGTCTACTTTGCCCCCATCGCCATGAACCAGAAGCCAGCGATTTCGGTGGTCGATATCAATGGTGATGGCTTCGACGATCTGTATGTCATGGTGCGGATCGGGAAGAATCTGCTGTTCGTCAATCGCGGTGACGGCACCTTTGCTGAGCAGTCAGTGCCATTCGAACTCGCTGTCCCTGGCAATTCGACATGCGGGCTTTTCGCCGATTTTGACAACGATGGTGATGCCGACTTGATGCTTGGCCGTAGCGTCGAACGCTGTATGTATCTCGAAAATGCTGGCGGCTGGTTTGTTGAGAAGTCGATGGATGATGCCCTGCCGTTTCTTGCCTCGTCGATGTCGGCGGCAGACTACAACGGTGACGGTCTGCTGGACGTCTACATTTCCACCTACCGGCCGGAAGTGCTGGGTGGTGGCACCAGCCCGACAGGAGGAACAGGAACGATGGAGAAGACCTGGCCGGAAGATTTTTTTACGCCCGAACAGGCAAAGGAATTTCGTGAGCGCTTTGCGAAGACGAAGAAGGGCGGCAGCAAATATGGAAGCTTGTTAGAGCAGGTCGGCCCGCCAAATGTCTTACTCGTAAACAAGGGTGGTGGCAAATTTGAACGGGCTCCTGAGAATCCACAACTTGAGCTGTGGGCGAACAGTCTGCAGGCGACATGGGCGGACATCGATGAAGACGGTGACCCGGATCTCTATGTGGCCAACGACTGGGCGCGCGACTACTTATTCCGCAATGATGGCGACAAAGGCTTCACTGATATCGCGAACGAATCAGGTGCCAGTGTCTTTGGTTTTGCCATGGGTGCAAGCTGGGGTGACTACAACAACGACGGGCGGCAGGATCTCTATGTCAGCAATATGTTCAGCAAGGCAGGGCACCGCATCATGGAGCAGATCGATGGGCTGGATCCCAACTACCGCGTTTCTGCGGAAGGCAATTATCTTTACGAGCACCTTGAGGGTGACAAATTCAAGCGCGTCTCAGGCTTGGAAAAGCCGGCGCTGCTGGTCGCGAGTGCTGGCTGGTCGTGGGGCGGGCAGTTCGTCGATTTTGACAACGATGCAGATCTCGATATCTACGCGATGAGCGGCTACTTCACGGCGCCGCCCGAAGTCGCATCAGATCTCGATTTGTGAAGTAATCTCTGGCGCACGGTCGTGCGCACGGATGACAAGCTCAGCCGCGAGACCTTCCGCAAATCGGACGAGTGGACGAAGAACGCGGTGAAGGGGGAATCGCAGCCCGGGATCGATCTGCGGCTCGCGGGTGACGAGCTGGTGGACGGTCGTACCATTGTTCACTCACTCAGCGGCAATGAGCGCAACCACTTCTTTGCCAATCTCGACAGCGGTAAGGATTTCGAAGACCTTTCTGCGCTGTCCGGGCTCGACAACCCGGCAGACAGCCGTGGCTTCGTGATCTTCGACTACGATCACGATGGCTGGCAGGATGTTGCCATGGTCAACGCCAACCGGTCACTCATGAACCTTTACCACAACGATATCGGCAAGATTCCCGGTGTGGCTAATGCGGGCATGATCGCGGTGCGGTTTGTTGGTGGCAGCACAAAGGCAGAGCCGTCCGCATTCGCCTGCCGTGATGGCTATGGTGCGATTGTTCGTGTTGCGCTCGACGGAGATGTTACATTGACACGCGAGCACCGCTGCGGGGAAGGCTACGCGGCCCAGAACAGCTCGACTATGGTGATCGGAATCGGCGAGCGCAGTGAGGCAGCGTCTGTCACCGTACGCTGGCCCTCCGGGGAAGAGTTCAGCATTGAAAATGTAGAGGAAGGCACCCTCATCACTGCCTACGAGAACCGGGCTGGCGGTGCCTTCACCCAACAACCCTATCGCAACGTCCGCACGTCCGGGCCTGCGATAATCGCAAAAACAAAGTTCCCGGTTTCCAAAATCACGTCCGACAAGGTGCAAGTGTACACCACCACTGCGACATGGTGCGCCGCCTGTATCGGCCACATTCCAGCCCTGCGGCACCTCAAGGAAGACGGTATAGCCCTCTACGGCGTGCCTATCGACGTGGAAGACGACGCGGCAAAGCTGGCCACTTACGTTGAGAAAAAGAAGCCGCCCTACACAATGCTCGCAGAGCTGGGAGCAGCGGAAAAAGAAGCCGTCACCGCCTACTTTTCCAACGCCCTGCAATCCCGTGATCTCGTCCTCCCCACCAGCGTCATCACCGACGGCGAAGGCAACGTGCTGGAAGTCATGCAGGGGATTCCAACGCTCTCGCAGGTGCGCAAGTGGATGAGAAATGAATGAGAAATCAAGGTGTCCGGGTTCGAGGGGGTGTTACTCCCAGATGGAGTTCTTGCGATTCAAGGAAGGAATGAAACGGCTCCAAGTCAGACTTTCTCATCATGTCAGGCTGACGGGTGATTTTGAAGGCGAATAGGAGAGCTTCTCATTTGGCGCTGTGACGCGCGGCACGATCGGCTGAGCCTACTACCACGGCCCGCTGGGCTCCCTTCAAAGCCCAATTTGCCTGACTCGGTAAAATCGGACAGTCTCGTTGCGCGGTAAAATCGAAGTCGCGGGCGGCCCCATGTCGATCCAAGTGCCCCAGTCCTCGGCAATCGCCGCGCGCGCTGGGGAAGTGTTCCACGTCACGGTATCCGCGCTATATTCGATGATGTACTCCGCGCCCGATTCGGCAGGGAACGCTAGAGTGACAGCTCCGTCGGCACCCATCTGAACGCTTTCGATCGAAAATATCTGCGTCGCTGCGGGAAACTCCCTCAGAGTTGATGACGAGACGGAGGCAGACCGTGTCGATTCCCCTGCCTCATTCACGGCCAGGATGCGAAATGCATACACGGTATCCCGGGCGAGCCCGTGCAACCGGAACGTCTCCTCCCCGGCGGCCACCGCCACCCTCACCCAGGGGTCCCTCGGTGCACTCGCCAACCGAACTTCGATGACGTGCCCGCTCTCATTGTCGGATTGATCGCGCCAGCGGAGATCAATGCTGTCAGTGCCCGTCGGTGTTGCCGTCAGGCCAGTTGGCACTTTGGGAAGAAGCGACGACGACGTCAATATAGCTCCGTCTCGTATCCGGAAGAAACGGGCCCGGTCGTCCACCTGTGTCACGACGGCTGCACCGTCGTCCATTGGTACAAAGTACCAGATGTGTCCTCCGACAGGGATGCTGGACTTCTGTCGGTAGGTAGATCCATCGAAGATCCTCACATCACTTTCACCCCATGCGGCACCGTAGATCAGAGATCCGGACCAAACCGTTGAGATACCATCGGAGAATCCCTCCAAGGTATTCGCCAGGGAAAGATCGCTGGCATTGAAAACTTTGGCACCATTGATAAGTAGGCTGAGTTCTGGATTGGCATTCAACGTGTTGTATCCATTGGAGAGAAGGCTATTCTGGGACTCTCCCGGAGTTCCATCGATTGCTATCGGAGTAGACACGAGTGTCGATCCATGAAGATAGTAAAGTCTCCGTCGGCTGCCGTCCCAGACACTCGCTCTGGTTCCTCCGGTGGTCATGTCCCTGCCCGCGATTTTTGAGCTACCGTCCTTTTCGATCCATTCAGGATTGAAATTGTCGTGATTGATCAACAGTTTTTCGTCTGCCTCCATCATTCCCTGTACCTGCGTGTACGGGGCATGGAACGGGCGCTCTCTCACGGTCTCGGGATCGATCGCGGACACACTGGAGTTCCGATAGTTCAAATAGATCTGTTGATGTGATCGGTGATAAAGCGCTTCAATCGGAGCGTCAGACAATGGTATGGGAGGAAGAAACTGTTCTGCAGTGCTGGACCAGCGAAAGATCGCCCGTTCGCCCTCGGACAGAAAGTAGATCACATCGGTACCGTCACTGAATAACTGGTAGGAGTTACTCGCCACAAGCTTTGGAAGCCCGCCAATTTCTGTAGATAGCGACTTCTCCATCGGCCGGAAGTCGTGCAATCGAAACCGGTCGACCCCCATTCCATGTTCCGTTGCCGCGTTCGCAGAGAAGACGACAAATTCGTCGCCAGACGAAGAGAGGAAACGCGCCTCTGGTCCCACCGCGATTCGACCGATCTCCAGTCCGACCGGATCAAGGAGCTGGAGCAATTGCTGATCCTTGAGAACCACGGATCTTCCGTCTCCAAGGAGCTTAGCCCCCGTTGGAGTTCCCCCTAACGACGTCAAGATTTTCCCGCTTTCCCTATCGATCACGGCTCCTTCAACGCTCACCAGCTTGCTTCCATCCGGCGACACGGAAACGTAACCCCAGCCTGGAAGGGAATTGGCGGAGGGATTCGATACGGCTCCGACATAGCGCCCGACTGAGTCGAACTGAAGATAACTCAAATCACCGCCGGTAGAGTAGTAGAGCCGATTAGTTCCAGGAACCTCAAGCAGGTTATAGGGAGGGAAGGTAACGTTTGCCTGGGATTGAGATCCCCCGGTTTCGAGATCGATCCTTCGTATGGATCCTTGCAGGTCGATGTGGAGCCACTTGTCCAACATGAAAAAACGATCCAGCGAATTCGCCGCGACGAGCTTCCAGCCTTCCTGTGCTTCGTTGAAGTGCCAGAGTCGACCGGAGAAAAGCTCCCGCACGACGACGCCATCCTTGCCCGCCTCCAGAGCACTGACTTCGAAATCGAGAAATGCCGGCGTCAGCCATTTGGCGGCGGCGACATCGTAACGCTCGATCCGTTCAGGGTAACCAGTGTAAAAATAGACGATACCGCCACCCTCGGCAATCAGACCCGACGTGAAGTAGCCGAGTCCAGGGAATATTGCGGAAACTTCACCAACCAGGGTTTCTCCGAACGGATTGAAAGAGTGCACCGTGTAATTGTATACGGTGCCGAACTCGACTTGGGGATCGGCGAAGTACCCTGTAGTGTAATCCAACCTGGCCAATACCTCCCACAGTGGATTCGCAACGAAACCACCGTTCCTTGCGTATACAAGGCGTCGGACAATGAAGCCGTCGTGGCTGGCGGGAGCAGTGTCCCAAGTTAAAACGGCCTGGGGAGAAAACACATCAGCGACGACAGCCAGTTGACTGCCCGCATCCGGCGGCGGCGAACGCAAATCGCTCCTGGCAGTTGTCCCCGTCACTGGAGGCGAGAATTCATCCTCCTGGAAAGCGTTGAAGGCGACGATCCGAAACCAATAGGTTCTGGACGGACTCAAGCCGTCGATCCTAAGCGAAGTGCGGTTCGGCCCCACTGCGGCCGATTGGACGGAACCGTCGGAAAAATCAGGGACGGTGGACCATTCGAGCCGGAAGCCGCTTTCGTTCCGAGCGTTATCCCGCCACCTCAACTCCGCCCATGTGCCAGAAATGCGGGCGATCTCCAAGTGGTAGGGCGCACCGCCCGGATAGCGCTCGTCGGCCAGCGTCGCCACAGTGATTGGAGCATGGCTTGACCTTGCAATTCGGTTTCCCGCCGAAACCCTGAATTCGTATAATGTTCCAGACGTCAGTCCTGCGACCGTCGCCGAAGTGGCTCCGACGCCGGTAGTAGCCGCAACCGACCATGCCGTCTCAACACCCGTCTCACGAAACTCCAAAACGAACCGTTCCTCGTCGTCCGAGGCATCGCTCCACTGAAGCCCTATCGAACCGGTGCCACGACTGGTAACATCCAGGTCGCCTGGTGGCGAAGGCACCGATGGCGAAAGATACTCGATGGCAAGGGACGGATTCAGCTGCACGAAGCGTGGGCGTCCGTGGCGCTGGACGACCGCTAGCATTCTGCGATCTTGAATAGCGAAAAGCCCCAATCCTGTGCCGCTGATATCCCTGATCCCGTTCAGTTGAAATCCATCGGAGGCCCAAGATTCTAACCGAGTCCTGTCATCGGAAGCGACGGGCTGTTTCCGCAGAACGGTCGTGATTCCCTCACTCCACACTGCTCCGACAAGTGCCCGATCTCCCGAGTCGGGACGTTCAAGCCTTCGAATAGCGGTAACGGAATCGAAGACTTTTCCCAGCATTCCATCGGCGTGAAGCAAACGGGCACCTTGCGGATCAGCAAACAGACCACCTGCGCCGAGGGAGAAAGCGTTCGCGTCGGGTGGTCCGACTGCGGTGCCGAATCGACCATCCGCCCCTATCGGAATCCAGCCGAGCCCGAAGGATGCGAATGAAGGGACATGGAAAAACCTCCGGTGTGAGGGATCCCAGAGCAATGTGTCGTCGCGCCCGAGTACTTTGGAGTCGATTTTCTGCCCCATGGCGGAGAAAGTATCGAACCGGTGCGAAAACTCATCTCCGGGGTCGTCCTTTCCCACGCCAATCACGACGTAGCCGCTGGCGGCGTGGAGAGATGCGGGTGCCCCGCTGGTTTCAAGCCAGACGTGTTCTGATGGTGCGGGATCGCTTAGCATGATCCGCCGGACACCTGGGTCAAAGTCCGAAAGATAGAGGGTGTCGTTCACCGGATCATAAGAAGCATTCACCGGACTGCTGTTTAAAGGGACAGAGCGAACGTATCTCTGCTCCACGGGAGACCACTCGTGAAGTCGACGATGCAGATTGTCGCCAAGAAGGATGTTACCGTCGGCACGTTGCACCACGAAGCTCGGCTCGAACGACAGGCGTTGCGGATCCTCCTCAGGAGGCAGCGGATTCGGTAACATATCCGCCGCCAGATAGGCATCGATGGGGAGTTCAGTGCTGTCGACACCGCCAAGGCCGAAGGCGAATACTCGATTCCCGTATGCAGCAAGCTGCGTACGGAAATCAGGAAGCGGAATTGTGGAGAGTTCCTGAAGCCCCGAGGAGAGGAAGCTGAGGCGGCGACCTTCCAAGATTACGGTGCCACCCACGAATGACGTTGCGCCGAAAACGGCTTTTCCAAGAGTGCCCGCCTCCTTCAGATCTCCAAGATTGTAGACATGGCCCTGGTTGGAGAAAGCCTGGTGGCCTTCGGTGAAGAACAACACATCGGCCAGCGGGTTTCCCTCGATTCCCGAGCGATCGGCCGATACGGTTCCGTCAGACCGGAGCGTGAATCGCCGGGGAGTGGAACTTGTGCTATTTACGTAGAGTTGTCCGTCGGCCACGGCAAAGCCTTCGTGAAGTTTTTCCAGGAATCCCGCCGTCACTGGAACGGCAGAAATTCGATTGAAACTGTAATACCATCCCTGTGCTGTCACCACAAACAGGTAGTCTTCCCACGTAAAGATCAGTGAGACAGCCTCGGATAAACTGGCAATCTCAGTTCTTCCACCGCTAGCCACATCGTAGCGTGCG
>JAGROY010000320.1 GCA_020439995.1 Verrucomicrobiia bacterium
CGATAGGCCGGCAGGCAATGCATGACCAAAGCATCGCTGGCAGCAACCCCAAGCAGGCCATCGTTTATCTGAAACCCTTGCAGATCGGCGATGCGTTTTGCCGATTCTTCCTCCTGCCCCATGCTCACCCAGACATCCGTGTAGAGGACATCCGCGCCATCAGCTGCCTTGGCAGGATCTTCCTCGCAGAGGATGTTTCCAGAAGTGATCCGTGACAGATATTCCTCAGACGGTTGGTAGGCCTTTGGCGCTCCGATTACCAGGCGGAAGCCGCAGCGCTCCGCCGCCCACATCCATGAGCGCGACATGTTGTTATCGCCGTCCCCCAGAAAGGCGACCGTGCGGCCTTTCCACCCACCCAGTAGCTCTTTCATCGTCATCAGATCCGCCAGAATCTGGCAGGGATGCTCCTCGTCTGTCAGCGCATTGATCGTTGGCACACCACTGAACTCGGCGAATTCAACGACATCCTTCTGGTCGTAGGTGCGAATAATCGCTCCATCAATCATGCGCCCCATTACCCGGGCAGTGTCCTTGATGGGCTCACCACGCCCGAGCTGCAGATCACGTGAGGAAAAATACATCGCACGACCGCCAAGCTCACGGATTCCCACTTCGAAACTCACGCGAGTGCGCGTCGATGACTTGCTGAAAATCAACGCCCAGTTCTGCTTTGCAATAGGTTCCTTGCCACTTGCTACGTCGGCCGCACGCTGCTGCTTAAGCTCGATTGCGAGGTCGACATAGCGTTCGATTTCCGCTTCGGTCAATTGTTCAATCGAGAGCAGATGCTGAGTCTTTTTTGGTTCTTCGGCCATGGTATTCAGTCCTTGGTCAGTGTCGTCTTCATGATTTCCAATGCCTGATTGATCTCATCGCGGGACACGTTCAGTGGCGGCAGCCAGCGGATCACGTCAGCTCCAGCAGGGACGACAAGCAGCCCGGCGGCCATCAGCTTTCGCTGAGCTTGACCGCTGAGAGTGAGCCCGTCATGTGCCTCTCCCTGCAACAAGAAACCTAACATAAGCCCTAACCCGCGCACACCGGTGATGGCGGTATCCGTCCAGGTGGAGACTTCCTTCTTAATGTAGTCCCCCATCTCAACTGCGTGGGCAGCGAGCTTCTTGTCCTTCACTTCGCGTTGGATCGCAAGTGCAAGTGTCGATACCAGCGGCGATCCACCGAAGGTCGATCCATGCGTGCCAGGCCCAAGCAGATCGCTCACCTTTTTGTTAGATCCAGTTGCAGCACGATCGGTTGCCCAGATGCCTCCAATTGGAAACCCACCGCCGAGCCCCTTGGCCCAGCTGACCGCGTCCGGCTTCAATTCCGGCCCTCCATCTGCAGCTGCCGCTGCCTTCCAGCCACAGGGATGCCCCACACGACCGAGACCGCATTGCACTTCATCAAACATCAGCAGCAAGTCATGCTCGGCGCACACCTCCTGCAGCGCGCTCAAGAACTTGGCAGTGGCAACATTGATCCCGCCCTCGCCCTGCACGGGCTCGACGAGAAGCGCCACGGTTTCCTTCTGAATAGCAGCGCGCAATGCGTCCGGATCGTTGAAAGGCACATAGCGAAACCCTGGCATGTAAGGAGCAAACCCTTGCCGCACTTTCTCCTGTTCGGTGGCAGCAATGGTCGCAAGCGTCCGGCCGTGAAACGATTTTGAAAATGTTAGAACCTCATAGCGCGGCGAGCCATCCGCTGCGGGCGCGGCATTCCCATAGAGACGTGCCAGTTTTACCAGCGCCTCATTGGCTTCTGCTCCGCTGTTGCAGAAAAAGCACTTCCCGGGCTCTTCCACGACTTCGTCAGTGAGAAATCTGGCCAGCTCCGCCTGCTCCTGAATCGAATACAGGTTCGAGCAATGAATCAGCTTTTGAGCCTGCTCATGCAAGGCCTGTACCATCACCGGGTTGCAGTGCCCCAGCGTGTTCACCGCAACTCCCGCAGCAAAGTCGAGATAACGTCGGCCATCCGCATCCCACAGCCAGCTGCCTTCCCCACGCACAGGCACCATTGGCAGGCGGGCGTAATTTGGGATCAGGTAGTCAAAGCTGGCTTTCATGGTTTTGTTTGTTCGGATGTCGTTGGTTTGTTGTATAGTCGAATGTTAGTGCCCTACTTAAGAAACAATCTCGGTGCCTATGCCGTCTTCTGTGAAAATCTCGAGCAGCAATGAGTGCTCGATCCGCCCGTCAATCAAGTGCACCTTCTTCACTCCAGCCTCGAGACATTCCTGCGAAGATGTCACCTTGGGAATCATCCCCCCGGAAATGACTCCGTCTGCGATCAACTGATCTGCCTCCGCCCTGGTTATCGTGCCGAGCAACGATGCCGGATCTGCGGGATCGCGCATCACACCGAGTACATCGCTGATGAAAATGATCTTGTCGGCCCGCAGTCGGCCTGCGAGTGCCGCTGCTGCCACATCGGCATTCACGTTGAGCGATTGACCGGTACCCCGTTCGCTGGCGATGGGCGACACCACCGGTACTTCCTCGGCCGCAATCGCAGCTTCGATGGCCTCCGTTTGGAAATCAACGACTCGACCGACGCATCCCAGATCGACAGCCTCGCCGTCGGGCCCCACAGCGGGGGCCAGTTTCTCTCCGACAAAAACATCGGTGCCAGCAAATCCCTGTCCGCGGCCCCCGAACTTTATCAGCATCTCCACGAGTGAAGGATTGATCACCTCCGACAATGTTTTTTCAACAATGGCTACCGCACGTTCGTCGGTCACCCGCAACCCGCCGACGAACCTGGCTTCCAGCCCTGCGTCACTCATCGCCCGGGAGATCGCCTTGCCGCCACCGTGGACAATGACAGGATTGATGCCGATCACTTCCATGAAGACGATATCCCTCATGAGACTCTCGACCAGCGCTGGGTCTTCCATGGCGCTGCCGCCGACTTTGACCAGAAACGTCTGGCCTCGAAATCCCTGCATGTAAGGAAGCGCCTCGATCAGGGCCTTCGCCTTGTCGAGCTGCTCATGCTGTGTGCCCTGCTGCTGATTAGCCATCGGATTTTGGAAAAGCGGCGACTCTAGCACGCTCCCGCGACCGATGCGAAGAAAAACCGGGGGGGAATTTGCAAGTTTGTTCAAGTATCCTGACGTTTTCGCGCTCCAAGCGCTCCAAAGGGCCCGATCAACGCCGATGCGGTCTATCTCACGTCGCCGGGCTTACTGGCACAGGCATCCACGTGTACCACCCAGCGATCCAGAGATGGACTAGAGGGATTCAACTCTTTGGCGTAGCGCACAGACGTGACTGAATAAAGCGCTCGGACGCCTTTGTCCATAATCTCTATCTCCTCTCCCACTCGGGGCACCACCGGCATGAGTAAGACATCAGAGTAGACCCGGGGCTTTGATGTATCCTCGGTGGCGTAACAACTTAGTTCAATTACCATTTCTGGATTCTGCCAATCGGCGCACTTATAAGCAAGCCGAAATCGTAACTTCAGAGGCCGATTTATCAGCCCATATTCAGGCTCTCAACCATCGTCAGCACATCCTGGAAAGGAACATCATGAAGAAGCCCAAACTCGTCCTTTCGCGTAAGCCGCGACCTTGCAGCTGCGGGGCTGGAAATGCCACAGAGAAACCGGGCCAGCTGGCGGGGCGTGCGCAGTGCCGTGTGCCGCGCTGCAACAAGGGCATGAACTACGGCAACATCGTCTGCGGTCGCTTCCCGACCAAGACTGGGTGGAAGCGACGGCGGTACAGTCCCCACCCCTGCCTGACAGCGTCCACAATGATCGCAGTCGTCTGCAAGCTCCTCTCCGAAGTACGCTAAGAGATACCGTGTCAGACACTCGCGAGATTCGGCATAGGCGACCACTTGCGCGAGCCTGTCGATATCGCGTTGCTCCCGGCGTTCGAACATTGCGAATAGATACTTCGCGAGAGCCGGAATGCTGTCGGGCTTCTTGACCAATCGGTAACCATGCCGCAATCCGCCGAGCTTCAGGATCGCTTCGCCGGCATCCTCAAGTGCGGTAATCGCCTTTCGAATCGTATCTTCCGATTCACCCAGTGCTTCTGCTACTTCCTCAATATTGACCGTCGTCCACTTGTAACCACGTTTGCCCGTCTCCAGAATACGCGCCAGCAGATCCCGCTCGTCCGTCTCATATCCCGCCAGCGCCCGGGCCTCGCTGCGCGAAAACTGAATCTTGAGCTCGTTATAGAACGGAGCTGTTGCCGCGATCGTTTGATTCAACTCAAGGTAAGACAAAACCGTGGAAATGACCATCGGCCTGATGTCGTTATTCGTCGACAGGTGATACTTCGACACGAAAAACTCATCGCCCTGACGCAGCAAATGATCGACCACCTGGCGCAGCGCCTGCGGTGTCGGCGTATCGCCATAAGTAAAATTTTCCAGCACGGTCAGATCGTCGGCGCAGGCCAGCATTTCACACACTGAAGGCTCGCCATCGCGGCCCGCACGGCCGATTTCTTGAACATAATTCTCCAGGCTCTTGGGCAAGTTATAGTGATAGACCGCGCGAATGTTCGACTTGTCGATCCCCATACCAAAAGCAATCGTGGCAACGATGATGTTCACTTCGCCTGCCATAAAGGCATCCTGAAGCTCTGCACGATAGTCGTCAGCTAGACCAGCGTGATAGGCTTTCGCACACAGACCTTCCCGGGATAGAAACCCTGCCACCTCTTCCGCCGTCTGCTGCAGGGTAACATAAACGATCGTCGGGGAATCTGGCGCTGCCCGCACACGGTCGACAAGCAGCGCCTTTCGCTGTTTGTTGGTGCACGGCGTGACTCGCACGTGAAGATTGGGTCGGTGAAAGCTGAGCTGGATGTGGTCAGCAGCATCAATCGAGAACGCTCGACAAATATCCGCCGACACAGCCGGAGTAGCGGTAGCCGTGAGCGCCAGCACACGCTCGACCTTCAACTCGCCAGCGAGATTTGAGAGCTTGAGATAGTCTGGACGAAAATTGTGCCCCCACTCGGAAATGCAGTGCGCTTCATCGATCGCCAGCAGGCTGATACGGCACTGCTTCAGACGTGCTTGAAAGTTTGCATTCGCGAGCCGTTCCGGCGCGACATAGAGCAGTTTCAAACTGCCATCCCGCATGCCATCGAACACTTCGCTCACTTCGTCGCTGGTGAGCGTTGAATCCAGCCTGGCGGCCGCCACACCTCGCCCACCCAGCACGTCCACCTGATCCTTCATCAGCGCGATCAGTGGAGATACCACAAGCGTCAATCCATCGAGCAGCAACGCAGGCACCTGAAAACAAAGCGATTTCCCTCCTCCTGTGGGAAACACGGCGAGCGCAGACCTTCCTGCCAACAAGGCAGAAATCACGGCCTCCTGCCCACCACGGAAGGCGTCAAAACCGAAGATTTTTTTGAGGACAGTTTTCGCTGATTCGCTCACTCCTTCGTCATTTCCTCAGCAGCGGCGACCAGCACCCCTGACTCGCCTTCGCTCTTGGCGATGATCACCGCTCCACAGGAGTCGCTGAAAATATTCACACTGGTGCGGCACATATCGAGCACCCTGTCGACCGCATAGATGGCTCCGATCGCAGCCATAGCGCCAGCACCCCACGGCTGGTCGGCCGCTACATTTTGAATTATAATCACGATGGCAACGAGACTGGCAGACGGCACTCCTGCGACACCGACACTGGTGGCAAGGGCAAGGACGACAATAGTGAATTGTTCGGCCAAACCGAGAGACGCACCCATGACCTGCGCCACGAACAACACTGCCACGCATTCATACAGCGCTGTGCCATCCATGTTTACCGTAGCTCCGAGAGGTAACACGAAGCTGGACGTCCGCTTGGACACACCCGCATTGTCCTGCAGACAGCGCAGCGTAACCGGTAGCGTAGCGGAAGATGAAGCCGTCGAGAATGAGGTCAGCAGAGCATCCTTCATCGCCACAAAATGACGCCAGGGATTCACGCGTCCCACAAAAAACAGAAGCGCTGGAAGCACCACGAAAATGTGCAAGCCGAGAGCGATAAGAACCGCCACCACGTAGCGCAACATTGACAGTAGAAAGCCTGGCCCTGTCTGGGCAATCACTGACGCCATCAGGCCGAACACACCAATCGGAGCGAGCAACATGATCCAGCCGGTGATGGTGATCATCAAGTCGTTGAGTCCGACGACCCCGTTTAACAATGTATCCCGGCCCGGCCCCTTGGTGTGGATGAGCCCAAAAGCCACCAACAGACTCACGAGGATCAACGAAAGCATTGCACCATTGTCAGATGCCGCTGCAAAGACATTCTCTGGTATCATCCGCGATATCAACTCCCCAACCACACCGAGCGGTGGCTTCGATTCCTTCACCCCGGCGGCAGTCGTAGAGAATTCCTTCCCTTTCGATTCAAAGTCGTCTCGATTGTTCTCGATGAAATTCTGGACGACCGGATTAGGCTTGCCGTCAACCAGTCCAGGCTGAACCACATTGACGACAGTCAATCCGATAACGATCGCGACCACGCTGGTGAACACATAGTAGGCGACCGTCTTCAATCCCAGTCGCCCAAATCCCTCCCCGGAACCCAGACTCGCGATTCCAGATACGATCGATGAGAAAATCAGCGGTACGATGACCATCTTCAGAAGACCGATGAATACTGTCTTTCCAAGAAAAGTATAAAGTTTGACGATCTCCGACTCGTTGATGTTCTCCAGCCCAACAACAATCTGGGTGATCCATCCTGCCGCAACGCCCAACACGAGAGCGGCCATGATCCAATAGTGATGTTTCGTATGCATGAAAGGTAGTGGCAAGTTTCACAAAACCCGGAGTGTAACGAGCCGAAATCGGATGAACAGGTCTTTCTTTCGGAATGCGTAGCCGAGGCCCCAATCACGGAGGCAACTTTACCTCCCCGGTTAAAATCATTCTCCTCGCAGATCCCGCAATGTACGTAGGCCTGCCATCTCCGCCTTTGGCACCCGCGCGCCGCATGTTCGCTTCACCCCCATCCGAATTCGATTCCTCTCAAATACTGACTCGACAAATGCGGCACTCCCAAGCGCCAGCCCATCCACAAAATACCGCACTCGATGCCGGAGCAGCCAACTCAAATCCGCGCTTCTCCTCCGCCTCAAATTCCTCAGGAGTCAGCCCCTTACGAACCAGACGATTTTCCTCATCACGCAACTGCCGCCCCTCCTCCATTAGCAACTGCCGATACCGCCGATGCACCTTCTTCCACGCCTCCCCATCACGACGAGCTGCGTTAGCTTCCCCAAGTACCTCATAAACACCATTCCGTGCTATCCTCTGGCCCTTTAGAGCTTCCGCATAACCGCACCAGCGCCACTCACGCGGATCCTTCACAATCCCTGCCCTCACCGCATTCAAATCGATATATGCCGCCACCGTCGCCAGCACCCCAGGCTCACCCTCCACTAGCACGCTCTTAAACCGATCCTCCCACAGCGGCCCATTGCGCTCGATCCGCAGATTATACCACTGGCTGAACCGCTGCTTAATCTCCCCCACGAACGCCGACAAATCGTATAGCCGTTCCAAATAAGGACGCTTGAACCGCTCGATCTCCTCCTCGGTCGTCAAAGTAGGATTCCCCATCGCGAACACATCCTCTGCTTCAACAGCGTTCTCAACTCCAGCAGACTCGCCAGATTCATCCGCATCCCGCCCCCGAATCACCTTCAACATCTTCCGAATCCCATCCAGCGCATCTCCGGTATATAAAGGCTTCAGCCTTGCCAAAAACGCCTCGTCACCCACCAGCAGCCGAGCCAACTCCGACTGCACCTCCTCAGATTCCCGATCCTCCACTGCCACCAGCATATGGAAATGATTCGACATGCAATTCCAAGTCAACACCCGCACCCCGGAAAACGCCTCCTGTGCCCGCATCAGCTTCCGAAAATGCTCCTGTTCCTGCTCCCCAAGAATGAAGCGCCTCTCAATCACCCGCGACAGCACGTGATAGTAATTGCAGGGCCCATCGCCCAGAATTCGTGAAGTTCTCATGCCGTCGAATCTGGCACGACGAGCCTTCTTTTTCTACGTTTTATTCCACGTCCCTTATTTTTCCCAAAAATCGCATTCGATACTCCCTAGCGGCACTCGGTAATCCTCTTAGATTTCCACCCTCAAAGGATCCTCGAAGCCTCTTCAGGCACTTTGTGATTTGTTTCTTGGAGCAATCATCCGATGGTTTAATCGAGCTTGAGCCGCTCACTCCTCCACCGAGATTTGCGGTAGCTTCAAAATCAAGATTAACCTTCCCATCTCCGTTGATATCTGTTATGGCCTCATTCCATAAATCTTCGAGCTTTTTCAACGTTTGGATCTGCGCCGTCACTTCCTCAAGAGCGACTTTGCAACAGCAGGGAGCACAGCCAAACGCAAACTCATATAGGTCCCGAACTGCGGCATTGTACCCAGCTATCGGACTAAGTCTTCTAAAGTCGAAAGGCCCCCAATCAGGTATTCCAGGAAACTGACCAAGCACATCATATTGATTCACCCCATCATTCCCTACGAACCCGTACAAATTCAATCCACCCCGTTCCCCGATGGGGTCTCTGGATAGCCAATAAG
>JAGROY010000045.1 GCA_020439995.1 Verrucomicrobiia bacterium
GCATTATGAAGATAGATCCAAGAAGCCTTTGATGTCTACGTCTACGACATGGCTGTTGCCCTTGCGCAGGAGCCTTTTCAACTTCCCGCAAAGCATCTTTACAACCGTGAGGTGGGGTGGAAACTAACGAAAAGAACCAGAGAATTTGAGCCATCCGAATCTCTTTTCGACTCTCTTAAGGAGTGTGTGGAGAGTAGGGGCGGGCTCTACGCCGGGCGGTCTGGCATGGGGTCTTTCTCTTCGCGGGTGGGATCGAAGCCGTTGGCTTCTCCGACGGTGAGGATGAGACGAATGGTGCGGCTGACGAACGCCTGGTGTTTCACTTCCAGCAGGAGCCACCAGAGGAAATAGATACCGAAGCCGAAGATCCACATCGCCTGCCATTTCATGTACCAGGAGGTGCCGATGATTCCGGCAAGGAGTAGCGCGCTGATAATGGCATTCGCCCGGGTCATATGGGAGGCGAGGCGGATCCGGGTGAGCCGGTTCTTTCCCGTATGATACTCGGTGACAGTGGTGATGCGGACTTTCCACCAGAGATTTCGCAGTACTTCGATGTCCCAGTCCTGCCATCCGTCGTCGATCTGGTGTTTCCAGCTGTGGAGCTCAAGTTCTTTGATGATCTTGGCAAGGAGTTCATCGCGGTTTTTTCCTTCTGCGTTCCAGACCGCGACCTGGCCTACTTTTTTCCAGAATGCAATACGTGGAAATCCTGGCAGGGTACCGCCGAAGATCGGCCCGCGCGGGACGGCAACCAGTTTTGCGCTGTGCAGACTGCGGGTGGCTCCACGGACGATGGGTTGGATCAAAGTCATGAGCCAAAGAAGGGTGCGGGCCTTTTTTGAACTGAATCTTGGATCAATGCGGCGGCAGCGAGTGCGTCTCCAGGCTTCCCAGGCAGTGATTGCGAGCATCCCCAGGCCGACCAGCCCGAGGGAGGGGGAGATCACTCCAGCGATAAGGCAAACGAGCGAGAGCAATGTCCAGGGAAATCCAGAGACCAGTGCGGTAAAACAAGTTACAGCTTCGGGGTAAATCGACTGGAACAGTGCATTGCCGAAGACTCCCTGGTAGAGTCGTGACGGGCCATCTGTAGTCGACAGAGCATCCGGCTGGTAGATGGTGCCGAACCAGCGCGCGCCGCCGGACAGCAGGCTGAACCGCTTGCTGTGTTGTTTCATTAGCATGGCTTCCGCGCGCCCGTAGCCGACCTGTTGCCTGAAGTAGGCTTTGGCGGAAAATCGTCGATAGTGCCAGACGAATGCAGCTGCAGCGAAGCCGATCCGCTTGCCGCGAATCTGTAATCGCCAGCAGAAGTCAACGTCATCGCCAGCGACATCGTAGCGTTCCTCAAATCCCTTGATCGCTTCGAATTCAGACCGCAGGACGCTGAGGTTGCAGCCGGGGATGTGCTCGGCGTCGTTGTCGTTCAGCATGACTTGCGTGGGAGCGCCGGGCGCTGCGATCACGCAGGCCTGTGTCACATTTTCCGGGGGAGGCGGCAAGTTGGGGCCACCCACAGCGGCGACTTCTGGATCGCGCTGGAATGCGAGAGCGAGGTGTGCCAGCCAGTCCCTGTCCGGCATGCAGTCGTCATCCGTGTAGGCGAGGATTTCGCCGTTGGCTTTTTTTGCTCCTAGATTTCGCGCAGCACTCAGTCCGGCGTGCTTTTGCTTGATGTATCGCACGCGGGTGTGTTTCTCCACGATGGCTCTGACATTCTCGGTGGAGCCGTCGTCGACGACGAGCACTTCGAAGTCTGGATAGTCGACCCGGGCGATCCAGCGCAGGCAGTCGTCCAATGTGCGCACTCCGTTGTAGGTGCAGACGATGACTGAGATCTTCGGTATGCGTGTCAGGAAGCTGAGGGGTGCCGCACCTTTACGGAAATGATCCTGCACCGCAAAATATGCAGGCTTTGGCTGCCGTTGCTTGTCGACGAGGCCGAACTTCCATTCCGACAGGTCTCTGCCGCCAGTGAACCATTCGTCGGTGAAGGTGAACAGAATGGTGCCAGCGACACCTTGCAGTGCCATTTCTTCGCATGCCCAGTCCAGGACTTTGCGCTGGTGCTCGTTGCTGTTTTGGCGCGTGCTGAGCCCGAACTCGCTGATGACGAGCGGGCGGTTTCCGGCCAGGAGTTGCAGCCGCCGAAGGTAGCGTGCGAAATCTTTGCGATGCTCGAGATAGACGTTGTAGGCGACAAAGTCGGCATTGTCTGGCATCAGATACTCGGTCGTCGGGTAGCTGGCATAGGCAAACAATGCGCCCGGATGGCAGCTCCGCCCGGCATCGATCATTGCTTCGAGGAATTCCTTTACGCGATCCCGTCCCAGCCAGCGTACCAGCTGGGCGTTGACCTCGTTGCCAATGAAGTAACCAGACACGGATGGAGATTCGTGGAATTCCGATACGACCCGGCGAGTAGAGCGTAGGATCCGTTTGGGCAGGGCCGGATCGTGAAAGAAATCAATGAAATCTTCCCAGTTGAGGCCAATCAATGTCTGTAGCCCACGTTGGTCGCAGGCGGCCAGGAAATCCTGGGTAGGGGAACGCGTGAGGCGCAGGGTATTGGCACCCAGTTCGCAGATCTGATCCAGATCGCGCATGAATTGATCTGGCGACGGCAGTCCGTGTGATGCCCTGCCGGAATAGAAAGGCCCGTACGTAATACCCCGCATCCACGAGTGTTCCCCGTTTAACTGGAGGAACTTCCCGTCGGCTTTCCAGGCTTGGGGCTGTGAGCTGGGCATCTTAGCCAAGCATGCCACACTCGCAAGATCCGGCAACCTTAAGTATCAGGGAGTCGTTAGCGACTGCCGAGCACTTCTTCGACCAGCTCCAGAAGCTGCCTGGGCTCGTAGGGCTTAGGTAGCACTGCGCTGAATCCGTAGTCCATAAAGCGGGCCATGACTGGGTCGTCGGAGTAGCCGCTTGAGACGATGGCACGCACTTCCGGGTCGATAGCCAGAATTTGTTCCATGGCCTGCGCGCCCCCCATGCCTTCGGGAATGGTGAGATCGGTGATGAATAAGTCGAACGGGGTATCGGTACCGTAGGCATCTCTGAAAGCTGCGACGGCTTCGCTGCCCTCTTCAGTGGCCACCACTTGATAACCACCAGTGGTGAGGTTCATCGCGAGTAACTGACGGATGAGGCGCTCATCCTCGAGGATGAGAACGCGACGGGGGGCTGGAGAGGCTGCCGGGCGGGGAGGTTCCGGAGTGTCCGGTTGTTTCAGCGGAGCGGCCGCGGTGTCCGGCTTCGCTGATTCTGTCGCATCGACCACAGGTATCATGGCTGGAAGCCTGACGGTCACTTGCGTGCCTTTTCCAGGTTCGGACTTTACGGTGATGCGGCCGTTGTGTGCTTTGACGATGGATTCACAGACGGTCAATCCGATGCCGCTGGCGTTGGCGCTCTGGCGGGTGGTGAAGTAGGGCTCGAAGACCTGAGGTAAGTCTGCGGGAGAGATTCCGTGGCCGTCGTCTGTGAATGTCCACTCGACCCACGGGCCGTCGATCAGGTCGTCTGAGTTGCTGCTCTCAGCGCTGTTGATCCTTCGCACCTTGACCTTAATCGAGCCGGACTCCCCGATCGACTGCTCACTGTTTGCGATGAGGTTCGACAGCACACGGCGGCACTGCTCTGGATCGACTTCGGCGAAACCAGTATTGTCGTCCAGGTCCAGCTTATAGCTGATGTTCTTTCTGCGCTGGTGTCCTTTGAACCACTGCTCGACGAATGCGCCAATGTCAGTGCGTCGCCGGATCGGAGCGCCGCCTTTGGCGAAGACGAGCAGCTGTTGCACGAGTGTCTGAGCTTGCAGCGTGGCGCGTTTTGCTTCGTCTATCTCGGCGCGGTAAGGGGCATCGTCAGGCGCGCGCATGCCTGCGATGGAAAGATTACCGAGCAGGACGGTGAGCAAATTGTTAAAGTCGTGAGCAAACCCGCGTGCGAGGTAGCCGAGTGACTCCAGTTTTTCGATTTTCGACTTCTGCTCGTCTGCGGTTTTACGCGCGGTGATGTCCGTGAGCAGGATGAGCATGCCGTTGGCAAATGGATAGCAGCGGGCCTGGAACCAGCGGGCCAGTGCATCCAGGTGCAGATCGAACTCGACCGGCTCCTTGCGCACGAGTGCCTGATGCAGCCGCTGGTAGTAGCGGCTGTGCGCGGACTTTGGGAATTGATCCCAGAACCAGGCAGAGAAAAGCTCCCGTCTGGGTTTGCGCAGAAGATCACCTGCTGGCTCGTTAACGTAGGTAATCTTCCACTGTGGATCCACGGCGATGATTGGGTCGGCGATGCCGGTGACCATTCCGGCCAGCTGTGCCCACGGGGTCAGCTCGTCTCCCGTGTTGGTATCGAGAGCGCTGGTAGTCGGGTCTGCATCCGGATCTTCACTGCGCAGCCGGAATAGGATGACGAGCCCGCACAGGCTGCCTTCACTGTCGCGCAGAGGCGTGGTGTTGTCTTCGACGGGGAGCAGTGCTCCTTCGCGAGTGGTAAGCAATACTGATCGAGAACCGCCTACTGGATCGTCTCCCACGCTTACGGCTTCGCCTGAGGAAAAAGAGATCTTGAAGACTTCGTGCACGTAGCGCCCCTGAGCCTCTGTGGCAGTCCAGCCAGTGATGGCCTCTGCTGCGGGATTTAAAAAGGTGACGCGGCCGATGAGATCTGTGGCGATCACCGCATTTGCGATGCTTGTCAGGGTGCCAAGGTGGCGTGCGCTGGTGGCCTTGAGTTTTTGTTCGGAAGCGTGGCGCGCTGCGGCCACTTCCACCATTGAGTGAAGTTCCTGCTCGTTGAACGGCTTCAGCAGATAGCCGTAGGCCCCGGCTTGTTTTGCTCGCTCCAGCGTTGCCTCGTCGCTCATTGCGGAAAGGAAAAGCACGGGGACGCTGTGCCGTTCCCGGATTGCCACACCTGTTTCGATGCCATCCATGGTGCCTGCGAGCCCGACGTCCATGACCACGAGTTCGGGGAGATCTTCGTTGTCCAGATGTTCAAGTGCCGCCTCCCCAGATCGCAGAACGTGCTTCACCGTATGTCCACAGTTCGCCAAGGACGCCTGAATGTCGCGCCCGACAATGGCCTCGTCCTCAACTACCAGGATGCGCATGAGTGGTGACGTTCAGGATGGCAGTCAGGATTAGGAAAGTGGCAATACGATCCGGAACTCAGGCTTTCCGTCCGTACTGGTGCGGAAGGAGCCGCCTAACTGCTCGGTCAGAGTTTCTGCAATAGCCAGCCCCTGGCCGTCCGGGTTGTCCTTCGAATCGGACATTGGAATTCCCGTATTGGTGACGATCAGCACGGCGAGCTTGCGCTGTGGCTTTACGCCCAGGCGTACCTGAATACTGCCGTCTCGTCCATCGGAGAATCCGTGCTCAAAGGCGTTGCTGACCAGTTCATTGATCACCAGTGCCAGCGGTACCGCCTGGGCAGTGTGCAGGATTAAATCATCCAGACGCCACTTCAATTCCACTCCAGGGGCCACAGGCTGCCAGCCGCGCTTGAGCGACTGCAAGAGAGCTTCTCCGGCCTGATGGAACGGAATCATGGATGCTTCGCTCTCGGTGCTGCCGACACTTTGATAGACATGGGCGACCGCATTCAGACGACTTCTGGTGGATAGCAGTGCGCTCTCTGCCGCAGGATCACTCGGCTTTTTCATCTGCAGGTTCTGCAGGCTCATGAGAATCTGGAGGTGATTCTTGATCTGGTGCAGGCAGTCGCGAATGCTCTCTTTCGGCGTTGCGATATCAGAGGTCACCACCTCGTCCTCCAAATGCATGAGGATGGATTCGACAGGCGCTGGTTCCGGCCTGGCTGGCTCATGAGGTTCGAGGGCTGCGATGATCGACGCCAGTTCGCCTTCGGAATTGTTCACGCCGAAGAGTCGCAGTTCGCACTCTTCGGTTCCCGATGGTCGGACGATGGTGACATCGCCGTGGAATGTGCCTGTTTGTCTTAAAGTAGGGATGAGCGAGTTACGGAATGCGTCGACATCCATTTCGTCGAACAGGACGGCGAGGCTTTGCCCGTTGAGTGCATCGATTTCCGATTCAAGGAATTCTTCGGCAGCGACGTTGCATTCGACCAGCACGCCGTCTCCGTTCGCAATGAGGATGGGGCAGGGTGTCGCCTCCAGCAGCGCTGCCGTCAGCTTATTGCGGTAAGGTTGTTCGTCGTTCCGTTGAGAAGGTTCTTCGGCGGGGGCGACTTCTTTCGGTGGTTCGACGACCGGCACGATCGGGCTCAAGCTGGTCAATGCCGCCGGGGCTGGAGCTGGTTTGGCCGCTGCGGCAGGGGCCGGAGTGCGCTCGCGGATGAAGAAAGCAGTGAACAATTCCTTGCCAGCCTGATTGCGTACGAGAGCGGCCCGCAGTGTGACGGAGATTTGTTCGCCATCCTTGCGCAGCAGATGCAAGTCGACTTCACCCGCCTCATTGGGATCGCCACCCTGGAGGCGGGCTTCGAGATCGCGCTTCGCGGAGATATCATCAGGTGCGATGAGCGATTCAAATTTTTCACGTCGCAGCTCAACCAGATTCGTTCCAAGCATCCGTTCCAGGTACGGATTCACGTTGAGAACGGCTCCCGTTCGATCCACGACGGTCACGCCGACACCGCACTCGCGGAACAGAGTGCGGAAACGCGCTTCACTCGTGCGCAGCGCGTCCTCAGCGCGACGTCGGTCGGTGACATCGGTCGCAACGATCAGCAACCGGTCTCCCGGCAGCCCGGTAGGCCGCAGTTCGATATCGCGCAACACATGACCAGAGTCGGCAAGGGAAAACACTTTTGTCGCATGTGCCTGCCAGACGCGATCCCACCATGTGGTGGTCACCTCGTGGGCATGTGCTTCGTCTGGACTGCCACGCTCGAGCCACTTTTCAATGCTGCCGGACTCCTTGAGATCGAAACCCAGCAGTGAGGTGAATCCATCGTTGGCAAACACTGTCTGGGCATCGCGATCCAGCACTGCAATTCCGCCAGGCAGCGCTTTAACGATCGACGATGACAGGGTATCTCCCTGGCGGTTGGCATCAGCAGCTTTCTCACCCGCAGCGGCGGAAGTTTTCATTTGCTCAAGCCTGCGCTCCAGACCGGCCACCAGCGTTGCGGTGTCCCGCTGTTGCGTGTCCATCTGGCTTTTCGCTTCCTCAAGTTCCCGCAGTGCCGCTTTCTTATCCGCGCTCACCAGTTCAAGAGCCGCCTCAAGATCCTGAATCTCTTTGTCCAGCGGCGCGGTGTCCGCAGGGCGGGCTTCCTTGCGCAGGGAGCCGAATAGCGCGATTCCCACTACCACGTCGTCGGCATCACGTCTAGGTGCTGCACTCCATGCAAGCCGGAATGCATCTCCGTCTTCGTCAAAGAGGACGAAGTCAAGTTGACTGCCGACGTTCAGCTTCTGGCTCGTTTCGAAGTTGGAAGCAATCGAGTCGCATGCCTCGCGCAGCTTCTGTTTCTGGTCGCCTCCTGCGATGTCCCAGAGTCTTCTGCCTACCAGAGAATCCGTCCCTAACACTCCGCTTAGCTGGCGGTTCGCGTAGATCACTCTACCATTTAGATCGAGAGCCATTGCGGGGCCGTCGATAGCCCTGAGCATTGCTTCAGCGCTGTCGACAAACTCGACTTTAGCCGGAGCAGTTTCTTCAGCTTTCACCCGGATGGGTTCAGGCCTGGGGGGCTCCTGAACAGCTGGCGCCGATTTTTCGCCCGTCATTTTTTGACACGAAATCAAGATTCCGGCGGCATTGCCGTTGTCGTTCTCGTCCCATGGGGTGACCTCCCATCGCACCCAGCTGCGCGTGCCGTCCGGGTGATCGACGACGCGGTCATCGCTGCACTGTGTTTCACCTTCCAGCGCGCGCTGATAAACGCGTCTCCAGTTGGGGTGGAGGTCGGGAAACACTTCGTAGTGCGATCTGCCTAGAACATCCTCAGCAAGACTGAAATCTTCAAGCCAGCGCTTGTTTGCAGCGAGGTAGTGCATTTCGCGATCGAACAATGCGACTGCCATAGGCAAGTGATCCAGCAATTGGCGCATCCTCCCAGAGTCATTGCCATTGCCCGGATGCATCGCGTTCGACCGGGGCATCAATGCTGATGGGGGAGCTGCAGGACGTGCAACAGGTGTGCCGCCAGGGCGGATCTCAACTCCGCCGGGACGGGCAGGTGGAAGCTTGGTTCGCGGCTCGGGCTCCATGGTTTCGTCTGAGATATTGGCAGTGGTGTAAGTGTCGTGGAAATCCTGACTTCCGGCGGTTGTGACTGCTGGCTGCTCAACACGGGAGCGTGGCGGGCCGGCTGCACGAAAAGGGCTGCCTGCGATGATC
Source organism: Verrucomicrobiia bacterium (assembly GCA_020439995.1). GTDB lineage: Bacteria > Verrucomicrobiota > Verrucomicrobiia > Verrucomicrobiales > DEV007 > JAGROY01. Next base: position 8,349 of record JAGROY010000045.1, read on the forward strand.
GTCGGCTGGCTGGTAGCGGGAGTCGAGACCGGCGCTTCGGCAGCGCGCCTCAGGCCGGTCTGCTCCAGAAAGGAGGTGGTTGCGGACTGCCTTGCCGGGGCCATTGCGGCTATTGATCTGAAATCCGGATGGTTCTTCATCAACCACTGGGTAGCAGAAGTCAGCTTATCATGAATGGCGTCAGCGCCTGCCTCCGAAAGTACGGTGTCGTTCCACAGCATCGCAGCGTCAGGGCTGCTGCGGAGAACTTTGGATTCACCCATCGCGAGAATGAATGGCTGTTGCCGCCCAGACTTCCGTCGCGCCCATTCAGCGAAGCGCGGACTTTCAGTGTCGCCAGACTCCACCTTCATCACAATCAAATGCGGCATTGAGAACACGTGCGCCGCTCCGTTAATGGAGGGATGGGACTCCACTTTGTATCCGTGAGAATCCAGAGCCGCAGCCAGCGCCTGTTGAATCGCCGGGCGATCGTCAATCAGGAGAGCTCGCGGCGTTGAGATGGCCGCCAGTTGTTCAGGGAAAGTCATTCTTAGAGGTGTAGCCGCGCGACAGTAACGAATCACGAAAATTCTTCAATCCGTTATATTCAGAATCACTGCAAGCAACCTGTGAATAACCTGTGAAGTCCAGTGAACTCTAACGGATCGAAAATAAACTTTCGATATTCCGTTATGAATAACCAGTCTGCATACTGGTAATTACGTCATCTCTAGGAGTTCTAGTGTCGCTCTGGTTCCGCTATTTTTCCAGAATTCAGTGACTTGGAGGAAAAGGAAAGGGGGGCATGATTGCGCAGTTTGAATTTCCCTCCTTGTGACGAGTTTTTGAGGCGCTAGCGGTTCAGAAACTTCCTCACCAGAATTGCGTCGCCCGCCGTCAGGTGGCCGTCAGCATCGGGATCCACGTAGGGAGGTGGGGAATTGCTTCCTATTGGCGGCGGAAGGGGGAGTGATCCGGCGAGAGCGGCTGAAAGTTGGCCCGCTTTGTTCAGTGTAGTGATAAGATTCAGCAGGTCCAATTGGCTGACGGAGCCATCGCTGTTCACATCTTCTGGCAGTGAACTGTTGTGCCACGGTCTTAATTGTCCCGGTGATGCTGAGCGGATCTTTCCGAAATTATCAGCGAGCAAATCGAAGTCGAATGCGGTGGTCTTTCCATCTCCATCGAAATCGCCGGTTTTCCAGCGCGCACTCGGATTTTGCTCCTCGAACGCAGCAAGCCAATGGATGACGTCTTTCAAATCTACCGCTCCGTCGAGATCCCAGTCGCCCATCCAGGAGTTCAGATTGCCGCTGTTCTCGACCAGATATTTCATGTCAAAGAAATGAATTGTTCCGTCTCCGGTCAAATCATAGACAGGGTCAGAGTCCTGACGACGGATTGCGGCTGCCAGAACGTCAATGTCCTCATCGTTGATGATGCCATCTTCGTTGAAGTCGCCTGCCCGAGGCGGAGGGACGAAACGATAGAATCCGGCAGTACGAGCCCGGCGCACTGGGTCAATGTCTTCAACCAGGATGTCGCCAGTAAGTCCAGAGCGGATCGTCTGCCAGGTGAATTCGGATCCTGTCTGAGAATACTGGAGATCGTAAATTGCCCCTGACGGGCTTGTGAGTTGCAGGGCAAGCGTATTCGCATTGTTCCGGGTCACGGTGGTCTGGGGTCTCGATGCCCGCACTGGTTGCGGTTCCTCTAGAATGGATTCCACGATTTCCTGCGGCAGCCCTTTGGCAACGGCCTCCAGGTCCGCCAGGGTTACCTTGCGGTCTCCATCGACGTCTGGAAAAATGCCTGCACCCGGATAGAATTGATCATTGGTAGTTGAGCTTCGCATCAGAATCAACACGATTGAGATATCCCGAAGATCGACTGCGCCGTCTGCGAAAACGTCGAGCGGATTGGCTTGGTTTTGCCACGGGCTGGCGCTGAGACTTACAGTGATTGAGACCGTGGCAGAGGCCGAGTTGTAGCGGTCGGGTTCGAGCGGCGTAAACAATGCGGTTAAGACGTGAGAACCCGGGTTGAGCAAAGTTCCAGCGGGTGGCGTATAGCTGAAATTACCCTCTGCACCCGTCGCCGTCGCGTTCAACTGATCGACTCCCAGTGCAGTGTCAGAAAAGATGGCTGCAGGAGAATTCCATGTGATGACCGGCGTGGCTTTGGTGACAACGATTGTTATTGTCTTAGTGGCTTCTGCATAGAGCAGCGTGTTCGTTGGGGTGAAGGTGGCCTTTATCTTGCGGGAGCCTACTTCCAGCACTGTGCCACTGGTGGGAGTTATTTGAGAGTTGTCTTCAAGCGTGTAACGGAAGCTGCCTGCGATCTGGGCAGTCGCATTCAACTGCGTGCCATCGATTGCTGTTCCGTAGGTAATGCCAGCAGGAGTATTCCAAAGGATTTCTGGCACCTGCTTTGGAGATACCGTAATCCGGACAGATGCAGAACCCGCTTCGTAGTTAAGAGATTGTGGCTGCGAAACCGTGAGGAGTTGGTCCGCTCCGACTGCCAGAATAGTTCCTGCCGGGGGCGTATAGACAAGGGTGCCCGGAGCGTCTGAAGTTGCATTCAGCTGGGCGATACCTAGGGCCGCGCCGAAGGTTATCGGTGTGGGATCATTCCAGGCGATCGTCGGAATGGCCTTATTCACTGTCAGTGTTTTCTTAGTAGTGACGGTCACGTAATTGATGACGTCTGTAGGAGTGAATTCCGCCGTCAAGGTGTGCTCGCCTGCATTCAAAATGTCTCCGGACTTCGGCGTGTAACGCATCGTGCCTTCGATGTCCGTATGCGCGTTGAGCTGGGTTGTGCCCAGTGCTGTTCCAAAAGTGATTGCCGCTGGCGTGTCCCATGTGACGACCGGAGTGGCCTGATTCACCTGTAGTGATACTGACTTTGTCGCAGGCGCGTAGTTAACGGTATCCGTCGGAGTGAATGTTGCTGTAAGTGGTTGCAGTCCGGCATTGAGTGTCGTGCCTGCGACAGGCGCGTAAGTGAAGGTTCCTGGGACACTGGCTGTGGCATTCAACTGGGCGCTGCCAAGTGAAGTGCTGAAGGTGATCGGCGCTGGTGTCGGCCATGTGATCACTGGGATATCCTTTGCCTCTACCACGATGGTGACGGTTTTCGTCGTGGGCAGGTAGTTATCGCTGTCGGTGGGAGCGAACGACACCGTTAGTTCGTGTTCGCCCATCTCCAACAACGCGCCTGAAGCTGGCGAGTAACTGAAATCTCCGGCGATGCTGCTGGATGTCGCATTTAATTGTGTCGAACTCAGTGCTGTGCCGACTTTGATTTCAGTTGGGTTGTTCCAGTCCAGGGTGGGAATCGCTTTTTCGACCAGGATGGTCACTTCGATGTTGGCGGCGGCGATGTTCCCGGCATCTGCGGGAGTGAACTCTGCGAGGAGTGTGTGAACGCCTGCTTGGAGAACGTCGCCGGGTGCAGGCAGATAGTCGAAGGTTCCAGGGACATCCGCTTCGGCATTCAATTGCGCTGCTCCCAGAGCCGTGCCGAATGTGATGGCGGCGGGGGTAGACCAGGAAATCACCGGAATCGCCCTGGTAACATTTATAGAGGTAGTCGCAGTGGCCTCGGTGTAGTTACCGGAGTCCGTTGGTGTGAAAAGCGCGGTAAGGGCCTGAGTTCCCGCCTCAAGAATGGTGCCGGTTCCTGGCGTGTAAGTAAAGGCACCCGCCACGTCTGTGGTTGCATTCAGTTGTGTGTCGTCCAGCGCGGTGCCAAATACGATTGCCTCCAGGGGATCGTCCCAGGTGATCACGGGTATCGCTTGATTTACCACCAGTGTCTCAGTGGCTGTGGCGGTCGTGTAGTTCGCGCTGTCGGTGGGGGTGAAAGTTACGGAAAGAGTTTTCGTTCCGGCTCCCAACACTGTTCCTGCTTCAGGTGTGTAGAGGAATGTTCCAGCCTGCGGTGATGTGGCATTCAGTTGTGCTGCATCCAGTGGTGTGCCGAATGTGATTGCGCTGGGAGTGATCCAGGTAAGAGCAGGAATGGCTTTGTTGACGACGACTGTGACCGCAGCGCTGGCTGGATTATAGTTCACGGTATCTGTGGGCGTGAAATTTACAGTCAGGGTGTGCGTGCCTGCATTCAGAAGCGTGCCAGAGGCAGGCGTGTAGCTGAACGTCCCGGCAACCGTTGCCGTAGCATTCAGCTGGGTGTCGCCTAGTGTGGTGCCAAATGTCATCGCGGCTGGTGGGCTCCAGGAGAGAGTCGGCGTGATCTTGCCGACTTCGATCGACACAGTCTTGCTGACGATAGTAAACTTCTGAGTATCGGAAGGGGTGAAGTGTGCGGCGAGCGTGTGAATTCCGGCATCGAGCACTGTTCCGCTTGGTGGCAGGTATGTGAATGTGCCAGTGGTGCTGGCTCCCGCGTTGAGCTGCGCCGCGCTGAGTGGTGTGCCAAAGTCGATGTCGGTCGGAGATAGCCAGAAGATGGTCGGTGTTTTTTTATCCGCGACGGTAAGTGCACCGTTGATTCTAGTAATGGTGTAGTTGGGGTCACTGCCACCGGTTACGACAATCGGGTAGACTCCGGCGGGGCTGGCGGTGACGGCGGTGGTAGAAAGTACGGGAGGGGTGCTGATCGAGGTATTGCCGTTTACGAATCCCGTGTAGATGGCTGTGAGTGGCGGATTGCTGGTGGCAATGTTCCGTCGCTTGTGATCCGCCGCGATTGTAAGCGGGGCGGGGGTGACTGCGATGGTGACGCTCTTGCTGGCTGCCAGATAGTTGGTGGATTCCGGTAAGGAAACCTGCAGTGGTTTAGCCGCGCCAGCAGTGGGAACGGAGCCTGCAGTTGGCGAATATATGAGCGTGCCCGGCGCGGTGCTGGTAGCATTCAGCTGAGCGGCAGTGAGCGGAGTGCCGTGAACGATCGCCGCAGGCGAATTCCAGGTGATCGCTGGAGCCGCTTTATCAACTGTCAGGCTGACGCTTTTGGTGGTGATGGAATAGTCGACGGTATTTGCCGGGGTAAAGGTGACGGTGAGTGTGTGTCCACCTGCATCCAGCACAGTGCCTGAAGCTGGCGAGTAAACGACCGTGCCCTCGATGTTTGCGGTTGCATTCAGCTGCAATTCATTAAGTGCCGTGCCATAGACGATGTTGGCAGGTGTGTTCCAGGCGATTGCTGGCACCTGTTTTGCGTTCACTGTGAGTGTTCCATCTACTCTGGTAATCGTGTAGTTGGGATCGCTTCCTCCTGTGACGACGACCGGGTAGGGGCCTGGGGGGCTCGATGTCAGCGCGGTGGTCGAAAGTGTCGGTGGGGTAGCAAGGCTGGTATCGCCATTCACCCAGTCGGTAGAGGTTGCTGTCAGTACGGGATTGGCAGACCCCTGATAGCGCAGCTTGTTGTCAGCGGCGATCGTTAGCGGCGCGGGTGTGACATCGATCTCGACCATCGCCGAGGCAGCGAGGTAATTTCCGGATTCGGGCAGCGTGACCTGGAGTTGCTGGGTAAGTCCGGCGTCCAGCACAGTGCCTGATGGAGGGCTGTAGGAAAGTGTGCCGGGGGAGCTGGCCGTGGCATTCAGTTGAGTGCTGTCGAGGGCTGTGCCGTAGACAATCGGCAACGGTGTTGCCCAGCTGATAGTTGGCATCGCTTTGTCAACAGTGAGCGTCACCGTTGCTGTGGTTGCGGAATAAAGCACCGTGTCCGTGGGTGTGAAGGTCGCGGTGAGAATGTGGATGCCTGCATTCAGGATGGTGCTGGCTGGTGGCGAATAGCTGAATGTGCCCGGGACGTCTGCTGTCGCGTTTAGCTGTGTGGCGTCGAGTTCTGTGGCGAAAGTGATGTTTGCTGGATCGATCCAGGTGATGACTGGAATCTGCTTGTCGGTTACGGTAAGCGTGCCATCGACGGCTACGATGGCGTAGTTCGGATCGCTGCCGCCGGTGACGGTGATCGGGTAGTCGCCGGCGATGCTCAAGGTGTCCGCTGTGGTATCGAGCACGGGTGGAGTTGCGATCGTGCTGTCACCGTTTACGAAGCCGGAGTAGGTGGCGGTGAATGCGGGATTGATCTCTCCCGTGGCGCGGAGTTTGTCGTCGGCCGTGATGGTTAGCGTTGCAGGCGCGACGTCGATGGTAACCATCGCGCTCGCAGCGAAATAGTTGGTGGAAGCTGGAAGGGTAGCCTGCAGTTCCTGCGCGATGCCGACGTCCAGCACTGTGCCTGCTGGAGGAGTATAGGCAATGGCAGCTGGAGAGTTTGAGGAGGCGTTGAGCTGCAATCCGCTGAGTGCTTCTCCATAGGTGAGTGGCGCCGGGGCATTCCAAGTAAGGGAAGGTGTGATTTTATCGACTACGATGGTCACATCCTGCGTGCTGGTAGTATACCGTGCCGCGTCTGTCGGTGTGAAAACGGTGGTAAGGGTCCGGGTGCCGGCGTCGAGCAGGGTACCCGTTGCCGGACTGTAGGTGAATGTTCCGGGAACATTGGCAGTTGCATTCAGCTGCGTGGTACCGAGCGGCGTGCCGTAGGGGATGCCAGCGGGATTGCTCCAGGTGATCACTGGAACTTCCTTGTCTGCGATCGTAAGGGTGCTGCCTGTTCGGGTGATGGAATAGTTGGGGTCGCTGCCGCCCGCCATGATGATAGGATACTGACCTGGAGGGGACGATGAGGTGGCTGAAGTTGAGAGCGTGGGTGGGGTTGCAATCGCCGTGTCACCATTGACAAATCCTGTGTAAGTGGCCGTGAGCGGCGGGTTGGGCAGCCCGGCAGCCCGTGACACTGAATTAGCGGCAATGCTAAGTGGAGCGGGATCGACCGCGATGGTCACCGATTTGCTGGCTGCAGAATAGTTGGCGGACTCGGGAAGGGTCACTTGCAGCATCTGTGTTCCTGCTCCAGGCACTGTGCCGGATGGTGGCGAGTAGACGAGAGTGCCGGGAGCATTTGCACTCGCGTTCAGCTGCGTTCCGCCCAGAGCTGTGCCGTAGGTAATCGGGAGCGGAGAATTCCACGTGATCACTGGCAGCTCCTTGTTCACTGTCAGGGTTACCGTCTTGCTTACGGTTGCGTAGCGGGCGGTGTTCGCAGGAGTGAAATTGACCGTCAGTGGGTGGGTGCCTGCGCCGAGAACGCTGTAATTTCCGGGCGAGTAGCTGAAGCTCCCCGGCACATTTGCCGTCGCATTCAGCTGAAAGGGGCTGAGTTCTGTGCCGAACGTGATCGCTCCGGGAGTCGGCCACGAGATGATGGGGGCACGATCGAAAATATACGCTGAGCCGGTGGAGTTATCAGCCCGAAATGCGCCGACGATAGCGCGCTGTTCCGTGACTGCAACGGCACTGCCGTGGCGATCGCCGAAGGCGGCATCGCTGGGAATCAGCGAGCCTTGTTTCCAAGTAGTGCCATTGAAGCGATAGATGTGAGCGGCCCCGGCGTCCGCGTTCGATGTGGAGGCGCCGACGACTACCGTATCTCCGGACGCGGCTACCGCGCCACCGAAGTCCGTGGAAGTTCCCTCGCCTGGGTTTGGAGTCAACTTTGTCTCGTTCCAGGTGTTGCCCGTGTAGCGGAAAACATAGGCCGCGCCGGAAGTGGTGCTCATTTGTCCATGCGCCGGTGCGCCGGCAACAGCGACGTCGTCCGATATCGAAGCTGAGGTGCCGAACTGATCACCGTTCGCTGCGTCGCTTGCAACGAGCTTTTTCTCTGCCTGCCAGGTCGTGCCGGTTTTTTTATAAATGTAAGCGGCACCCTTGGCGTTGTCATTGCCTGGTGCGCCGACCAATGCGCGATCATCCTCAATGGAAACTGCCGATCCGAACAGGTCACCATTCGAAGCGTCGCTTGCTGTCAGCTTCTTGGTCTCGATCCAGCTGGCTCCGCTGCGCTGGAAAAGGTACGCGGCACCCTTGCTGTTTGTCAGGGGCGCGCCGACGATGATCGTTTCGCCTGAGATCGAAACCGATTGCCCGAAGTGATGCCCCGCAGCGGCGTCGCTTGCGGTTAGCTTCTGCTCCTGCATCCACTGTGTTCCATTGTAGCGATACACATAGGCAGCTCCTGCGTCTGTTCCGCCGCTGTCGTGCTTGTAGGCACCGACGATCGCGACATTTCCTGAAACCGATACAGACAGTCCGAAGCCATCCGTCGCCGCGCCATCGCTGGCAGTCAGTTTTGTCTCCACCCATGTTGAGCCATTGTAACGATAAACATAGGCGGCTCCCGAGCCAGTTGCCGCTCCATTGTCAAGGTCTGCTCCAACCAGAGCGACATCTCCCGAAAGGGACACAGACATCCCAAACTGGTGAAAATCATTCGCCACGGCACCACTGGACTTCAGCTTGGCATTCTCGACAGATTGCGCAGGAACCGATGCTGCTTCCAGGGCGCGGATGAGTTCTGGAAGGATGACGTTCTCTGATCCCTCTGGTCTCGGGTGAAGGCCATCGTAAAAGTAGCTGTCCCACTTTGCCGGGTCGGTGTTGTAAAGGTTGAGCCAGTTGGGATAGTGATCAATCAGCAGCAAGTTGCGTTCTTCTGCAACGTCCCGGTAGATTTGATAATACTCGGCGATCTGCGGGCGGCTGGTGAGGTGCGATCCGGTCGGATTGTTCATCGTCATCAGGATGATTTCGATGTCCGGATTGAACGCGAGGTATTCGTCGATAATGAAATTCAGATTGTCCCTCGAGTCCTGCTGCGACAGTTGATACGGCAGGTAGGCGTCGTTAATCGAATACTCAATGAACACAACGTCGGGCCTGGGGGATGATCCAATGATAAGGGGCAAAGCCCAGCGCTTGCCGCTCAGGTGTTCGTAAAGGGGGTGATCCCAGTTGGGATGATCCGATGCTCCCGCGCCGACTCCCCGGTTCCAGAGGCTGACGTTTTCAGGCTTGGGTGCCTGCGTTTTCAGCCAAGTCTGTAGTTGATCTGGCCAACCGGGAGCGCTAGCCGTAAGGCTCGTTCCCATCGTGACGATCCTACGATATTCGCCATCCCTGATCGCGTTCAGGAACTTGATCTGTTGAGACAAAGCAGTGCTGTGCAGCCCCATCATGAGCATGATCAGCACTCCCCACAAGTTGATCTGATTCTTCCGTTTTATCCTGTTCACGCGTCTTTTTTCTAATGACCTCCGATCATTGCTGGAGACTGTTAGGTAGCGAAACGGTGCGAAGCAAACACTTTGTTGAGCCGAGACAAATGCGCGACGCATGTTTCCTCGATCGGTTGGCTGTAAACGGATTATCCGGGCGTTGAATCTCGCTGCTTTTTAACGATCGATTAACGTTGGAGCGACCGTTGCACCGGCGGTACTTTCGCGAAATGTCAACGGTCTGGGGCTGATCGCATACGCGCCAGCAGGCCGGACCAGCGCTTCTTCAGCGTGTGATTGCTGACTGCAAGGCTGAGCGCCCGTTGATCGCCGATGAGGACGACGAGTTTCTTGCCCCGGGTGAGTCCTGTGTAGAGCAGGTTCCGCTGCAGCATGACGTAGTGTTGGCTGCTCACAGGGATAATCACAGCGGGGAACTCGGATCCTTGTGATTTGTGGATCGTGATTGCATAGGCGAGGCGAACCTCATCCAGTTCGCCAGGTTCATACACAGCGCGCCGTCCATCATCAAACCGGATCACCACGCGCACCGGTTCAGTTTCGATCTCCGCGATACGACCGATGTCACCATTGAAGACTTCCTTGTCATAGTTGTTGCGCATCTGGATCACTTTATCGCCCATCCGGAATTTTTGTCCGAACCGCTCAACTTCATATTTGAGTTCCGACGGCGGGTTCAACGCCGCCTGCAGGATGGCGTTCAAATTCGTAGTGCCCAGCTGCGAGCGATTCATTGGGCTCAACACCTGAACATCGCGGATCGGATCAAGCCCGAACTTGGCGGGGATGCGGTCGCGCACCAGTCGTACGATCGTTTTGATCACCTGCTCTGGTTCTTTGCACTCGGTGAAAAAGAAGTCGCTGTCAGTGCCTGCTGAACGGTCGATGGGAGGTAGGTGTCCTTCATTGACGGCATGGGCAGCCGTGATGATGTGGCTTTCCTTCGCCTGGCGGAAGATTTCCGTTAGGCGCACCACCGGTATGGTGCCGCTGGCTATGATGTCGCCAAGGACATTGCCAGGGCCAACGGATGGCAACTGATCGACATCGCCCACCAGGAGCAGGTGGGCTTCAGGTGGCAGCGCATCCAGGTAAGAGTGCATCAGACGCACATCCACCATGGACGTTTCATCCAGAACAAAGAAGTCGCCTTTGAGCGGGCTGCCACGTTTTCTGCTGAAGCCCTGCTGCGGCTGATACTCCAGCAGGCGATGGATGGTGAGCGCATCGCGCCCCGTGGTTTCAGTCATTCGCTTCGCCGCACGGCCGGTCGGCGCTGCCAGCAAAATGCGCACGTCCTTGGCTGCGAGAATCTGCAGGATGGCGTTCACGATCGTAGTCTTGCCCACTCCGGGGCCTCCGGTGATGACCAGCACCCGGTTCCGCAGCGCCTCAGCGATCGCCACTTTCTGGCTGGTGGCGAAGGTGATCTTGGAGCGTTTCTCGGCCCAGTCCACCGCGCGATCGATGTCAATGTCAGGATGATCCGCAGGGCGGCTTGCCAGGTCTCGAAGCCTCGCCGCCACCTGTGTTTCCGCGTAGTGTAGAGATGGCGAAAAAACCACCGGTTCACCTTCGACGGCTTCTTTGATCAAGTCGCAACATCCAGTCATTTTCGCCAGCACTGCTTCCACCCGCGCCTGCGGAGACTGGAGCAGCGCGATTGCCTGTTCAACGAGCACAATCACCGGCAGGCAGCAGTGGCCGTCGTCGGCAGCTGCTTTGAGTTGATGGAGGATCCCGGCACGAATCCGCGATTCGGCATCAGGTTGAATGCCCATGCTCTGTGCCATCTTGTCCGCAGTCTTGAAGCCGATCCCGTAGATGTCCTCGGCGAGTCGATACGGATTCTCTTCGATGAGTCGAACGGAGTCATCGCCGTATGCCTGGTAGATCCGCACTGCGCGCCCAGTTCCCAGCCCGTGCGCATGCAGGAACACCATGATCTCGCGAACGCGCTTTTGCTTTTCCCAGGCAGCCTTGATTTCCTTACGTCGCTTGGTGCCGATGCCATCGACCTCCTCCAGTCGCGCGGACGCATGGTCGATGATGTCAAAAACCTCCTTGCCAAATTTTTTCACGAGCCTCTTGGCGTAAGCCGGGCCGATGCCATCGATCAAGCCGCTGCCCAGATAACGTTCGATACCGACCACCGAGTCCGGTTCAGAGGTGTGAATGTCAGCCGCTTTGAATTGCCGTCCATACTGCGGGTTGTTGACCCATTCTCCAGTGGCCTCGATCCCTTCCCCCGGCTGCACCGCTGCCACACGTCCAGTCACCGTGAACGGCTCCATGCGCTTGCTCACAGTCACTTTCAACACGGCATAGCCCGACTCCTCGTCATGGAAAGTGACGCGTTCCACGGTGCCTTTCAGCGAGTCTCTCGGGGCGGGTGATGGCATGGTTGTTGACTGAGTCCTAAGGTAAGGAGGTAACGATCATGTCGAGGAAGTCTACAATTTCGTCCGCTGCGTCTATTAGGCAATCCTGTTTTCCGCCTTTAACATCTCACGCCCCGGGCTTCTTCTCGTGTGGTTAATCTTTGCAGTGGTGCTCATGGGCAGGAAGTCGATGATTTAGAGGTTAAGTTCGACGAGCGGAAGGCAGACGATCCAGAAAAAGCGGAACCCAATTTAGCTGTAGCCGAGCTGCGCCTTAATCAGTTGCATCTGAGTCTGAATTCGTCGTCGCTCCTCTTCGGTTTCATCCGTCTGTGGATCGCTGACCGTGGACAGTCACAACTACAGTGCTATCAGCGCCTACGACGCGCTCTCCCTGCGGAAGAAAGACAACAACGGCGGCAACGAGTGGCGCGAACGCCTTCTACATCACAGGAGCCTCCTACTGATGTGGGATTGTTAGAAAGCACACCATACGATCTCTATCACTTCACCCTGAGCCGGGAGAAAACAGCGCCGCTTGAGTTTTTAGGCGACTACCAGGGGCACCTGCAAGGCGACGCCTACGCGGGCAACCCGGCATGGGAAAAGCACACCCGGGCATCATTCCCGTTGTATCGCGCAGCGGGCTGTCCCGCAACGACTCGGATTCGATCCACGCCAGCACCGCGTCGGCGTCGTGCATTCCGAGACCGACGCCGATTCCGTTCGCCGCATTTCGCAGAGCGCCATTGCCGCTGAAGAGGATGCTGGCGATCATGGTCTGGCGGTCCTTGGGATTTTTGATCTGATCGAGAAAGGCCACGGCACCCTGCGGATCCGCGTCCATTGCCATCGCCCTCAGGTCGTTCCTTCCAGCGCCACCCCCAAACTCGCTGAAGGGAATGCCGAGTTCGTTCGCCAGTTTCAGGGCATTCTCTCGGATTGCTGTGCGGCGACGTCTTGCCGCTCCAGCTCCCAGGCGACGGCTTCGGCGGGATCCAGTTCTGCCCAGCGCACGAGCGCGAGATCGAGAAAGGCACCCGAAGGCTGGCGAAACATTGAGTCATCGACGATTTCGCAGCGGAAGCAAAGGGTCATGTCTGATTTACTGGGTGCGCCCAAAGCGGAGGCCAAGATCGAACGCTTCTAGGCCCGGTGCGGAGAGGTGCTTACTCCAGTCCTGCGTAGACTTCAGCGATGGACATTGTGAAGTCGATCGATGACAGGTGAAGGGAGGCATCGGTCTCGGTGGTGATCTCTGGCAGCCAGTCGTTGGTGCGACGGAAGATCTCGATGTGTGCCTGCTGCTGATCGACCTGAACGTAATCTTCGAAAGATTCCAGTTCCATGTGGGCCCAGAATTTTTCCCGGCGATCGATGCGCTCGGTGGAGGGCGAGAGAATTTCGAAGATCACCTTGGGTTCGGTCGTGATGTAGTCGTCATTCGGTAAGGTGGTGGCGCATTCAACGACAATATCCGGATCGTAGAACAGGGTCTGGCTGCGGCGTGCGATTCCTACTTTCAGATTGCCCATGAAGGGGCGGCAGGGCTTGCCTGCGAGGTGGCCATGGAGCTTGGCGAAAATGTTCCCGGCAATCGTGTTGTGCATGCGCGAGGCGCCTGCCATGGCGACGACGATGCCATTGAGGTATTCGTGCCGGACTTCAGCGAGTTTCTCGCCTTCGAGGTCGTCGGCGACGGAAGTCAGTTAAAATGCTTCTCCGGTGGACATGATCGGAAGTTAGCGTCTTCCAGCGCCATTCGCAACGAGCGATTCTCGAAGGCCACCGGGGATACTATGCCGCCCTTACTGCATCGGACCAGCACGGGAGCAGCGCCGTCTATGCTGGGTTCATTTTCGGAGCGATCCTCGAATGCCTGAAGCTGACCGACCAAGTAAGGAAGCTGGTTGTTGTCCTGAAATAGGGCGAAGAGCTGTCCGCTGCCGATTTATCCCAACCGGGACTGCTCATTAGCGTCAACATTCTGTTGACGAGCGTAGCGCGGAGTTGCACTCCGTGAACTTGGATTAAAGTCGATGCTACTTTGTTTCCTGCGCTTGAACGGTTGCGGCGTTTGTGGGGGAGATCAAGCAGCGGTTCAGCCAGTGGTACAATTTGCGCACAAAGCGCAATGGGCCGCTGGGAGAGGATCGATTTAAGAGTGATGTGGTGCAGAGCGAGCCTGGAATGTTGGCTACTGTTGCGGCCTATTGATCTGAATGCGGTGCGCGCGGGAATTGTGAAGGATCCGATCAATAGCTATTACAATTAATTACCTGCCCGCTGGTCTGCGTAATAAGCTCGCACGCCTTCCGCTACGCCATCGGCATATTCGCGGAAGATGCTCTTTAACATTCTGCCATTGATCGGGCGTTTGCCCTCGTAGTCACCGATGCGGATACGGTCGTGAACTTCCTCGTTGTTCATGACGTAGGGTTCCAGGAAGACGGTGGGGCAATCGTAGAGGCGGTTGGCGAGCAGGTTGCGCGCCCAGACGTATTCGGAGTCGCCCGCTGGCTGGGCATTGCTGCCGCCGTAGCGGAATGCTGGCAGACCGGTGGCCTCGGCCATCGATTTGGCGACGACGGTGCTGGCAGCGGTTTCCTCAGAGTGGGTTTTCTGCAGGATTCGCTGCATCATGTCGAAGCACTGGTCATGTAGTCGCATTTCCGACAGGCTATAGGTTCCATTGACGATAAGGTGGAGGTGGTTCCGATCTACGAACTTTGGCTTGCGGGGATTTCCCCATGACTCGGCGTTGAAGTGCAGGCACAGGACGAGGTCGGGTTGAAAGATGTCATTGATCAGCCACGCGCGGGTGCGAATCTCCTGGGTGCGAAAGAACATTTTGTCGCGCTCAAATTCGAGCGCCCGCTTGTTGCGCTGCGGATCTTTGCCGATGGATTGCAGGTAGTTGGCTGCGGCTTCCTCAAAGTCGGCCGGTCGCATGTTGGTCACGGGTTCGGTCGTCTCACGGGTCAGGAATACCGTTGCTCCCAGCTTTTCCAGTTGTGGCTTGAGCAGCTTTGCCACCTGCAGGGTCATGGTGCCTTCCATGACTTCGGTTCCTTTGACGATGGAATACCAGCGTTCTTCTTTTTGCGCCCACTTGCCGCCGATGTGCCCGGGATCGATGACAATGCGCATGCCCTGAAGCGGACGATCACTCCCGGCTTTAATGGAAGGGAGCTCGCTGGCACCGCGCCAGTAGCGTTTAGGTGCTTTGTCTGCCTGCCTGGCAGCGAAGCGAAGCCGGAACCCCTTGCCGTCCTGAGTGTCGACATCAGCATAAGTATCGCTGATGCGCACTGCTGCCTTCCATGCGTCACCCGCACTGTATACGCTGGTAAGTGCTGATTCGAATTCGTCGTGAGTGATGGTATCCTGATAGGGTTCCAGTTCGCTCCAGTCAGGATCCGGTGCAAGCAGGCCGATGCGTTCGCGGATCTCCAGTGCAGCCGGGGGTTGCTCTTTGGGGATGATCACTTGCGCAGGCCACTGTAGCACGATGACTAACACTACCACCACCGTTGCAGCATTCAGGGCAATAAACACGGACGCAAATGATCTCGATACCTTCATGGAGCTACAGACGGAAACGGCGGAGGCTATCTTTGCAGTTGCGGCAGCCCCAGACGCGCCGCTTCGTCCATGATGAAGCGGTCGGTCATTCCTGCCACGTAATCGCAAACAGTGCGATGCAGGCCTTCATCTCCCAGGCGGCGGGTAGCGGCATTGCCCAGCATTTCAGGATTCTCAAGATAAGCGCGAAAGACGCTTTCAATCAGGTCGCCACCGCGGCGGTTCGGACCGTTCACATCAGGATGGTAGTAGAGGTTCTGGTAGAGGAATTTTCGCAACTGCTGGTTCATACGCCGCACGCGATCGCTGTAGGCGACTAACAGGGTGGGGTGGCGGCGGACGGCGTCGGCCGAGTCAAAGTTTTGCGATTCGAGCCGCTCATGTGTTGCTGCCACCAGCTGTTCTACCTGGTAGTCGATGAGGGTGCGGATGACGTAGGTGATCAACTCATTGCCCTTGAGATCAGGAAAATGCTTGCGCACAAAGTCGTAGCACACGTTCCAGATTTCGATCTCCTTCAATTGCTCGACAGTGATCAAATGGTGATCGAGGCCATCGTCCAGATCGTGGCTGTAATAGGTGATCTCATCGGCAACGTTGGCGATCTGTGCCTCAAGCGAAGGATTGGCAAATGTCTCCTCTGGTGTGTCGCCGAATGCCGGGCGGGTGAAGCCACGATCGTGCTTGCGCAGTCCTTCGAGGACTTCGTAGCTGAGGTTCAGTCCAGGGAAGCGCGGATATTTTACTTCGAGCAGTTCGACAACTCGCAAGCTTTGCAGATTGTGTTCAAAGCCACCGCAGCCACGCATCAGTTCGTTGAGCTTTTCCTCGCCTGTGTGACCGAATGGGGCATGGCCCAGATCGTGGGCGAGGGCGATGACTTCGGCAAGGTTTTCGTTCGCGCCCAGTGCGCAGGCGATGGTGCGGGAAATGGATGCGACTTCGATGGTGTGCGTCAGCCGCGTGCGCAGGTGATCACCCGTTCCGTTGAGGAAAACCTGCGTCTTGTATTCAAGTCTGCGAAAAGCTCTCGAATGCACGACGCGGGCGCGATCGCGCTGGTAATCGGTGCGGTACGGGTGGGCACGTTCCTGATGCAGGCGTCCGGCGGACTTGCCTGTTAGCTGTGCATACGGTGCCAGGTAGTTGACCTCCGCCTGCTCCATGTTGACCCGGGTTCGGAACATTGAAGAAAAATGTGTTTCTAATATCGCCGAAGTTGGGCGTGCTCACAACCCGTAACGACCACAGAAGCCGTAATAGCGGCCGTGCAGGCGCATATTGTCCAATCTGTATCCGGTAGAAGGTGCTACCCCCGCTTAACAGTATTGTTAAAGGACAACGCCTAATTTTGAGATGAATCTGTTGCCTGTTAGGGCACAAAGACAAGCGAATGCTTCGCTTTTCAACGTGTTCACGAGGCTAAGGGCGGGAACTCTTGCCGGCAGGAACAGCAAAACATGTAAGAGAGATGAAGATAATGAAACTGAAAAATACACTGGTTCATTTTGGCGTAGCGGGGACAATTATTGGTGGCCTTGCGCTGACCGCATGCAATGAAGAAACCATCGAAACCGGGGGGGCGGACACCGCTGCGCTCAACGAGCGTCTGGCAACGGCTGAGGCCGAGCATCAGGCTCTGAAGGACGAGTTGGAAGAGCTTAAAGAGGAAGCGCGCGCCAAAAAAGCTGCGGCGGCTGCGGACAGAAAAGCTCATGAGGCGGAGCTGGTGGAGTTGCAGAAACAGCTGCGCGAGGCGAAGCGGGAGCACACTGAGTTGGAGGAGGCGTTTGAAAACTATCGTGAGGAATACAAAGTGAGTGTCCGCAATTCGGCAAAAGGCCGTGAGCTGGGCAATTTGACATTGAGTTCTGGAGCTACTTATACCGGAGTGGTGATCTCAAAATGGACACCGGATGCCCTCCGCGTGACTCACGCCGGCGGCAATGCAACGCTGCCGTTTGAGGATTTGCCGGAAACCATCCAGAGCGTGTTCCTTTACGACAAGGAGGAGACAGCAGAGCTGCTGGAGAAGGGCCCGGAAGTCGTAACCACAGGCAAGAAAAAAGTTGAGCGCAAACCGACGATCGCGAAGCAGTGGCCGACGAAAGACCCCAACGGTAGATCTGGCCAGGTCGTGTTTACGGAAGCGGAGCACTCGGGAATCGTCAATGCGCCGGAAGCAATGACAGGTCTGGACAAGGCGATCGCCAAATACGATGCGGTCATTCTTGAGGCCGAGAAGCAGGTAAACGAACTCGACCAAAAAATCCATGAAGCCATCGCCCGGAACAGTGAAGGTGCGCAAAAATCGCTTGAGCGCAGGACGGAGCGGCTGATGGATAAGCTCGACAAACTGCGGATGGAGCGAGGCGATCTTATGACCAAGCGCCAACAGGCGGAGGACAGAGTGAGGGCCAGGCAGAACTCGTGACCCCGCTAATCTCCGATTGAAGATGGTCTAAAGTTCTAAATCATCATCTTCCGCGATCGTCTCCTGATCGACTCGGCTCAGGACATCGCTCATGTCGTCTGCGTCGTTCCAGACATCGGATGATACGAAGATGGGGGCATTTTGTTGCACTGCGATCGCGAGTGAATCACTGGGGCGCGCATCGAGTTCGATGATCTTCTTGTGGTGAAGCTCGTTCTCCTCGCTCAGGATCATTCGCGCGTAGTAAACTCCGGACTTGAAATCGTTGATGATGATTCGCTCCACCTTGGCACCCAGCGCTGCCAGCATGCTGGCAAACAGATCGTGAGTCTGCGGCCGTTCCTTGGGAACCTTGCGCATGAACATGGTGATGGCCGCACCCACTATCTGGTCGATGTAGATGACGAAGACCTTGTCGTCGGTGCCAAGAAAAACCGCACAACCCCCGCTGGTTGGCAGCACTCCTTTGATTTCGACTTCGACTACGTCGTTTTGCATCGCAGGAGAGAGTACGGGCTCGGCTGACGAAAATCAACCGCTTTGCTCCACGTTGCCCAGGCGGGCGTGAGCATTGGCGACTTGCAGGTATTTGGCGCTGAGTGCAGGTATCGACGCCCGCTCTTTATCTGTCAGATTTCGGATCACCCGTGCCGGACTTCCAAGAACCAGTACGCCAGGTGGAATCTGCGCGCCTTTAGTAATCAGCGCTCCCGCACCGATGATGCAGCCGCTTCCAATTTCGGCCTCGTCCATGATGATGGCCCCCATGCCGATCAAGACTTCCTCGTGAATGGTGCAGGCGTGGATGATGGCCCGGTGCCCGCAGGAAACACGATCCCCCACGATCGCAGGATGCGTGCTTGAAACATGAATCACCGTGCCGTCCTGAATGTTGCTCTCGCTGCCGATGCGTATGGCATTGATGTCGCCGCGTAATACACATTGATACCAGACGCTCGAACGGCTCCCAATGGTGACTGAACCCATGATATCAGCAGAAGGCGCGATGTAGGCGTCAGGCGCGATCGTGGGTGTGTGCGTAAAGTGTGTGTCCAGTTCCTGCATGGTGGGGGGCAAGGGGGGGATATCAGCGGTCTTGTCTCGTGCTGGCGATGGAACGTATGGATTTGGCCGCCTGGAGGATGCCTGCAGCTTTGTGCAGAGTTTCCTCATATTCAAAAGCCGGATCGGAATCGGCCACGATTCCCGCGCCCACATGGAAGCTCACGTGGTCGCCCTCAGCTATGGCAGTGCGGATCGCAATGTTGAACTGTGACTCTCCGTTTGCTCCGAGATAGCCTATCGCCCCGGTGTAAAGTCCGCGCGGCAATTGCTCAAGCTCGGCGATGATTTCCGTCGCCCGCTTCTTTGGTGCGCCAGTAATCGATCCACCTGGGAAGCAGGCGCGGAGCGCGGTGACATGATCAACGTCCGGGCGGAGCTGGCCATTGACGGTCGATACCAGATGGAACACCTGCTCGAAGCGCTCGATCTTCAACAGTTCCGAAACCCTGACAGTACCAAAATCGCAGATCTGTCCCAGATCATTGCGTTCCAGATCGGTAATCATGATCAATTCCGACACTTCTTTGGGAGAAGTGAGCAAGTCGTAAGCGCTTTTCTCATCGCGCTCTTCATCGCGAAACCGGGGACGGGTTCCCTTGATCGGGCAGGTGCGTATGCAGTTGCCGCTGATTTTGAGAAACGATTCGGGAGAAGCGGACATCACCTGCCGTCCTTCGATGTCGAGAAAAGCTGAGTACGGAGCGGGGGAGTGCCGACGCAGTACCTGATAGAATGGAAAAGCATCCGCATCCGCAGGCCAGGCGGATTCAAAGGCATGCGCAATATTCACCTGATAGATGTCCCCCGCAGCGATGTATTCCTGAGCCCTGCGAACGGAATCCTCATACCAGGATCGCTCTGAGACAGGCGTAAAATGGAGTGACGGGCTGAGCGTCGGCTTGTCCTCTGCAAAATCCAGAGCGGTGCTGTGTTCCTTCAAGAAGCCGCCGATGTCGAACCAGCGTTTTCTGGCATGGTCGAACACCAGGAGTTTTGAATATTTTCCGAAACAAAAAGTGCCATCGAAATCCACCCCTCCGAACAAACCGCCCATCGGCAAGCCCAGGTCACCAGAAGGCTTCGCGGATTGCATTCCCTCAATAGCGGCCCGCAGGCGGACGACGTCCGAATCACTGCGCAGGCTGCCAGAGATCATCGCCTCTGGATTTGCTGCGATCATTGACAACGGCGTCGGATGGTAGGCATTGCCGGCAGAATCCAGGAACACGAGTCCCTGTACGCCAGCCACCCTCAGTCTGGCCGCAACGGCAACCGGACTGGGTAGTGGGCCTATCGCTTGCTCAACGGTCACCATCTTGTCGTAAAGCCTTGGTTATCCACGCTCAGGGAATATTCAACCTGCAAGTTCAACAACCATCCTTAAGCCTTCCATAATTTCCGGCAAGTTTTCGTGGTTTCACCATACGTAAGGAAAATGTCTATGGTACCCGGTGCGATGCCCGTTGACACTGAATCAGAGGATCGTTAACGTCCGTTCAAGCGCATGAGTAGACCCAAGGCAAACCCCGCAGATGGCTCTTCCGCATTCACCACAGCCGCAACCGTGCTGGGGCTTATTGCGCTTGCTCAGGTGGCGGCAGTGGCATGGTTCGTGACTCAATATGAACCTGAGAACGGTGAGCCCAACGGGAGTTCTTCACCGATTGCGGGTTCCGCCTCACTGGGAAGTCCGGGAGCGAACATTATTTCCGCACCCGAGGCAGCTGTTAATGAGGCCCCGAGAATCGCGCGGACACACGCGGTAGCTAACATTCCCACCATCGATCCAGGAACGGTCACTCCGCCAGCTGTTGACGAGACTGGAGATGGCGTGGACGAAGAGATTCCGATCCAGAACAAGGCTGCACTCTACTATCTCGATCAGGGAATGATGTTGCGGGCCGACGGCGATATGCAGGGAGCGCTGGTGCATTTTAATTCCGCCGCTTCGCTGGAAAAGGACCATCCGCGAATCCTTTACGAATTTGCAATTACCTACGAAGAGATGGGACTGTCTGCGAAGGCTGCCAACTTCTGGAAATCAATCTATCAAATGGGGCCGGTTCGCGGAGGCGATTACTACTCTCTAGCAGACTTCCGGCTCAAAGGCCAGGCACCAGAGGCCAGGGAAGAATACTTGCTCCCTGATCTTTCCGGTGAATTGGCCTCCGCAACTTCGCCAGTAGCCGACCCGCTGCCAGTGACTTTCGCAGCCAAAGTTGCACCAGCCCGGAAGATTTTGAAAATCGGCAGCGCCATCGCCGAGCCCGACAAGACTGTGGCAGAAGGCGAGCGCGTGGTTTTGAACGTGCTGATTCAATCCACACCAGGCGTCACGATCAATCCTGAGTATGTCCATGTCAGGGTAGATTTTTACGACGTTGTCAATGAAGACATGGTAGACCTGACCCGTGCCGTTCCGGCGAATCGCTGGGTGACGCAACCCGTGAACTGGCAGAACCAGTCTGAGGAACTTCTGGAGGTAACCTACTTCCTCCCTCCGCAGGCGGATCAGGAGATTCTTGATTTTGGCCACCGGGCCTACCACGGCTACGTGGTCAAAGTGTATTACCATGACCAACTTCAGGACGCCGTCGCCGAGCCAGTGACCTTGCTTGATTCAACAGACCTTTCCACCTCGCTGCAAACCACATCAGAACCTCCGGTGGATGACGACTTCTTCCCGAGGTAGGAGCAGTTACTAGCCTGCCCAATGTATTTGATATTTGGCCAGGAGCTACAGCGCGAAACCAAGAATCCGTGGTGGCGTTTGGTATATCCAGAAAGAAGGGAAATGAACGGGCCTGCTACAAAATAAAACGCGGCGCATTTCGTTTTCATTTGGATTGCTCCGACAACATCCCAAGTTCTCAAGCTGGTGGTGTGTCCAGACGTGCGAGATGTGACATTTTCGTCACAGGAATGGCTTTGTGGCTCCCGGTAACTATGCGACTTTTTGGAAAATGCATAAAGTATTAGTCGTTGATGACGAGTCAGATATTCTTGACCTCGTTTCTTTCAATCTCCAGCGGGAAGGATTCGAAGTCCTTTCTGCGCATGATGGTATAGAGGCTGTGGTCTGTGCTAAGGAGAAAGTGCCAGATTTGATTGTGCTGGATTTGATGCTGCCCGGAAAAGACGGGTTTCGCGTTTACAAGGAACTACGCGCCGACCAGCGCACGCAGCACATTCCAGTCATCATGCTCACCGCGAAAGGTGAGCTGGAGGACAAGATCACCGGACTGGAACTGGGTGCGGACGACTATGTTACCAAGCCCTTCAGTCCCAAGGAACTGGTCTTGCGGGTGAAAGCGCTGCTGAAGCGCTCCCGCCGCATCCGGGTAGACTCTGCTTTGACCAAGGGGCCGTTTCATCTGGAGCGCAACTCGCTCAAGCTTTTCCTCCATGGCGAGCAGATTGACCTGACTGCGACCGAATTCAAACTGCTGCGTCTGCTCATTGAGGCCGACGGCGAGCCTCAGTTGCGCGATGATCTGTTGCGCGAGGTCTGGGGATACGATGAAAACGTGATGACGCGGACCCTGGACACGCACGTGAAACGCCTGAGAGAGAAACTCGGCACATTCGCAAACTACATTGAAACCGTCCGCGGTGTGGGGTATCGCTTCTCTTTAGAGAAGTGATAAAAAAAATACGCCATACCCTGACCCAACTTTTCGCTGATGGCGATCGATCCAGCAATACCGTTCCGGTCAAATCTGACCAGGTGGCAGATAAAAGAGGCATGAACTCTGACGTGCTCAACGGGCTTTTGCGGTCGATCGTTCAGGACCTTGATGACGGGTGCCTGATCGTCGCGCATTCGATGGAGGTTCAATTTGGCAATAACAGGGTTGCCGAGTGGTTTGGATGGGATTCAAAAACTCCCGGGCAGAAAGTGATCGATGTGCTGCCAGATCATCGGCTGATCGAGACTGTCCAGCTGGCGTTCAAAGATTCTGTTCGCGTGGAGCGGAGTTTTCTCGTTGGCATCAAGAAGGGAGAAAAAATCGTTGAGCGTTATCTTACGATCAGCGCATCTCCCGTGGAAGTGGGAGCCTTTCCTGAAGATCCCGACTTTGTCCAGCTCATCATCCGTGATGACACCGAGCATCACGAGACTGAGCAGATTCGGAAAGACTTTGTTGCCAATGCGTCGCACGAGTTGCGCACGCCACTGTCTATCATCAATGGCTATCTGGAGAATCTGGTCGACGGAGTGATCCACGACGATGCCATGACGAAGCGGGCACTGATCACTATGCAGAAGCATGGTGAACGCATTGCCCGCATCGTGGAAGATATGCTTACGATCAGTAAGTTTGAATCGGTAGGGCTGTCGGAGACGAATTTACTGCGAGGTCGCCGGTTTGATGTTGCGACTTGTGTGCGGGATGTGGTCGACCGGCTCAACCCGCTGATCGAGCAGAAGTCGGCTCGTGTGACGATCGACATTCCAGAAGAAGCCAGAGAGATCGCGGGCGACCGTTTTTATTGGGACCAGGTTTTCTTCAACCTGATCGAGAATGCCCTCAAGGAGAATGACAGGGATCAGCTTGAGGTAAGCATCTCAGTGGTAAAAACCGACGAGGGTCACCGGATGGAAGTGCGGGACAACGGCGTTGGAATTCCGAAAAGCCATCTGCCCTTTGTGTTCAAGCGCTTCTACCGCGTGGCGAAGCACCGTGGTTCTGAGGTCAAAGGCACTGGCCTGGGCTTGTCGATTGTGAAGCGTGCAGTGGAAGCGCATGGAGGGAAAATCTTCGTCGACAGCACTCCGGGAATCTCGACGGCCTTTACCATTCAGTTGCCGCTGCCACCCGTGTATCTGGAAGGCGAATTGTAGAGGCAACAGGGCATTGCCGAATCATCAGGAATGGGCATGGTGTCCCCGTGACGGATCTTTCGATAAATCCCAGCCCGCCCCGCGTAGCCCTGATTACAGGAGGCAACGGTGTGCTTGCCGGAACCATCGCCAGGGCGTTCCTTGCTGACTGCGATGAGAACTGGCAGGTTTGGCTGGGCGTCCGGGCGAACGTTGAGCGCGCCCAGGAGTGTGCATCTGAGCAGCCCGGGCGTGTGTCTCTGGTTGATCTCGATGTGACGGATCCAGGGGCATGGGCAAGCGCGGTGGAATCGATCGTAGCGACAAACGGGCGACTGGACGCACTGGTGAACAACGCGGGATTTCATCGCGACAACTTGTTAGCCAACATGACCGATGAGGACTGGCGCGCGGTGGTGGACTCGAATCTTAATGGAACATTTTATGGCTGCCGTGCGGTGCAGGGAACCATGATGCGCCAGCGCTACGGCCGGATCGTCAACATTTCCTCCCTGAGTGCGCTGCTCGCGCCGAGAGGCCAGACGAACTACGCGGCGGCAAAGGCCGGTACCGTGGCCATGAGCCAGGCCCTTGCAAAAGAAACCGCCCGTGCTGGTATCACGGTGAATTGTGTGTGCCCTGGCTATATCGATACGCCGGCTCTGGACTCCATTCCTGCGGATCAGCGGAAGGCGCTGGCGCGGGAAATTCCGATGCGCCGCTTTGGAAGGCCCGGGGAAATTGCAGATGCCGTATGCTTTCTCGCATCGCACAAGGCATCCTACATTACCGGCGCAGTGCTGAAAATGGATGGCGGGATCTTTTGATGCGGTTAAGCTAACGGCATGCCGGACAGGGAAACAGCTGCTGAATATGGCATCACCCGCGTCGATGCGCCTGCTGTGAGATCGCACGGCTGGCTGGTTCGCTTGCAGAGGAATGGCCGCGGCTACTCCCGTTTTTTTGCTGACAATCGGTATGGAGATCAGTCCACAGCGCTACAAGCTGCGCGGGAATACAGAGACCGCCTGCTCAGTGAGTTGCCGACACCCTGTCGGCGCATTCAAGCGGAGCGCATCACCATTCGGAACAGTTCCGGTGTCGTTGGAGTGTGTCGGGTCGTGCGTGAGGACAGCAATGGCGCACGCTATGAATTCTGGCAGGCCACCTGGTCGCCCGCGCCTGGCAGGAGGAAGACGGCCAAGTTTTCGATCAAGCGCTACGGTGACGATGGCGCCTTCGAACTCGCCCGGGCAGCGCGGGAGGAAGCTTTGAAAAAATTGGAGCGGTAGCGGTGGCGCATTTGCGCACAGGGGGCTGGAACTTTTCCAGATTCCGTCCTAAAGGGGAGGGGAATGACTGTATCGCCTCAACCGATTTCGAAGCTGCCGAATGCTCGAGAGCACCGCCGTCGCGTGGTGATCACTGGCATGGGGCTGGTCACTCCGATGGGGACAGGCGTGCAAGAAAATGCTCGTGGATTTCGAGTGGGGCGATCAGCCCTGCGGCCCATTACTTTATTCGATACATCACGGATGCGCGTGCATTCTGGAGGGGAATGCTACCTGCCCGGTGTCCTGCCGGATACAAATCTGAGCGCACGCGAAGTCGCGCGGCTTGACCGTTCGTCAGAAATGCTCCTGCACGCTGCGGCTGAAGCGCTGGCTCAGAGCGCCTGGTGTGCCGGTGGCGATGAGCTGTCGGTGTCGCTGGTCTTCGGCACTTCTGCGGGGGCGATGGCGTTGGGTGAAGATTTTTACCGGGCTGCTCTCAGTTCACAAAGCAGGCGGCAACAGGCCACACGCATTCACGGCTACTATCCGCAGAGCCAGGTGCTGAACCTCTGCCGCGCTTTCCGACTTCGTGGCCCATTGACTGTTATCGCCAACGCCTGCGCATCTGGAGCCAACGCGATCGGGCACGCCGCCAGCCTGGTAAGCAACGGCAGAGCAGAACGGGTTCTGTGCGGCGGCTATGATGCGCTGTCGGAGCTGGTGTTTGCCGGCTTTGATGCACTACAGGCCCTGAGCACTACGACTCCAAGGCCCTTCGATGCCGATCGCGATGGCCTTGCCCTGGGCGAGGGAGCTGCTGTGTTCACTCTGGAATCGCTCGACTCAGCTCGGGCCCGCGGAGTCACCGTTTTAGCTGAGGTTGCTGGCTACGGCATGTCGACCGATGTGCATCACCTGACACAACCACATCCAGATGGGATCGCTGCACTGCAGTCGATGAAAGTCGCCTGTGCGGACGCGGGAATCTTGCCGGATCAGATCGGCTACATCAACTCTCACGGCACTGGCACGCCACTCAATGACTCGGCAGAAGCGAACGCCATCAGGGCCTGGGCGGGAGACTCACAAGTGGAAAACGTCCGGGTAAGTTCCACAAAAGGGAGCATCGGCCATCTTCTCGGCGGGGCTGGCGCTGTCGAAGCCGCTATCAGCATCCTTGCGATGAATGGCGACTGGCTGCCACCCAATGCTCAGATAGCAACGCCAGATCCCTCCGTAGCATTTGACCTCGTCCGCGAGCCACGCGACGCATCGTTCCACTACTGCCTCACGAATTCGTTCGGATTTGGCGGCGCAAATGCAACGG
This sequence comes from Verrucomicrobiia bacterium, assembly GCA_020439995.1. Lineage (GTDB taxonomy): Bacteria > Verrucomicrobiota > Verrucomicrobiia > Verrucomicrobiales > DEV007 > JAGROY01. The sequence continues at coordinate 34,346 of JAGROY010000045.1, forward strand.
TCATCTTCAGAAAAAGTTAGAATCAGCGCCGTATCTGGGCGGCCTCTCCGCACCAGGTGCGTGATCGATTTTACCATCGCTGTCCCGATCTTCGCCGAATGGGACGGCCATCTCGATCGTGATGCCCTTTCTTTTGCCTTCCCTGACGTGGTCGCTGTAATTCTTGCGCACTGTGGTGGCTTTGTAAGACTTATTGGCCGCTGCCATTGCCGCAAGGATCACATTGTTCTCGGCGTCCGGTTCCAGTTTGCTGATGATTTTGCCGTCAAGCCCGTATGCGCCAGGTTTGATGAAATAGATTCCGGGAGCCGCGTCTGCGGGGAGCGACAGAGATTCCTTCCATGCCGAACCTGAATCCAGATCAAAGTGAAAGCGTCCCTGCACATCATTGCTCCACGCCAGTGGGCGCAGTCGTCTTTCCAATCCCTTGATCTGGTCTTCGGCAGTGGCAACGAGTACGAGGATTCTTTCGTCCGCCGCTGCTACATTCAGAGCCAGCCCGAACCGGTTGAAATCCGGGACAGGAGGAAGCTCCGTCTTGCCCTTCGGTTGGTAGTCGTCGGCGATAGCATTGAGCTTCGCGGCAAAGGCCTCAGTGGTCGGGAACTGCTGGCTTGGGCTCCGGCCGCTTCTCGTCAAGCGTGTCTCTCCATCTGGCGCAAGGATGCAGAACGCCGTGTTCGCAAAGCGTCCGTTGAGGAAACTGCGCACGAGCGACTGATTCGCCAGGCTCTCGTACGAATCGACTCGAACACACACAAATCTCCGGGAGGCTTCGATGATCTCGTTTTTGCTGAACAAACTGTTCTGCGTTCTGGAGTAGCCCGGTCAGAAAACACCCGGGACGCCACCGCACTGGGAAGCGGCAGCCATGAACATGATTGGACGGTTGCTGCGCTTCGCCACCTCCTTTGCGACATCCAGTCGCCCGTACCAGGCAATCCCCGGTTCTCCCAAATCGACAGGCGATGTTTCAATATCAATTGGTGAGGGTCCGCCCTGCCGTCTCCGGCCGGTACGGGCTGGGTCACGCTCCTGCTCCGGGCGCATTTCATCCCGTGACACCACGGAATCGCCGTTCTTGTCGAGTTTTTCCAAGAAGGCAGGAATCTGCTCCCATTCGTTCCTAGACAAGGTGCCATCGCGATCCAGATCGAGAATCCGCATCAGCAGGTGAACTCGCTGCCTGTTAGCGTTTTGCCCGTTTTCCTGTGCGAATGTTAGATCTGCCTGTCCTGTCAGTAGGAGTGTAAACGTCAATGTGAGGTGTCTGTTCATTCCTCACCATGGAATCAGAAAGTAAATTCATCAGTAATCGATTGATTACAAAACTGATAGGTCGGGCTCAAAAAAGCTAGCCGACAGCGATGATCGAGTCTCCGCCGTGCTTCGCCAAATGCCACTACCGTACAAAGATCAGCAGTGAAGTAAGTAAATTTCCTACCAGTGCGTTCACTGCTGTTCTACTAACGAACCCGTTTATTCGAGAGTGATTCGGTAGTAGAGGGTGCCGGTTGACTTGCTGACCCCTGTGTCCTTGAACGAGGTGGTCTCTCCATCTGAGTCAACGCCGTCGGACAACTCTGTCCATTCGCCCTGAAGATCGATATTCGATGCTACGCTGTATTTTTTATCAGGCTGGGACTGCCATGTGACGGTGATATCGTAGGCGTCAGCTGCCGCTCCCTGGGCAAGCTCAACACTGATGATTTGGAACGATCCTCCTGCGGCGTTGCCGAGTTCTCCATCGCGGTCCTGGACGATCTGCTCGGCAGTCAGTGCCTGATCGAATACTCGAATCTCTGCGATGGTCATTGACGCTGTGAGAGCCGCGCTACGGGTGCCGTCCGGCTCATTCTGATTGCCCACTACAAACGGGAGCGGAAGGTTGGTTGTGTCTTGTCCCCAGGTTCCAAGCAGGATGCCTTCTTCAGTATTGGCAAGTTCGCCGTCGGTGTAGACGTTGGTCGTCTCCGTTTCTGCGCTCCAAGTGTAGGCGATGTGGGTCCATGCGCCAATCACCTCAGTGCCATTCCAGCCAATGTCCGGGGCACCCCAGTGACCTACTGCTCCGAAATCGGCGCTTGCTCCGTGATTGAACGAAGTGTTCGATCCGTCCGGTCCGTTGCGCCTGCCCCATGCGAAGACGGTTTCTTCGTTGACGATGTCTGGGTTGTGCACCCACGCGGTCACCGTTCGGCTGCCTCCATCATCTTCACCGGGTGCCAGGTAGAGCGGAGCAGCAGGGCCGACATACCAGTTAGAGCCGTCGAAATCAACGCCTTTGCGCCCGTCGACTTCCATTACGATTCCCGGTGCTTCGGATTCTGCCTCGAAGTCTCCGACTACGGCTCCTGTATTCGGCCAGACGGCGAGTTCACCGTCTGCCAGGCCGGCAGCATTCAGGTTGATCACCGCCACAGGATTTGAGAAATCCGGGACACTCCCAGCATCCGTGGCACTGGCACCATGGATGACTTCCTGGCCGTCAATGAATCCGTCACCGTCACTATCACTGTCCAGTGGATCGCTTTCCGTTTCGGCACCATCCTGCAGACCATCCTGGTCGGAGTCAGCCAAGAGTGGGTTGGTAGGTGCGGGTTGTCTAGCGAGTTCAACGCCGTCATCAAGGCCGTCGCTATCCGTGTCTCTTAAACCAGGGCTAGTGCCTGCCTCAAACTCCTGTAAAGCGGTGAGGCCGTCTTCATCGAAGTCCAGTGCAGCATCCGCTGCGTCGTCAGGATCGAGAAAGTCAAACATGGCTTCATAGGCATTCGGCAGTCCGTCACTGTCATTGTCAGCATTGAAAAATCCTTTCTCAGAATCATAGGTGGCCCTGATAGTACCTTCATCCAATGCTGTGCCATGCACCCGGATTCGGGCAATGGCCATCGATCCCGAAAGCGCAGCGGTTCGAGTGCCATCAGGCTCGTTCTGGTTCCCCACAATGAACGGAAGCGGTTCTCCGTTGTTGTCTTCTGCATGTGTGTTAAGGAACACACTTTCCTCTGTATTCGCTACTTCACCATTGGTGTAGACTGTGGTGGTAGCTGTGTCAGAGTCCCACGTATACGCAATGAAGGCCCACTTTGCCGCTTCCTGCGTGCCATTCCAGCCGATGTCTGGTCCACCCCAATGGCCTACCGCGCCAAAGTCTGCATTTGATCCGTGATTAAACGACGTGTTGGATCCATCTGGACCATTGCGCATACCCCAAGCGAATACAGTTTCCTCTGAGGCAATCCCCGGGTTGTTCACCCATGCCTCAACAGTGCGACTTCCTTCACTGCCAGTGACGCTCGCCGGAGCAGCTGGGCCAACATACCAGTGGACATCTCCTGCGAGTACTACGGCATTTACGCCATCAATCGTTTGCACTTCAGGAATATCCACCTCAGCGACAAAATCACCGGTGGTCGTTCCTGTGTTGCTCCAGGTTTCAAGTGGGCCGATCGGTAGCGCAGTAGCATCCAGATCTACCAGCTTTCCCCGGTCAAAGTCAGTTGGTGTGCTGTCGGAATCCAGGGGATCGCTTCCTGCGGCTACTTCTTCTCCATCTGGGAATCCGTCTTCATCAGAGTCGGCAACACCAGGGTTCGTGCCTCTTTCGATCTCGTCGATGTTGGTCAAGCCATCGTCGTCCTGATCCATTGCAGCATCTGCAGGATTGTTTTTGTCGAGAAACGCGAACATGTCCTCGACGGTGTCCGCGATCCCGTCACCATCGGAGTCCTTCTGGGTAAAGGTGCCGACTTCAGCTTGGTAATTGGCAAGTATTGCGTCGCTGTCGAGAGCCCTGTCGCTGACGCGCAACATTGCGATGGTCAAAGAGCCGTTTAAGCCATTGCTTCGAGTGCCGTCGGCATTGTTTTGGTTACCTACCACGAACGGCAGGGGATCACCATTTGAGTCTTCGCTGGCGGTATCGAGCGCTACATCCGTGGCAGAGTTTGCCAGCACGCCATTTGTGTAGACGGTGGTGGTCTGAGTGTCGGAGTCCCAGGTGTATCCGATCGCCGTCCACTCGGATGCTAACTGGGTCGAGTTCCAGCCGATATCAGCACCCCCCCAGTGGCCCACTGCACCAAAAGTGCTATTGGAACCATGATTGAACGAAACATTGGTACCATCTGGGCCACCACGTCGCCCCCAGGAGAATACGGTCTCCTCCCCAGCGATCTCCGGATTGTAGACCCAGGCTTCGATGGTTCTGCTAGTGGCTCCCGTAACCGATGACGGCGCGTTAGGCCCAACAAACCAGCCGTTTTCTCCATCGAGCGTAACACCTTTCACGCCGTCGATTTCTTCTACAACGGAGGATTCAACCTCAGCCTCAAATATGCCTCCGCTGGTTCCAAAGTTACGCCAGGTGTCGAGTTCTCCAGCTGGTAGTGAGGTAGCGTCCAGCTCTACGACCACCCCGTCGCTACGTTCCATTCCAAATGTGGTGGCATATCGGTTAAAGCTCCGCATTACGGCCGCTCCATCCAAGGCATCGTCATAAACGCGAATCAGGCCAATAGTCATCGTGCCAGCCTGGCCGGCTGCACGGGTGCCGCCGGCCTCGTTCTGAGCGCCGACGACGAATGGAAGAGGATCCCCAATGTTGTCCTCAGCCCATGTGTTCAGCGAAATGTTTTCTTCACTGTTTACTGCTTCTCCATTCTTGTAAACAGTGGTCGTTTTGCTGTCAGCGTCCCAGGTGTAGGTTAAGTGATTCCACACGGCAGCTTCCTCAGTGCCATTCCAGCCAATATCTGGATCACCCCAGTGTCCGACGGCGCCGAAGTCTGCATTGGTTCCGTGATTGAACGAGGCATTGGTACCGTTGCCGCCGCCCCTTCTTCCCCAGGCGAAGATCGTTTCTTCTCCGGCGATTTCCGGGTTGTAGACCCATGCCTCAACACTCCGGCTGTTTCCGCCAGTGACAGACTCAGGAGCAGCGGGGCCCACGTACCATGTTCCGCCATCGAGGGTGACGCCTGTGGCTCCGTCGATTGTCTCTACCTCTGCACTGCCAGCTTCCACTTCAAAATCACCAGCAAGTGAGCCCGTATTGGTCCAAGTGTCGAGGCTGCCTTCTGAAAGGGTGGTGGCGTCGAGTTCGACGAGGACTTCTGCCTGCAGGCAGGTGACGGTGCCCAACACGAAAGCCACAGATCGGGCAAGTGGTGCTAGGCGGCGGAATCTTGAGATATGCATGGTTTTGGGGGGATCGAAGAACGAGAGCGACCGATGAGCGCATTGCATATCAACGAGAATGTGTTCATACATTTCCGCCCTTCGATCTCGGGAGACTAATTGCCCGCGATTGCTATGTTGGGAATGGGAATGTTTCCACCGGGATCGACGGGAAGAATCCCAGTATTCCTAGCTTCCGGCAATGGTGGTAATGGGCCGTGCCTTCTTTATCAACGAGCTGCAGGGGCAACGGGGGAGCGCAAATTCTAGAGATGCTTTGAATTGGACATGTGATCAATGTATGAAAAAGGACGGTACCGCTGGTAGTTGTCGAACCGAGTAAAAGCCCTACCTTATTACCAATGATTTTGTTCCGCAGACGATCCTCCACAGACAGATACGGTCGAAGCGCTCTCCAGTTGTTTGTTCTGGGATTGGTGGGCATGTTTCACGTCTCAGTACATCCAGCGATGTCCCAGAGTGCTCCCGTGATTCCTTCCACTGCGGAAGATGTTCTCGCTGAAAGGGAGAAACTCAACAACACTGTCTTCGCCATGGAGCAGCAGGCGCAGAATCACGAGCGTAGACTGGTTCGTGTATGGGATGCGTTGCTCGCGGTCGATCGAACAGGAGAAGGCGACAAATTCGACGTGCTGGCGCAGCTGATTCCGGTCAAATCGTTCGACCTGTCAGACATCGGTGAAACCACGAAGCTGGATCATGGCATCGAGCGGATTCAATTGAAGCCTCGAAACGAACCGCAGCCGACCCCGTGGGTGCAATGGTTGCAGGCGAGGCGCGCTGAAGGTTTCCGCCTTGTCCAGTCTGAGTGGCACCACCAGAAATTTGAAATCGGTGCCGATGGCAAGGCGCGGTCGGAAGTCACCATTGCCCTTCACGTTAAACACGAGTCTCAGCCGCTCCGCCTGGTAATCGATGGAGCGGTCAAAGTGGTGTGGGCAAAGGAGCCTGATACGGAAGGGATTCCCGTGCCGGAGACTATCGATGTCTCTGGCCTGCGCATCTTACGGCGGGAGGGGGCGCCGGCATTTACGGAGTGGCTGACATTCGACCCAACAACTCAGTCGGGCAAGCCGGTTGGGATTCACCCGGTCATTCTACATGACTTCGATGGCGACGGGCTCACGGAAATTTTTTCGGGTGGCAGCAATGCTGTTTTTGAATACGACGGAAAAGCAGCGCTCGTCGGCCGGCTTTTGCTGAATCACTGGGAGCGCACGCACGAGGCGGGGATCGTTGCCGATTTCAACGGCGACACATTTGTTGACTATCTCGCGCCGAGTGTGAATGGAGACCTGCTGATTTATCGTGGTCAGGAAGGCGGAGTCTTCGCCGATCCGCCATTGGGTAAAACAAAAGAGGGAGGGCCGCTTCAGCAGCCGACTGCAATGACTGCGGGGGACATTGATCAGGATGGCGACCTCGACCTCTGGGTCGGGCAGTACCGCATTTCCTACCTCATGGGAATGATGCCATCGCCCTACTATGATGCCGCCGACGGCTTCCCTTCCTTCCTTCTCGAGAACAAGGGCAACGGCACCTTCGGGCCGAAGGAACTTCCCGGGTTGGAAAAGAAACGCAACCGCCGCACTTACACCGGAACCTTTGTCGATCTCGATGATGATCGCGATCTGGACCTGCTGGTGGTGAGTGATTTTGCTGGAATCGACGTTTACGAAAACGATGGTAAAGGCGACTTCACAGATGTGACAGATACGTGGATCGATGAGCGTCACCTTTTCGGAATGTCCGCCACCTTTGGCGATTACAACATGGATGGTCAACTCGACTTCTATGTCGCGGGCATGGGATCGACTACCGCCAGGCGTCTTGAGTTCATGCGTGCCGAGCGGACGGACTCGCCCGACGTCGAGCAGATGCGGATGAAGATGGCCTATGGCAACCGCATGTACCTGCGCAATCCGTCAGTGGCCGGGAAGGGATACTCTGAACCGGTTTTCAAGGACGCCGTCGCCCGCACCGGGTGGGCGTGGGGCACGACGACGCTCGACTTCGACAACGATGGCGACTCTGACATCTTCGTCGCCAACGGCCATTCAAGTGGTGAGTCTACAAAGGATCACTGCACGCAGTTCTGGTGCCACGACATTTACAATCCGTCAGTCAAGCCGAACAAGGCGCTGCACGATGCATTTCAAATCGTTCACCGGGGGTACTTTGACAAGACAGAGTCATGGGACGGCTATCAGAAAAGCAATCTGCTCATGAATATCGGGGGGGCCAGCTTCCAGAATGTCGCGTTTCTCATGGGGGTCGCCGATCAGTTCGATGGACGCGCTGCCCTGAGCGATGACTTCGACGGAGATGGGCGCATGGACCTCGTGGTAGTGGAGGATCGATGGCAAAAAGGGCAAGTGCTCCACGTCTATCGCAACACCTTGGAGACCGGTCATCACTGGGCGGGAGTCCGTCTGCGCGACACAGCGGTCTACGGCTCACCCCTGGGTGCGAAAATTTCAGTGACCTCCGGAGGCTCGACTCGTGTCGCATCGATCATGGCAGGCGAAACCATCCACGGCCAGCACTCCACCAGCGCCCACTTCGGCCTGGGCAAGAATTCCAAAGTGGAGTCGATCGAAGTCCTCTGGCCGAACGGTCTGCGCACCAAGCTCGAGAACCCAAAAGCCGACACCTGGTATCAGCTTCCGGAGTGAAAGCAGCTTGAGCTTCAGCTCAAAATCCGGCGCTTCGCCGTCCGGCTTCCAACCATGAAATTCCGCCTTTTCCTGATCTTTGTTCTGATGTTGAGAGTGCCCGGAGTTGCGGTACCCCCACTTCTAGATCGACGCCAACCCGACAAGAGTCCAGAAGTGATCTGGAGCACTTATCTTGGTAGTATGGGTGAAATCACGGTGGCTGGCGACGTCGTTCTGGCCGGAGCCACCAACGGAGGAATACCAAATGCACGGACATCCAAGCAATGGGCCAATTTGATTCTGATTCCTCCACAGGAAGAGCACGATGAACATGATAACGCTGTTTTCTGCCTCGATGCGCGCACCGGTACCCTTCGATGGCGGGCGGCCCATCCTCAGGTCTATGACCGAAGGCGTGGTCTTCCTAACTTTCCGATTACGTCCAGACCGGAGGTGGACGGGGATCGGGTTTACTACCTGACTGTTGCATCGGAGCTGGTCTGTGCCGACCTCGAAGGCTTTTACGACGGCGAGAACGATGGGCCATTCCTCACTGAGGAATTGACGGGAAAAACCGACGCTGACATTGTTTGGAGGATTGACCTCCAGAGTGAACTGGGCGTTCAACCGCGTGGCGCAAGTGACGTTGGCTACGTGCAATCGTCGCCCCTTGTTATCGGCGATTTGGTATACGTGGTGACTGGAAATGGAAGTGACCGCAGCTCGGGAAGTGACAAGGTGCCTGCGCCAGGCGCTCCATCTTTTCTTGCCGTGGACAAGCGGACTGGCCGTATCGCGTGGTCGAGCAACGCTCCTGGCGCGAACATTTTTCTGCTGAACAACGGATCGCCGGCTTCAATGTCCAATGGTGAAACTGTCGTGTTCCCTGGCGGGGACGGGCTCCTCTATGGATTCGAGGCAACCTCCGGAAAGTTGCAGTGGAACGCGGACATGAACGCGCTCGGCGGCACAAAGAATCTGTTCTTTGAGACCAGACCCATGATCTGGAACGATCTTGTGATCACCAGTTTGCGCTCGTCGATCGAAGGTGGACCGCAAAAGGGTGCGCCGTTGATCGCGGTCAGGCCTGACAAAGTGCTGGAGCCAGCATGGATCTTTGGCAAGGAATTAGGTGGATTCTGGTGGCAGATGGTAGTGCAGGATGGGGTGCTCTACGCGGTCAGTGCCCCGAACATTCTTCACGCCATTGACCCCGCAAGCGGGAAAGAACACTGGCAGGTCAAAGTCGGCTCTGGAAGTGATCCCTGGATGCTTTCCGGTGCCCCGGGGCGGCTTTTTCTCTCCAGCATGGAAGGCGAGTTTGTTATCGTCAAATTGGGCGCGGATACGCCAACGGTTGAAACATTCGAGATGGCTGGCGTGGGTGCTTACGGGCCTCCCACGCTGAGCGGGCATGGGCTTTTCGTGCCAAGCAGGGCAGGCCTGTTTCTTGTGCGAGTTTGCTGGTGACGAGAGCATAGGCGGCTTGGCGATCAACGAAGAAAGTGTTCGGTTTAAGCTCGGTGGTTGATTCGTCCATGGTTCATTTCACTACAACGAGCCTGAGCAAAACGCCAGCTGAACTCAATTGCTGCGAATTCAGTTCGCATCAGCTCACATCTTGCAGCAGCCCGCGGTTTTTCACCATGTAGCTCATGCCTGAGTAAACGGTCACGAATGCTGTAACGCCAATGATGGCGCTCCCCGCGATGGCTGGGCTGGTCCATTTCCATTCAAAGAGGAAGGCGCTCCATGCGAACATGGTTTCCTGCGACGCAATGAACATCAGTAAGTAGATGATCGTTACAATCTGCAGAACGGTTTTCAATTTGCCCAGAGAATCTGCTGCGAGTACGGCACCCTGTGATGTGGCCAGCAGGCGCAGGCCGGTAACCAGGAATTCGCGAGCCAGCATGGCGATGACGATCCATGCCGGGATGAGTGCGTCCCGCGTCAGAATGACAAAGGCCGAGCACATCAGCACTTTGTCAGCCAGCGGATCCATGAGCTTGCCAAAGTTCGTGATAAGGTTGTGCTTGCGCGCGATGTAGCCATCGAGGAAATCGGTGAGGGCTCCCAGGATGAACAACACCAGCCCGATGCTGTAACGTTCCGGAAGGCTGTGGATCGATACCACGGCGACGAAGATCGCAGTCAACACCAAGCGCGCGAGCGTCAGCTGGTTGGGAATGTTCACAGGTCGGTGGTAGTCGTTGTCCCGTCGGCGAAAACAGGATGTTTCCAGATCGGGACATCTTCTTTGATACGTCGAAGGTAGCTGGCAAGCAAGTCAAACGCTTCGGCGCTGTGTGGTTGCCCGAGGGCGATCACGATCGAGGCCTCGCCGGCAGCGACAAATCCCAGCCGGTGCACGATGACTACAGGGTGCGGGCCGACGGCATTCTGGAATTCATCGACGATTTTCCGGAGTGTGCGTTCGGCCATTTCCGGGTAGGCAGAGTAGCGGATTCCTGAGATCTGCTGACCGCTCTCGACACCGCGGACTACACCCAAAAAGCGCAAATCGGCCCCCAGTCGCTCGTCCCCGAAGGGATCGACTTTGGGGATGGGCTGATCGGTCAAGGAGACCCGGATACTGTCAATTGCCATTTGCACAGTGGGAAACAAGCGGCTATCACCACCTTGGGGCAAGCAAAAGCGTCAACGCTGCCGGGAATGGCAGCACTTTTTTCACAGCCCCGCCAGCGCCCAAGATTATATGACTAAAAGTGACTTCGGACTCATCGGACTGGCCGTGATGGGCCAGAACCTCGTACTAAACGTGGAAAGCCGCGGCTTTCAGGTTTCAGTTTACAACCGCACCTACGCAACCACGGAAGATTTTCTCAATGGCACTGCCAAGGGCCGCGAAGTGGTGGGGTTCAAGGAGCTGAAGGATTTTGTCGACAGTATACAGAGCCCGCGCCGGGTCATGATCATGGTGCAGGCAGGTGCTGCAGTGGATGCTGTTATCGGGCAACTGGTTCCGCTTTTGGACAAAGGTGACCTGATCATCGACGGCGGAAATTCACTTTTTACCGATACCGAGCGGCGCAGTCGCGAACTTGAGGAAAAAGGGCTACTGTTCATCGGTGCCGGTGTTTCCGGTGGCGAGGAAGGTGCTCTTAAAGGTCCAGCCATCATGCCGGGTGGGCCGCTCGAGAGCTGGGGAATCATCGAGCCCATCTTTACCAAGATCGCAGCAGTCGTCGATGGTGAGCCGTGTTGCCGCCACATGGGACCGGGTGGTGCTGGTCACTACGTGAAGATGGTGCACAATGGCATCGAGTACGGGGACATGCAGCTCATCTGCGAGTCTTACAATCTTCTCAAAAACTTCCCCGGCATGACCAACCAGGATCTGCACGAGATCTTTACGGAGTGGAACGGCGGCGACCTTGAGAGCTATCTCATCGAGATCACATCACAAATTTTCACCGTCAAAGATGACGAGACCGGTGAGTATGTGGTGGACTTGATCCTCGACCGCGCCGGGCAGAAAGGCACTGGCCGTTGGACCGTGCTTTCCGCTACAGAAATGGGTGCCGTGATCTCCACGATGAACTCAGCTGTCGAGGCACGTATCCTTTCCTCATGGAAGGACGAACGGGTCGAGGCCTCGAAGCACCTTCAGGGCCCGACAGACTTCCAGTGCTCGATGAGCAAAGAGGAACTAGTCACTGCCGTTCGCGATGCACTCTTCGCATCGAAGATCATTTCCTACGCACAGGGCATGGAGATGCTCGGGCTCGCCAGCAAGCAGTACGACTGGAACCTTAGCATGGGAGACATCGCCACGATCTGGCGTGGAGGGTGCATCATCCGTGCACAATTCCTCAACAGCATCAAGGAAGCCTACGAGGCCAACCCGGACTTGGCGAATCTCATGCTGGCACCCTATTTTACGGACACCCTCAACCGCCTGCAGGCGAGCTGGCGCAAAGTGGTTGCTCTCTCCGTCGAGAACGGCATTCCAGCGCCGGCGTTCAGCGCCTCGCTCGGCTACTACGACAGCTACCGCACCGCGCGCCTGCCTGCCAACCTGCTCCAGGCCCAGCGCGACTACTTCGGTGCCCACACTTACCAGCGCGTCGACAAGCCGCTCGATCAAGTTTTCCACACGCACTGGCCGGAAGTGATCGACTGATCGATTCATCTTGCAGATCTCAGTGTAGTTAGCGTATTCTTCTCCCACATGTTGTGAGATTGGAGGATACGAAGACGTTGAATAGTGCTGAAATGATCAGGTCGGCCCTGCTTGTCGGGGGGATGGCTCTAGCTGGTTCGTCGGCGAGTGGAGTTGCAGAAACATTGCATACGGGAGGCCCGGGTGCGGCAGTGGTGCCGCCAGGTGGGACATTTCCGGCAGATAGGGACAAGGGCTCCTTTCATGCCGTCCGCTTTACTGCTGCGGAAGGTGGAATGATCCGGGCAATCGCGTTTGAAGGCGTTTATTCGGCTGGTGAACGACCGCCGGAGGATGACGATTTTTCTGTTGTGTTATTCGCTGACGGCCCGTCCTCAACCACGCCAGGAATGGCGCTGAGCGGAGCGCTCAAGCTCGATGTAGCGAACCGGACCGATACCGGCGTGATGGAGTCAGGCAGGAAGGTCTACCATTATCAGGCCAACTTTCTTTCGACCTGCTATTCGGTGGCAACGGGAATTCCCTACTGGCTGAGTATTTCGAACGATACTTCTGTTGACTCGGCTTCTGGGTGGGAATGGACTGCGGCACCGGGCGATGGTCAGGCAACTGCGGTTTCGAGTGGATCTCAAGTCGAGGGCTTCGACGCTCAAGGAAGTGCAAATCTGGTTTATTCGTTGGAGAGTGAAGCATTCTCCTATCCCGATGATGGTCTGGTCATTGTGCGTCCCATCGTCACGGAAGACGGGAGAGTGATCTTGAAATGGCGGGCGAAACCCTGGGAATCATTCTACGTTGAGCGATCGGTCGATTCAAAGTCCTGGGATTGCTATACCGGGCCGGTATACGCTTCGGGAAGTCGTGTGCGGGTGATTGATGCTGTCCCGCCAGTTGGCTGCGCATTCTATCGCGTGCGGAAGAGTCAATGGAGTGTAGTCAATCCCAATGATTATGACGGCGATGGAGTGCCCAACGGATGTGAGACAGACCCGTTTTACCCGATTGAAAATGCGTCAGTTCAGCGGGACGAACCCGGGGATGCCACTGATGTCCGTGAGTTCCAGTGCAGTGCTGATTTTGACGGTGATGGCATTCCGAACGAGATTGACGAGTTCCCTCATAGGCCCTGGATCGATCCGAACGACTACGACGGCGACGGCGTTCCGAATGACGTGGATGAGGATCCCTACGACCCCACGAATACGAACCGAATCGGAGGGGGCGAATAACCCTGTCAGTGAGAATTCGCCAATATATGCGGCACATCTGGAGGGATTTGACTGGCCCTGCCAGACTCGTATCGAGTAGTGTGCGCCGCAATGGCACATAGCGATTCATCCCCTAGACTTCCATCCGTAGGCGCGCTGGAGAAACTTGAGTCTGGAGTGCGGGACAAGCTTGCCGGCTACGGCAAGTTTGAAACTTTGCCCCATGGCTCCTACATCGCCAGACAGGGAACGCATCACGCCGCCATGTCTATGGTGTTGGATGGCAAGCTGAAGGTGATCTGCAATGCCCATGGCGACATCGTCGATCTCGCGAGCCTGCGACCTGGAGATCTGGTGGGCGAAGTCAGCCTGATCGACTCCCACCATTCGAGCGCGGATGTGATCGTCGACAGTGACCATGCTGACCTTTGGACGATCGAGAAAAGCGCTTTTGATGAATTCCTCGACAAAGATCCGGTCGACGGGATTCAAGTGCTCCGAGTGATTGCGGGTGAATTGTGCCATTTACTTCGGCAAAACAGCGAGAAGATGCTCCGAGAGGTGGAGACGAGGAAGGCCCGGTTCCTTGATATGGATTTTTAAGGCGTTTATTGTTAGGTGGATAAATGGGGCGAGGCAGCGTTGATGGGGCGGGATTTCGTCGAGCGCGGGATGCTCAAATGCACGCGGGGCTATACATCATTTAGAATTCACTTAAATTCATTTGCCATAATTACTATAATTGTTATGTTTGTTGTGCCCTTTACAATTAACGGAAATGAAGGGCAATGAGTTCAACAATCAAATACCGCAATGAATCGATCACTTCCCCTTCCTGTTTGCTGCATATTTCTGCTGCTTAGTGTCGCGCCAATGGCGACGGCTGCGCCCACCCCGAGCGTCGTGAATGGCTCCTTTGAACTGGACACCTGGGCTCCTGATGTCCGAACTGATTTCACGACAGTGATGGAGTGGGATCTCACCACCGGCTTTGGTGGTGGCGGATACAACAACACCTACGTCAAGCTGATGGTTGCTCCGACGGATGGCGATCAATGGCTGGAAATCGATGCCAATTTTGACAGCGGTCCAGGATTTGAGTTCCAAGGCAAGATTATCGACCTGGTAACCGATGAGAAATATCGCCTCACTTTCGACTATTACAGCGATGGATCGAGCGTCGAGGTGAAAGTTGCCGATACAGTGGCGGGTCTACCTGCCACTGTAGATGGTCTCTGGCACACAATGACTCTGGATTTCAATGCGCCAGAGAGTTCGCTTCCTGTTGTTTTGTCAGGTGGGGCATCGCCGCACCTCTATTTGGACAATTTCAAGGTGCAATTGCTCTCAGAGGCGGTGCCTGAGCCATCGGTAGCCTGTCTTCTTGGCGTAGGGGCGGCGTTGGCCCTTTCTCGCCGCCGCCGTGTCGCCAGCTGATCCCTCACTGTGGGGCTGAACCGCATTCTGATCTCAACTCGTCTGCTCGCATGAATCTAAAAGCAAAGCTACCCGCCGCCAAAGGGGATAACCCCAAGAAGAAGATTAACGGTCAGAAATTCAAGTTGCGCGATGATCTTGTGCCACCACTGACACCGCGCGAGGACATCTTTTGCGTTCCGGCGTTCGAGCGCAGCCCGGCCCCTCAGGAGGGAGTGTCAGACAAGGCGGGGCTGGGGATTCTGGCGATGGTACCTGGCGGACTGGCTGGGGCTACCACGGCGATAGGATTATTCGTCTTTGGAGCGGTGTCTTTCGCTACGGTGAATGATATGGCGTTTTCCGCCGGGCTCGGAGCAGATTTTCAGGTGAAGAGCGGGACTGCCGGGGCGGTGCTTCTGGATCAAGCACCTGAGCCCGTGTCCCTTGATCTTGCCGTCAGCCAGGAAAAGATCAGCTTGGATTCGATGCCATCAATGCCGCTGGTTGGTCCGCTGGCCGGTGAAGACCCGCTGGTGAGCGGGGAAGACTGGCGGGGAGCAGGGACTGCTCTGTGGAAGTTCTTGCACGCAGACTCCACTGCTTCAGCGCTGGAGTTTGTCGAACCTGAGGATGCTGTCGTCGCCAGCATGGATGCCTACTTCGCAGGACGACCTGAAGCTCTCAATCGGGACTTCGCAGCAACTATGAAACCGTTGAAGGCTGCGGGCGCGATCGATGGTGGCAAGGAATTCATCTTTGCGGTTACGACACCGAATCACCCGGATGGTTATGCGGAGAAAATCGTGCGCACGGCAGAGGGGGCCTATCGGGTCAACTGGTATCTCCATCGGCAGCTGGCGGACGGGCGCTTCTCGGAATTTGCGGGGGACGAATCCGGGCAGGGGCGATTTTATCTGACTTTGAAACGCCGCCATTTGTTTGCCAGTGAGCAGGCGATGGACGGCGAGGGCGATGCTCTGGCTGTGCAACTGAGTGGCACCAATCCCAACGTGTGGATTGATGGCTTCCTGGCCCC
>JAGROY010000321.1 GCA_020439995.1 Verrucomicrobiia bacterium
CTCCGTTTCAACCAGCCACCTCACATATCCTTTCTGAGATGCAGAACACTATCCAAAGACATCAGCCTCAGGCCACCGATCAACCGCCATATCTGAGACCCGAATGGATTCGAATTCCAGGGGTCGGAATACATTGCCCGCATTTTGGATTGACTAGGGATGTGTATTATCGGCTGATTCGGGAAGGTAAAATTCACTCTGTTTCGCTGCGTGATCGGGGCAAAATGCGAGGAGTGCGGCTGATCAGCTATGATTCGGTGAGTGAATTCCTTGCTGGGTTGATGGCGACGAATCAATCGCTGCAAGAAAATCATCCAATGCGCGGAAGCCGTTCAGAGGCCTCGAGCAGCGCAGATTGGTCGATATGAGTGTAGATGCGGTTGATTTCGCTGGAATCGTGGCCGATCAATTCTTCGACGACTGAAGAGCTGACCCCGGCGTTTTTGAGCAGTGAGGTTGCAGTATGACGGAGGGAATGGAATGAGATGGGCGAAAGACCCCGTTTGTTGTTGGCTCTGTGAGGGATTTTCTTGCGGCTGCGTGCGGGGACGAAATTGGCGTCGGTCATCAGATCGTAGAATTGCCGTGAGAGTGTGCCTGTGCGGCCTTCTCTAGTGACGATTTCGTAGGCTCGCGGATGAATAGCCCCAATTCTCTCATCGAATGAGAGCAAGTGCTCGCGCAATCTCGTTGAAATGGGACACTTCATGGCGCGCTTCGTCTTACGGGTGAAAAGGCGAATCTCTCCCGCATCCAAATCGATATCCGTCCACTGCAAAAGAGCTAAGTCGCCGAGGCGCTGCCCGGTGTAGAATCCAAATAGTATCAGCGAACGCCATTCAGCATCGGCAACTGCAAGTATCTTTGAGAGTTCATCAACTGTAATCGGCCTGCGGTTTGAGGGCTGAGTTTTGAGCGGTTTGATGTCCTCAACTGGATTATCGGAGATTAAACCGCGTCTTCTTGCAGTGTGGAACGCCATCCGCAGAGTTTTGATCGCATGGTTGATCGTGGCTTCGCTTTCGTTCCCCAACAGGGATTTACGAAATTTGAGCACATCGGTTTCGGTTATAGTTTCAATCGGTCGATTTCTGTTTTCTCCAAGCCAAGTCGTGAATTTGCGTAGCTTGCTCTGGTAAAACGCGAAAGTGGCCGGGGCGACGACCCCATCTTTGGACTCGACCCATTCTTTGATGAAATCCTCCACCCCAACAGAGGTCAATTCAACCTCAGTGAGTTCGGTGTAGATTTCCGACAGAACTTTGCGTACTTGCCCGGCTGTCTTGTGACGCTGGAATTCTGTCTCGAACTGGTCCGCGATTTTCTGCGCTTCGCGTCTTGAAGCAGCTTTGCCGTCGCGCTTGATCCCGGTGGAACGCTCGGTGCGCTTGCCGTTCAGCAACGTGATGCAAGCGTACCAATAAGGTGATCTGGGTTTTGCTTTTAAAGAGGCCATGGCAAAAATTAGTGACTACGAGAGTGACTACAAAGGTTACTGTGTTATGCGTAAAATGACGCGCTATCCCCCTAAAAAACAAGGGTTTTGTGTTTCGCACATGGGGTCGTCGGTTCGAATCCGGCCAGCCCGACTTTATAATCACAGGTCGTGAACACCGCTGAGACGGCTTGCGAAAAAGGAATCCGAACCATTCATTTTTTCGGTCGTTGGCGATATGCCAGCCAGAAGAAGCGTGAGATGACGACGAGGCACGCGACTTTCCAAACCAACAGCCACCAGGGTTTCCACCATGCTCCAGTCGTCATTTCGACGGCATTGGAAATTCCGAATGCTAGGAACGCGAAAGCTGGCAACCAATAGTCTCTACGTGCTGCGATGGCTGCCCGGCCCGCAATGACCACGGCAATGGTGATCCAGACGAAGATCTCGATCCCATTGACAAGATCTTCCATCGCTGATGGACTCATCGGGCGACTTTTCGTGCCTTACTGACTTTCTGATCAGGCTTTTGATTCATCCGAAATGCCTTCCTGAATCTGCTTGCGAAGCTTCCTCATCTCCGACCGGTGCTGTGCTCGAACGGCAAGCAGATCGTAGAGCGCCAGGAGCAGCATGAACAGCACACTGGCAAAGCAAACCGCTACATAGATGATGGAAAGCACCGGACTTTTCTGGAATGCCCCCACCGGCAGGAATACGCCACCGAACACCAGCACCATCGTCACTATGCAGGAGTAAAACATCAGCTTGCGCCGGGCCTCTTTGTCATGCAGCAACGCGCGGGAAATAAGCAGAATCGTTTGCAAATTGATCATCGGTGGGCTGGCAACAGTTGGATTGAGCCGGAAGCGGTGGGAACATCGTAGCACGGCCGCCGCAGCGTCGCAAAGTGAGATGATGCAAAGCCGCGATAATTTGATCTTGCCATCACCATGGAGAATTGACTACCACCGTGAACCCGAAAATTTTAACTCTAAGTTTACCATGGCCAGACCAGTTACTCTATTCACCGGACAATGGGCAGACCTGCCTATTGATGAAATGTGCAGCAAAGCCAAATCGTTTGGCTACGACGGCGTTGAGCTCGCTTGTTGGGGCGATCACTTCGAAGTAGGCAAAGCCGACTCGGCATATTGCCAAGCAAAGCGCGACCTGCTGGCGAAGCACGGACTGAAGTACTATTCCATCTCCACCCACCTCGTGGGTCAGGCGGTTTGCGACAATATTGACGCCCGCCATGCACAGATCCTGCCCGAGCACATCTACGGAGATGGCGACCCTGAGGGCGTGCGCCAGCGTGCAGCCGAAGAAATCAAGAAAACGGCAACTGCGGCCAAGGAATTCGGAGTGAGCACCGTCAATGGTTTCACCGGGTCATCGATCTGGCATCTCGTCTATTCGTTCCCGCCGAATCTTCCAGGACAAATCGATGCTGGCTACGAGGATTTCGCCAAGCGCTGGGGGCCGATCTTCGACCACTTCCAAAATGAAGGCGTCCGCTTTGCTCTTGAAGTCCACCCGACGGAGATTGCATTCGATATCTCGTCAGCGAGGCGGGCACTCGAGGCCGTGGGAAATCACCCAGCTTTCGGATTCAACTACGATCCCAGCCACTTTGGTTACCAAGGCGTCGATTATGTGAAATTCATCTACGAGTTCTCCGATCGCATATTCCACGTGCACATGAAAGACGTCGCCTGGTCGGATACAACCAAGGATGCGGGCGTGTTCGGCGGACACGTCGATTTCCACAAACCCGAGCGTTACTGGGACTTCAAGTCAGTCGGTCGTGGCTGCATCAACTTTGAGAAGATTATACGTGCTCTCAATGATATTTCCTACGGCGGCCCACTTTCAGTCGAGTGGGAAGACGGCGGTATGGATCGCGAGCACGGGGCTGCCGAGTCCTGCGAATTCGTGAAAAGGATTGACTTTCCGCCATCCCAGCTCATTTTCGATGCTCAGTTCGCTGAAAAGTAGCTGCTCAAGATTTCCATCTATAAGCAACCTAACTGCGAGACGCAGGGCACTGGAGACAGTGACCTGCGTTTTGCTTTCGATCACATGATTTCCCCAATCTCCACCACCGATTCCATCTCGTCTTTTCTTTCGTGATGGGAGAAAGAGACACCACAAGTCCCAACGAAATTACCGCGGGCCAGGAATTTACCGCACGCCAGTCTCGTGCGCGCCTGTTGCCAAGGGTATTGCTGGTGGGATTATTGTCAGGTGGAGTAGCAGTAGCGTTTCGCTTTTCGCTCCACCAGGCAGAGGAACTGCGGGAGGCATTGCTGGTCTCCGGCGGTCGCGGGTGGCTGCAATTTCTTTTACACTGGCTCGCGGCCACGGCGGCCACTGCTCTTGCGATCTTCCTGGTTCGGAAGGTGTCGCCCGCTGCGGGAGGCAGCGGCATTCCTCACCTGAAGGCTGTGCTTCTGCACATGCGACGATTCTTGCCCTTGCCTGTATTGTTCGTGAAGTTTGTTGGTGGCATACTTGCGATGGGCTGTGGCCTTGCCCTTGGTAGGGAAGGTCCGACGATTCAAATGGGGGGTGCCACCGGAAAGCTTGCAGGAAAAATGATGGGAATGACGCAGGACGAGCGCTTCATCCTCATCGCCGCAGGTGCAGGTGCCGGTCTATCGGCTGCATTTAACGCTCCACTGGCGGGTTTGGTATTTGTACTCGAAGAGATTCAGCGGGCGTTTCACCGGCGGATCTTCTTTGCCACTTTGTTGGCGTCGGTTGTCGCGGACACGGTTTCCCGGATGGCACTGGGGCAGCAGCCGGTGTTTTCCATTCCATCTTATCCAATCCCTTCGCTCGGATTGCTCCCTGTTTTCCTGCTCCTGGGAGTCTTCAGCGGCGTCGCTGGAGCAGCATTCAACAGTGCACTGGTACGGTCGCTCGATATCGTTCCCCGAATCATTCCGAACAGAAATATTCTCATTCTGGCTGCTGTGGCTGGACTGTCCGTAGCCGCAGCCGGCACGATATCGCCCGAACTGACCGGCAGCGGACATTCGCTCACGCAGGGAGCCCTGATGGGGAAGCATGCTCTCGGTGGCCTGGCCCTGATTCTCGCCGTGCGAATGGTGCTTACAGTGGTATCCTACTCAACCGGGGCCCCGGGAGGAATTTTTGCACCACTGCTCGTGCTCGGCTCATGCGGCGGGCTTGCGGTAGGTTTGTTAGGCCAGCGCTACTACCCGATCGCCATCCCGGATGCCGGTATCTTCGCCGTGGTTGGGATGGCTGCCTTGTTTTCAGCTACCGTTCGCGCGCCGCTCACCGGGATCGTGCTGGTCATTGAAATGACAGGCGAGCATACCCAGATGCTTCCCCTACTGGTAGCCTGCCTAACAGGTTTCCTGGTGGCTGACCATCTTGGAAGTCACCCCATCTATCACACTCTGATGGAACGAGAGCTAGACGACTATCGGCACCGGATGGAAGAAGAAGCGCGTGCAGAACGAGAGGAAATTACTGATGTGCCCGGAGTCAAATAGATAAACCGGGGCACGGTAATACCTCAATCGCGTTCCTCCGAATCCAGATCATGAAGGTAGCGGCGAAATGCGTGTAGCATCGTTGGTAGATGATACTCATCGAGGAAACGGCTCTCTCCTTCTACGGTGGAGCAGCTCAGGAATTGCACGCCATCCTCGTGATCGTCTCTTACATGATAGTCGATTACCAACTTCTCAGGATTGGGCAAAAGGACTCCGTCACGCGATAAAAACGCGATCATTGCAAAGGTTCCTCTATCTGGTGAGACGTGGGGCTTGGTTTCCATAGTAGTAAGTCATCCGCACCGTTCCATCCAAACTAGAAGGACGTTGGCTACTACGAGTCCAGCGAATACGTCGCAAACATGGGACATGCATGGAACTTGGTCAAATACATTTCAATAACACATCAATCCGCCGTGGTACCAATCAGGTCTTTGACAGCACGAAATGCTGGGGCGCTCCGCCCACAATACCGTCCCACAATATCAGCAGTTCCGTTCGAGCTTCGGAATCATCCAGAACAAGTATTGCCTCGGGCCGACCGGATCGACGTGGCAGTCGCGTCAGCCAGTCCGTTTGATCAACTCCGTTCCAGAAAAAAATGTCGTAGGCACGATCTTTAATGTAGTCGCGCGGAATCGGATACTCACGGGTAGGCTCATCTCCCGCATTGCCAGCAACGATCAGAAATCCTTCAGCAATCGCTACCATTTCCCGAATTCCGAGGCCTCTCCCCAAAGGCAATCGGTGCAGCTGATGGGAGACTTTGCCCTTATTGAAGAGCTGACTGGCGCTGACTTGAACGACAAGTGCATTCGCATCGATACTGGGTGATCGTAGCCCAAAAAACAACGATCCATTCTTCCACGCCAGCCCTTCCACGTTGATTCCTCCCTCCTGTTGTGCCTTCTCCCAGAATGGATTGAGGATGCTATCACGCTCGATTACATCACGCAAAGTTGCCCGATCGATCTTCCGAGTGATGGCACCACTCGCACTAACATTCACACGAAAAACCGAACGCCGTTCCTTGTTCATGTTCCCCTTCTTGGTCAGACTGTGTGAGCCCGTGACAAAGTACTGGCGGTCGCGCTGCGCTGAAGTAATCCCCTCGATGTCAATTTCGTCGTCCCCCTTTCCGCCAAGCAGTGCGACATCTCCGGTGATTCGAAGAGTCCTCGATTCCCGGTCGATTGTTCCATACTGGGCAAACATGAGATCATCGCTGCCGATCAAAAACTGGTCACCATTGAGTGAAGCGATGGCGCTAATATTTGCGGGCGCTGCCAGATTTCCGATGATCCTCCATTGGCCAGCGGCGCGCTCAATAGACCACTTGCTCTTTTCCTCCAGTTTCTTCGGTGGACTTTGTGCATCCGCACAGCCGATGGTGAGCAGGCCGCACAGTCCCAGAATTGAACCAGTACAGGCGCTCACAGATGAGGGGACGATTTTCATTGCGGCAGCTTAGCATTGCTGGCTAGGGATTCCAGACCGATCCTCAACCGCGTTTCATGCCGTGTTAACAGTTGCCTCTCCGTATCCCCTTGAATCGCTCACTGGAAATTCCGTGTCGGCACACAGAATTGTCGCACGGCTGAATGCCCTAAATGTGGCTGCAAGACCTGTCTTTGGCGCTGTCCCTGCTGAAAGTTGCGGGCTCATCGCAATCAACGGATGGCGTCTGAGTGACGCCATCCATGACTTTCGTAAAGCTTGCCCAACGAAACCAGTGATCGTAGTCCTCGCAGGCTCCGATCTTTATCGATCGAAGTCCGCATTGGATTCGCAGAAGACACTGCGCGCCATGTCCGAGGCAACGGTGCTGGTAGTCGCGCAATCCGAGGCACTTGCCACTGTCCCTGAAGAATTTCGCGGTAAGTGCAGAGTCATTCCGAAATCGGTTGAGCTGCCACAATCGCCTGCACCCCCGTCAGATCCAAGTGTATTCAAGGCTATTGTTGTGTCGAATCTTCGTCCGGAGAAGGAGCCCTTGCTGGCTGCCCGTGCCGCTCTCGCATTACCTTCTGATTCGCGTATCCGGATCGACCACTATGGAATGGAACTGGATCAAGAACTGACAGCGCAAGCTCACGCAGCGACTTTGATGCAGCATTCCCGATATCGATGGCTGAGCTCGGTGCCCCACGACGACATCATGGATGCGATCTCCTCGGCGGATCTCTTGATCAATACTTCAATCTTCGAGGGGGGAGCCAACGCTGTGTGTGAGGCCGTCGCTTTGAGAACTCCGGTACTGGCGACTCGCATCCCGGGCAATGTGGGAATCTTGGGTTCGGACTATCCCGGATTGTATCCCGCCGGAGATGCGAAGTCCCTAACAACACTACTAAACCGCTGTGAGCAGAGCGGGGAATTTTTTGACAGTCTTAAAACGCGCTGTGTGGAACTGGCACCTCTGTTTTCTCCAGAATACGAGAGCCGTCTGTGGGTAGACTTGGTCAATGAATTGATCAAGAATCAGTGACCGGCAGCGTTCCCAAGTAGACCGAAGCAATTCCGAACGAGAGTGGTTCTGACGCAGCATCGCCAAATCCGCAATCCCGCAACAGTGCTTCCATATTAGCCCCGGACGGGAACGCTCCGACGGATTTCGAGAGGTAGTCGTATGCCTCCCGCTGCCCAGTGAGCACGCCAGCCATCCGCGGCAGAACATGATTCAAGTAGACGCCGTAAGGGGGACCGAGGAATCCACGCGGGAGGGAGAAATCGAGGATGATCAGTGCGCCCGAGGGCCGCAGCACCCGCCGCATCTCTTTGATCGCACCCGGCCAGTCGGCCATATTCCTCAGTCCAAATGCCACGGTCACCACGTCAAAAACCCCGCTATCAAATGGCAGCTGCAGCCCATCCGCGACGATCAAATTGGACAATCCTCGCTTCCTGGCGTGATTCAGCATGGGCTGGCAGAAATCAGCTCCGACGATTTCGGTTCCTGGACACTTTTTAGCAATCTCGGCAGCCAAATCCCCGGACCCCGTAGCCAGATCCAGCAACCGCTCCGGAGCCCGTTCAGCAACGATTCGCGCCACCTTCTTGCGCCAGAGGATGTCGGTTCCCATGCTGAGAACGTGGTTCGTCAGCACGTATCGGTCCGCAATTCTACTGAATGCACGCTGAACAAAAACAGGATCCTGCATTCGGCATCTATCGCGGAAGCCTCTTCTGAGCGCAAATAGAAGTGCGCACCGGTGTAGAGGCCACCCCAATCAGAATGAACCCAAGGTTGACTTGAGTGTTCCGCTATCGGAGAAGACAGGCATGCGATCCCGCAGCTCCAAGGACAAAGTCACTGATACGGAGGCTTCAAAAGCCAAGCTCAACCGCGAATCCCTTCTCGGTGCCAGCTGGATTCTGAAGTACCTCCGCCCTTACCGTCGGTTTTTCTACCCGGCGCTGGTGTGCCTGTTTCTTACCAGTGGCCTCGCGCTGGTGTTTCCTTACATGATGGGGCAACTCGTCGGAGGATCGATGGGAGCGGCAAATGCCTCCTCTGACGTGGATGTTGCTTCGATCTCAGCGAACATCAATCGCATGGCGCTGATTCTCGCGGGAGCGCTAGCACTTCAGGCATTCATCGCCTACTGGCGGGTTCGCTGGTTTGCTCGGGCTGGCGAGCGGGCGCTGGCCGACATTCGTCGCGACACGTACAGCCGTATCATTCGCTTGCCGATGGCGTATTTCTCAGAACATCGGGTCGGCGAATTGTCCAGCCGCCTTGCGTCTGACCTCACCCAGATGCGTGACACTTTGATCATGACGGTTCCTCAGATCATTCGGCAGAGCGTCATGCTGATCGGGGGACTTGCGTTCGTCTTGACGTCCAGCTGGAAGCTGTCGCTGTTCATGCTGGGAACGCTGCCCATAGTCATTCTCACGGTCGCGATCGTCGGTCGAAAGATCCGCGGCTACAGTCGTGACGCGCAGGATCGCTTGGCGGAGTCAAGCGTCGTGGTAGAGGAAACGCTTCAAGCCATCAGTGATGTAAAATCCTTCACCAATGAGGATCACGAAACCGCTCGCTATGGGAATACGATCGATGGATTTTTGACGGCCACCTTGAGGGCAGCAGGGGCTCGTGCGTTCTTCATTTCATTCATCATTTTTGTGCTGTTTGGCACCATCACACTCGTCGTCTGGTTCGGTGCCGGCATGTTACAGGAAGGGGCGATCACCACGGAGGAATTCACCCGGTTCGTGCTTTTTAGCGTTTTTGTCGGCGCGGCACTAGGGTCGCTGCCGGAAATCATCAGCCAGCTGCAGACCTCCCTGGGAGCAACACAGCGAGTGCGCGATATTCTCAACACAACACCGGAAGGAGAGAGCCGCGCATCCTGCGTCGACGCCAGAGAGCTTCCCCGACTCACAGGAGCAGTGGAGTTGCGGGACGTGCACTTCAGCTATCCGTCAAGACCTGACGTTGAAGTGGCCAAAGGGATCAATTTCAAAGCGGGTGCCGGAGAGCGTATAGCGCTGGTAGGCCCGAGCGGAGCGGGCAAATCCACCATTATTCAGCTGCTGCTGGCATTCTACGATCCAGATTCGGGCGCGGTGCTCTACGACGGAATGGACAGCCGGACGCTGCCCTTGAATTTCCTTCGCTCTCAAATAGCCATCGTTCCGCAGGAAGTGCTGCTTTTTGGCGGAAGTATCCGGGAAAACATCGCTTACGGAAAAACGGGAGCCACTGACGACGAAATCGCAGAGGCTGCCCGGCAGGCGAATGCTCATACTTTTATCGAGTCTTTTCCTGAAGGCTATCAGACGGTCGTGGGGGACCGAGGTGTTCGACTTTCGGGCGGGCAGCGCCAGCGCATTGCCATCGCAAGGGCAATTCTTGCCGATCCTGCTGTCCTCATTCTCGACGAAGCCACGAGTTCGCTCGATTCTGAGAGCGAGAAACTCGTTCAGGAAGCATTGGACAAGTTGATGCAGAATCGGACGTCGATCATCATCGCACACCGACTGGCCACCGTTCGCGATGCTGACCGCATCATCGTTCTGAAAAATGGCGAAGTGGCCGAGTCTGGCACTCACGCTGAACTCAGCGGAAAGCAGGAGGGCGTCTATCGAATGCTCGCTGAGCTTCAGTTTTCGGTCTAGGTGCCCCCGTTCACATGCCAGCGAGCATTACTTCCATGTGGGTCTTTACGATTTCTCCCATCGTATTGCATTTCTCGTAGGCGGTAGAATTCGCGAGTTCAGCCAACTCGCCGCGTAACTGCACGACGTGGTCGATTGGCGATAGTTCTTCGGCAGACATCACACGTAGTAGAACCGAAAGCCTTCCAGAGGAAACGCGGCGACGACGTGCCATGAGCGTCCGTTCTTCTTTCTGATACTGCTGAATCGTCT
This sequence comes from Verrucomicrobiia bacterium, assembly GCA_020439995.1. Lineage (GTDB taxonomy): Bacteria > Verrucomicrobiota > Verrucomicrobiia > Verrucomicrobiales > DEV007 > JAGROY01. Next base: position 10,348 of record JAGROY010000321.1, read on the forward strand.
CTTTGTTCAAAAGATCCGTGACCAGCTTCACGATCGGAAAGTTGTCCCGGAAAAACTGCGCGAGATAGACTCTGTGCCGTCCTTCATAGGACTGTTGATCGAAGTCGATGGGACGCACGCGATACTGGACTTCCTCAAAGTCAGGCGTGATGTCCATCACATAGTTGACTGTCCGCATGTCGCCAAGAAGCCGCAGGAAACTCCTTTCGTTGAATTTCACGAACTCTTTGGCAATGCGAACCCGATTGATTTCTGGACGATCCAGGTAGTCGCGAATGAAGACATCCCCAGGCACGCCGGCGATGTGTTCCTCAACCAGCGTTCCCTCATTGACGAGGAAATTGATACGATTGGGGCTTAGAATGTGCTCCAATTCCAGTCCGTAAATGCGTGATGCATCTGCCCTTTTCACGTAGTAGTGATCGAAGTTGTCATTGAAGCGGTTCACGATCCGCACGCGAAACGGCTTCGAATTGCCGAAGTCACCGAAGTCAACCCGATCAACCTCAAGGTGTTGAGAAAATGACAAATCCCCACCGATCTTCAATTGGGCATAGATCTGAGTGAGCTTGGGCCGAAGCTCTAGCCACTCCTGCGGCGAGTACATGACTGTCTGCCAGAGCGTTTCATTGCCAGCCTTATCCTCATACGGAATCGAGCCAGAAAAACGCAAAAGATCCTCGTAGACAACCGGAATCGTTGAGTGTCGCCCCCACGCTCCTAGATAACGCAGCAGTGATCCAGCGATAGGATAAGGTGTTTTGCGATATGCAATCATCTGACCGGACGATACAAGCCACCGTGACCACGGCAACCGATTCCCGGACAGGATGGGAGCTTTGAATAGACGCTACTGATGTGGGAAAGACTACAAAGCCTTTAAGTAAGCCATGCTCTGCTTGATGCTGGCGATCGGGTCGGGCGACTGATCCTGCTCGACGTGGCAGATTTTAACGCCCACTTCCCCCGCGGCCTTGATGATCGGCTCCATCGGGATGATGCCGTCACCGAGTTCCTGAAAAGCATCGTTCGGCAGCCCACCATACATTGGCAAGGTCAGGCCGTCTTTGAGATCCTTGAGGTGCACCTGCGACACGCGTCCCTTCAATTTCTTCAACATTTCCACCGGATCGTGACCCCCAGCCCTGATCCAGAAGACATCGATTTCAAACTGCATTTCCTCGGAGAACTCAGCGACGAAGATTTCGAAACCAGTTTTACCCCCCTCTTTTTTCTCAAACTCAAATGAATGATTGTGATAGGAAAGCTGGATACCCGCTTTCTTCGCCACGGCCGCCGCCTTGTTGCAATTCTCAGCGATCCGCTTGTAGTCGTCCAGCGTAACCCTCTCTTTGTCAGCTAGATAAGGCACCACCAAGTGGCTCAAGCCGACATCCTTGGCCCGCTCGACAATCGACTCGAACGGTTTGGCACCTTCTTTGGTGGGGTCTGTGACGGAATCCCACTGGAAATGGGAGGAATGAAGCTCTAAGCCCGAATCCTTCGCGGCAGCGATCACTGGCTGGCAGTCAGGAAAATTGAACATTTCGCCTTGTTTGTATCCTGCATCCACGACCGCCTTGATTGTCCCGGGAGTGTCCATTGCCAGCTCGTTTCGCAGCGTGTAGAGCTGTATTCCTATGTTTTTGCGATAGGCGTTGTCCGCATCCAGAGCAAAAAGCGGTGCGGCCTGCGAAGCGATCAATGTGGCGGTGGTTGTGTGCAGAAACTGGCGGCGATTCATGGTGTTCTATCTACTCTACAGTTCGTCCGAGGTAAAGCGTCGATCCTGTTGCGATATTGCGAGGAATAGAATCAATCCGGCCGCAGCAGCTCGGCTAAGTCGTCGTCGGTGAGGCCTCGCATCATTGGCTGCTGGTCATCAAGGGCTGCATCCATCACATCACGCTTCTGGCGCTGCAGCCGGAGAATCTTCTCCTCCACACTGGAACGGGCAATCAACTTGTAGACCGTGACGGGACGGGTTTGACCGATCCGGTGGGCACGGTCCGTGGCCTGCGCTTCGACTGCAGGGTTCCACCACGGATCATAGTGGATGACAACGTCCGCCTTAGTCAGATTCAGCCCATAACCCCCAGCCTTCAGACTGATCAGAAATGCACGCTTTCCCCGGTTTCCCTGAAAGCTTGCGACTTGTTCTTTGCGATCTGAGGAAGCTCCATCGAGGTAACAATAGTCGAGCCCTGAAGCCTCCAGGTTTTTACGTAAAATACCTAACATCGATACGAACTGACTGAAAATCAGAACGGAATGCCCACCTTCAATCAAGTGATCCATCAACTCCATCAGTGAACTGAGTTTCGCCGAGTCGGCCTCGGTTGCCTGATCCAGTACTAGTCTTGGATCGCAACACACCTGGCGAAGTCGCAGAAGCGCCGTCAGCATGTGCATTCGCGCGGCACCTGCATTTCCAGTCTTTGCCGTATCGTGCATCTGTTCGGATGCCTCCTGCGCAATGCGCCGGTATAGCTCGGTCTGAGTGCAGGTCAGCCCTACAAGTTGGACTGATTCGATCTTCGATGGCAGATCCTTTGCGACAACGCTCTTCGTACGACGCAGGAAGAACGGCTGAATCCGCCGATTCAATCGCTCGGTCAGCCTTCTCAGGTCTAGTGGGGACAAGCCAGTCGTTGTCGCGAGCGGCTTCTCGTAACGTTCACGAAAATCAGATCGAGTCCCCAAGTACCCCGGAACCACGCACTCCATGATTGACCATAAGTCTTTCACGCCGTTTTCGATCGGTGTTCCGGTGAGAGCGATCCTGGCACCCGCAGATTCAGCCAGCGCCCTGATCGCTTTTGCCATCTTGGTATCAGGATTTCGAAGATAGCTGGCCTCATCCAAAACGAGAGCATCTACCTCAATTTCAGCCCACCGGGACAGATCGCGAACAGCCAGAGCGTAGGTGGTGATTGCGATATCATACTCGTTAAGTTTTCCAAAAAGTTTACCCCGTGATGTTCCATGAAGAACAAGAGTTTTAAAATTTGGCAGAAACTTTGCGACCTCCGCCTCCCAGCTCCAAAGCAGTGAAGCAGGACATACTACTAGACCCAGAAACTTTGCAGGAGCCCCACCAGATGCAGACCTGGATGCCGCCTCGAGCCCGGATAATGTCACGAGTGTCTGCAAGGTCTTCCCCAAGCCCATTTCATCGCCCAAAATGGCACCACCGTGGGTCCCTGCACGCTGCGCCAACCACCGAACACCATCAACTTGATATTCGCGTAAAATCTTGAGCAACTCACTGGAAATCTGTATATCAAAAGGAATTCGCGACTGAACAAAGCCCTCCGGCACAGCAGCACCCAACTCTTGCAGCGATGTAGCGACGAATGCTGCCTGGTCCGCACGGAGACGAATTCGATTGCCAACCATCTTTGCCCCGGCTTCGGCGAGAGTCGCATTCCATTCTTCAGCTCCATCGAGGCTGACAATTGCCTTTTTCCCATTGGGTTGCTCCAGTTTGCTCTGCCCGACGCGGAGCATTCGTTGAATCTCGCCTGGCGGGATCACATCGCCCTCGCCTGTCTGGTAACTGATCGCAAATTCCAGCCAGTCTTCTCCCGATGAGCCTGCGGCACCTCGGGGCTCTTCCCAGTCGATCGTTGGTTGCACCAGCGACACCGACTTCGAAACATGCTCGAATCGCTCCCCGAGAACGACCTTCCAGCGCTTCTTCAATGCAGGAAGCGCAGACGACAAAAAGCGTAAAATCTTCTCTTCACCACTAATTCTTAATGACTCACGACCAAATTCGAACCCGCAATCTCGCAAGTCAGCCAACGCCCGCATCTCCCACTCCTCATTCCTTCGATTCCGAGTGCCATCCGCATCAACATAGGGGAACTTCCGAGCCATATCTGCCGCAAACTCGACAACTGGCCCACCGCCAGGATAGGCAAATTGAAGCCACCCATCCAATGCCCGGAGGGAGCCCTCTAATTTTAAAATTACCTCAGGCGTCGCCGTGCGACCACGACAGCGCGAGATGAGAGAAGAGTCTGAGTCGAGCGATTCCTCAAAGGCATCGAAGAACGGCTCAATAAGTCGCTCGAACGCGGACTCGGGAGCGACCAGGTTGCGCTTGGTAATGAGACCAATGAATTCGAGAGGCACATCCAGCGGAGTCAAAATCGCATCTGAATCTCCAACACCTTTACTCCACCACCATTGTTCCTCGCCTAGCAGGACAGGCTCGCCCTTGGTCATGAGCTCCAAGCCCACTTGTCCCTTTCCGGCGCTCCGAATCCTAATCAGCAGACGAGCATTGGAAGTGGACACTCTGATCGCCCTCTGCCCCGTCGTCAGCCCGGGATGATCGGTGATTGCGTTGAAAAGAGCACCCGCCTTAACGGCCTTTACGGTGAGCCGCTCGGGCACAATGGTCTGGCCGAGGGCTTTCAGGGCAGTCGCGATAGCGCCGCCTGCCCGGGCAAGCGGTTGACCGACGGCTGAGCCGCGCCAATCGACAATCAAGTTTCCATTTTTGAGATCCCGGATCCAATTTCCGCCCAGCACTGGGACCAAGTCACTTTCATCGCCTTTGCTGCTTGCCTCGGCCAGCAACTCGGCACTGTGAACCTGGGGCTGGCGCGCCTTCGCTGCCACCTTTTGCTGTGAATAGACCAGCCCAACTGCCACACTGTGGGTGCAGATGGCGCCCGTGGAGCGTGCAGTTTGGCATCCACACAAATTGGTTACATCGCTGGCGCTCGCAATTTTCAGCCCACAGGCAAGCCGTTTCCGACCTTCCATCACCAGTCCGCGCAAGACTCTTCCATCAAAATCTGCTTTTAGAACAGCCCCTCCCGACGCCAATGATTTCGCGGGCTTAGCAACCTGCCAACCTGCAATCTCTAATAACCAGCGCTCTGTAATTTCAAATGACATGACAAGGATTTCTCGTGTGAGACCTTCATTGTGGAGAATCTACTAGCGTGGCAACCCATTTGTGTGAAATAAATCCCAACTCCCTGTGCTGTGTAGCTCAGGGCTGTTCCCCTCATGAGAATCATTGCAGTAGCAAACCAAAAAGGAGGCGTCGGCAAGACGACCACCTCCATGAACCTGGCGGCATGCCTCGCTGAGCGGGGCGTTCGTGTATTGCTGCTGGACCTTGATCCACAGGCAAACGCCTCCAGCGCTCTTGGATACCCGCCGCAACCTGGTGGTAGCCTTTATCCGGTCTTGCTGGGTGAAGACTGGCTGGAAGGCAAAATCGTCCAGACCCGGTTCCCATCGCTTTCCATCATTCCCTCCGAAATGGAACTGGCGGGAATCGAAATCGAGCTGGCACGGGCAGAAAATCACCTCACCCGACTGGCGGAAGTGCTGGCCCCACTGCGCAATGACGGACGTTTCGACTACATGATCATCGATTGCCCTCCATCGCTTGGCATCCTGATGACCTCAGCTCTGGCTGCGGCTGATGGATTACTCATCCCGATTCAGTGCGAATACTTCGGACTCGAAGGACTGGCAAAAATTGTCGAAATCCACGAGCAAATCACGCAAAGCGACATCAATCCCAACGTCACGATCGAGGGGATCCTGATGACGATGTACGACTCCCGGACCAACTTGTCGAAATCGGTCGTGGAGGATGTCCGCCGGGTCTTCGGCGATCTAGTCTACAAGACGATCATCCCGCGCAGTGTTTCCCTCAGCGAGGCTCCCAGCTACGAGCAATCGATCATCGAATACGCACCCAGCAGCCGCGGAGCCGTCGCCTACAGAGAGCTGGCAAAGGAATTCCTGAAACGCGCCCGGTGATTTCGCCTCCACTCCAAGATGGTCGAAGGAACTATTGCCGTCGCGAGAGAGCAGGCTGTCTCCGCGTTCAGCTCCCAGACTTGCGCCCTGACGGTCATCGTGACCACGCGACCTGCGCCGGACGCAATGGGCGGACAGGGCCTGACGGCCCGGATTTTTGCTTCGCCGGCGAGTTCAAGTCCCTCGATCACGAACCTGACGGTCTTGCCCGGTGTCCAGCCATGCAGCTCCCAGCTCTCGGGCTGCAACAGAGAAATGCGGTAGACATCCCCAGAGTAGCGCGGATTGGACATCTCGAGATCGATCTTGCGCCAGGCGATGCCGGAGGTGGAATTCTGAAACCCCTCGGTCGCGGTGAGCACACGATCACCGACGGCACGGCAGTCGGTGAGCCCGCGAATGCTTGCCAGCCGCACTGCTTCTGTATCTCAGTCGAGCAGTGACCGATCATCCAGATTCTGATCAAGTTCAGGTGCCAGCGCCAGCGACGAATTCTGGCTCAATCTCGCCACTCATCCGCACGATGCATTCTTCAAGGAAATCTTTCTAATCCAGAAGACGCTATCGCCTTTATTCGTTCCCATTTGCCGGTCGAGATCGTCCGGTTCTGTGATTGGAAATCGCTGGAGGTGCTGCCCCGCTCATTCGTGAAAAGCACACTGCAGCAGACGCACTCAGACTTGTTGTTCTCGGTGCAATCGCAGTCGATTGCTAACAATGCCACCAATAGTGAACCTCAACACACCCAGGAATGCCTCCTTTATCTGCTATTCGAACATCAAAGCAGCGTTGATCTGGCTATGCCGCTACGACTTCTCAGTTACATGGTGCAGATCGACCTGTCGCATCACGAAAAGCGCGACCTGCCCTTGCCTCCAGTGATCGGATTTGTTCTTCACCAGGGGCAGGACAAATGGACAGTCTCCCAGCAGTTTTGCGATCTATTTGATATCCCTCAACGCTCACCGCTGCGCTCATTCCTGCCGACATTCGAGCACGGCCTGCTCGATCTCTCGCAATTCGACCCGGCATTGAACGAACAGGAGCCAGGCGTGCGAATCGTTCTGCAACTCATGAAGTTTGCCCGAGACAAGCGCCTGCTGGAGTTCTTCGACTGGTTAATGAAGGCATGCGCTCCCCTTCTCGATGAGGGAAAACGGCCCGAGCGCCGGATCTAAACCCTGCTGCTCTACGCCCTGCATGCCGACAGCAATCTTGACATCGAGCAGCTCGCCCGTGACATAGAAACCAGCAAACAACTCAAGACCGCCGCCATGTCCCTAGCCGAAAACTGAAAGCCGAAGGAAGAGCAGAAGGACAGGCCCGTGGTGTGTGGATGGGGCGTATTCAGGTAATCAAGAGCCTCATGGGAAAGGAGGCCACGCCCGATCACAAGCTTTCCGGGTTGTCGGTTTCCGAACTGGAGGCCAGATTTATTGCGCTACAGAAGGAATACGACGAGAACGTCAAGGGCAATTGAGCCAGTTGCTAACGTCCTCGCAGTTTACCATTCCCCAAGGTCTCATAGGGAGCCTTGTAGATCCCTGAGGCGTCTATGAGGACTTCGAAGTTCAGGGCGGCGAAGATGTGGCGGCAGATGGTTTGTTCGCGGGGGCGATGCGCAGTCGCGCCTTCTCCTCCATGCCTCGAAGTCGAGTGCCTGGTCGTAGTTGACCTGATGGATCTCGGTTTTTCCGCCCAAAGAAACACCGTGCGCCCTCCGGCATTGGCATCGCACCAGGCCCGCGTATCCCGCCCGACTCCAAAGACCAGCATCTCACAAGGTGCCAACGCCCGGACAAGCGTGCCCAGAGTTCCGTATTCCAACGAGCTGCAGGAGCGTGGCTGGTTTGCGATTTGAGAAAGAGTGTTTCGATGGAAGGACGCATGGATCCGTCAATACTGGAACTCATCATTCCCATCCGTTCGAAACACCAGGAGAGCAGGCTGTCTCCCGAGTTGAGTTCGCAGACTTGCACCCAGCAGCCGCAGAGCGGTGGCCTACAGTGAGCTGGCAAAAGAACTCCTGAACGCGCCGGGGTAATCGCCACGAGAGCGCTTACGCACCAGCAGGGGGATACGGGGGCCATTTCTTCGAAGGCACTTCAGCAATAGACAGCCAGCATCGAGCAATATACGCTGGGAACCCTGCACAACCGGAGTCTAGACTCCACCCAGCGTCGCTCCCCCCCCCGCCAAACATGAAAATATTCAAGAATATACTCGTTGGAATCGACTTCTCTGCCCCCTCGAAGCAAGCGCTCAAGCAGGCGGCCCGTATTGCTCAAGCGGAGGGCACCAGGCCTACCGTCGTCCACGTGGTGACGCCCTCTGAGATCGAAGACTACCAGCGCTACTACAAAGCTTCAACCGATGTAATGCTCAAGGCGTTTCAAACGGGCGTCGAAGACATCGTCAGGGAGGAATTGGGATCGAGTGATGCGGCCAAATATACAATTGCAATTGGTGTTCCCTATCATGAGCTCATGCGCGCTGCCGGAGATAGCCACTGTGATCTCCTCGTTCTCGGGAGTAGAGGCGACAATGCGGGAGCCCATGATGTAGGGTTCTTTGCCGTAAAATGCGTTCGCCATTCTCCTGTGCCCGTTCTACTCAATCGCTGTGGCCACGCCAAGCCATTCGATCGTGTCGTTGCATGTGTCGACTACTCAGCAGCTACCGAGAACGTTGTCGAAACTGCGGCTAAGGTCGCCCTCGACGAGCACGCAGAGCTGCACGTCATTCATGCCATTTGCCCACCATGGGCTCGCCCGACGCACGTCCGCTACAATTTCCAGACCATCGAGGACGAAGATTTTAAAAAGGAATATCGCGAACTCCTCGACGAACAAATGGAGGCCACCGTCCGAAAGGCGCGCGAAATCTTTCCGGCCAAAATCGAACAACACACTCTGGAGCATGCAAGTCGTGAGGAGGCATTGATCCGCTACCTTCGGGAAAATGACGCAGACCTTGCTGTTGTTGGCCGGACGGGCAACTCGGCAACGGCCCTCAAGCAGTTTCTAGTCGGCACCACCGCAGAACGTCTCATCCACCGGAGCCCGTGCTCCGTATTGACCGTCCCCGTCAAAGGCCAGTAGCCGACTGGGAGAAATTACGGCGGCCATTTGCGATCGATAATCTTACTCGATCGCTGCATTTCCACCCCCTCTAGGCACGGAGCTTGAAAATCAGAGACTTCCGGCTTTACGTAGGCGATCAACCGTTCAAATCCACTTCCCCACCAGAGCCATAGACTGAAAATCGTTCCAGCTCGACTCGGGGCACGATTCAGCGTCAAAGGCACAGGAGATTTCCGCATTGAGAATCTCCTTCAGCTGTCGATGTTTGCGCATGCTCGAAGAACTTAAAGAACGCGTCGCCGAGGCGAATCGACAGCTTGGCCCGTCAGGATTGGTCAAGCTGACTTGGGGCAATGTCAGTGAGATTGACCGCGCATCGGGAATTGTCGGGATCAAGCCCAGTGGGGTTGACTACGCTTGCCTGAAGGCATCCGACATTGTGCTGGTGGATCTTGACGGGAACCGGATTGAGGGCACGCTGAATCCATCCTCGGACACGAAGACTCACCTGCACCTTTATCGCTCCTGGCCGGACATCGGTGGCGTCACTCACACCCACTCTCCATTCGCGACGGCTTTCTCCCAGGCTGGGCGGCCCCTGCCGTGCCTGGGTACCACCCATGCCGACCATTTTTACGGAACCGTCCCAGTCTGCCGGGCGCTCACTTCCGAGGAAGTGGCAGACGACTACGAACACAACACTGGTGTCGCGATTGTAGAACACTTTGCCAGGGAGAGCATCGATCCCATGCAAATGCCTGCAGTGCTCCAGCACTACCACGCTCCCTTTACCTGGGGAAAGAGCGGTCTCGATTCGATTCACAATAGCATCGCGCTGGAAATGTGTGCGCAGATGGCGCTCTCCACCGTGCAACTGGCTCCCGACACAGCTCCCCTGCCCTCCCATCTTTTGGACAAGCACTATCTGAGGAAACACGGCCCGGGAGCCTACTACGGCCAAGGCGGCAAAGCCGGACACTAACACTCATGCGAACTTGCACTTTTGACAGCTTTGACAGCGCGGATGGATACGATGACATCATCGACGTCCGGTCGCCGGCCGAATTCGCGGAAGATCACATTCCCGGTGCGATCAATCTTCCCGTTCTCAACAATGAAGAGCGGGTGATTGTGGGGACGCTACACCGTCAGGCGGGTGAATTTGAAGCGCGCAAGACCGGGGCAGGACTGATCTCTGCAAACATCGCACGGCATCTTTCTGCCTACTTTGACGACAAACCAAAGTCCTATCGGGCGCTGGTGTACTGCTGGCGGGGAGGTCAGCGCTCGAAGAGTCTCGCCACTGTCCTGGGCGCCGTGGGATGGCAGGCGACGCTCATTGCAGGAGGATACAAAACCTACCGGGCATTTGTCCGCAATGCGCTCGAAGAAATTTGTACGCGCCTCTCCCCGATCGTCCTGACTGGCCTCACCGGATCTGGAAAAACCCTGATCCTGCGTAGAATGCAGGAACTGGGCGCGCCGCAGATTCTCGACCTGGAAGGACTCGCCAATCATCGGGGGTCATTGTTAGGGGATGAAGTGCGCGTCGACAATGCGCAGCAGCCGACACAAAAAGGCTTCGAATCCAGGCTCCTGCACGCGCTCGCAAAACTCGATCTGGAACGGCCGGTGTTCATTGAAAGCGAGAGCAAGCGGATCGGCACCCTCAATTGTCCCGAACCGCTCTGGCAGAAAATGATCAATTCTCCGGTCGCCCTGGCCAATGTTTCGTTACAGGAACGGGCCCGGTATCTCGTCGATGATTACCAGCACTTCATTTCCTCTCCTGAGCAGCTCATCGGCAAGCTACCGGTGTTGAAGAAAATGCACGGCGCGGGGCAGATCGAGGAATGGATCGAGATGACAAAGGCACAGGCCTGGCTTCAGCTTTCAGAGTCCCTTCTCGCCGTTCACTACGACCCGTCGTACCGGCGATGCAGCAACTTCAACAAGGCGACATTCGAAGTCGAAGTGCTCAGGCTGGAGCAGCCATGCATCGACCAGACAATCGAAGAGCTCGCCAGATTCGAGGCGTCAGTCACTGCCGAATTATCAGCTGGCCCGCCTAGCCAAGGCGTCGTAGTCGGCGATTGACTGGAGGACATCTCTCACCAGTGCCGGGCCACGATAGACCAGGCCGCTGTAAATTTGCACCAGCTGCGCTCCGGCTCGAAGTTTTTCCAGTGCGTCGTGACCATTCATGATGCCACCAACGCCGATGACAGGAATCTCGCCTTTCAACTTCTCCGCCAGAACCCGTATCACCGCCGTGGAGGCATCGGTGACAGGAGCCCCGCTCAGCCCGCCCGCTTCCCTGGCACAAGGATGGTCTTCAACAAACTTGCGGGCAATCGTGGTGTTCGTGGCAATCACTCCATCGACCTCCGTTTCGAGAAAGACTCCCGCAAGCATCTGAACGTGATCAACCGAAAGGTCGGGCGCGATCTTGATCACGATTGGGACATAGTTGCTGTGGCGTCGACCGAGAACCTCTTGCTCCTCTTTCAGTCGGAGCAGCAAATCGCGGCAGGCAGCTTCGTCCTGAAGATCACGCAGCCCAGCTGTGTTGGGCGATGACAAATTAACCGCAACGTAGTCAGCCACTGGATAGGCGGCGCGGAGCCCGATGAGATAATCATCGATGGCCTGCGAGTTGGGCGTGTCCTTGTTCTTTCCGATGTTGAACCCGAGAACCCCGGAGAACTTCCGGTCGCGGACATTCTCAACCCCCCTCTCGATACCAGGATTATTGAATCCCATGCGATTAATAATTGCCTCCGCTGATGGAATCCGGAACAACCTTGGCTTGGGATTTCCCGGTTGCGGTCGCGGTGTGATCGTGCCGATTTCGACAAAGCCAAATCCCATAGCCCCGAAGGCGTCGACGCAGCTGCCCTCTTTATCCAGTCCCGCAGCGAGTCCCAGTCGATTCGGGAACTTCAAACCCATGACCTCCACTGGCTGACTCGCAATTTCCGGCGCCATCAAGCGATCAAAGCCAGAGCGGTGTGCCCATTTTAAACTGCCAAGGGTCAAATGGTGGGCGGATTCCGGGTCCAGCCCGAAAAGAAACGGGCGGGCCAGCGGTTCATAGAGGTTGACCAGCGCTTCAGTGGTCGCCTTTCGCAGTGTGGAAAACATTGGGCGCCAAACTGTGCCGATCACCACGTCGAATCAAGGGGAATCCCACCGGACTGGCGTTCGTCTGGACTCGTCTCGCGCAAAGTTTCGTTTGCCGCTTGACGGAGCCGATGCAGCCACTTAGTGACTCTTTATAGCGGGGGTGCTACTCCGTTTCCAACAACTACCTGCGAGGGCGGTGAGGTTCCACCCCAACCACCCGGAGCAGACCACTAATAACGCCGACGAGCATACCCTGTTCCTTTCAGGCAAAGGGGTCATCGTTCAACTGTCCAGCCCACTGCATGACTCTCCTCTACGAAGGTAAAGCCAAACGTCTGTATGACACGGACGAACCGAACATCGTGCGCATGGAGTTCAAGGACGAGGCCACGGCGTTCAATGCCGAGAAGAAGGCCGTCTTTGCGGACAAAGGCCGCCTCAACAAAGCGGTGACCCTGGCGCTCTACAAGATGCTCGAAAAAGAGGGCGTCCGCACCCATTTCTACGCTGATCAGGATGATGTGAACATGCTCGTCCGGCGAGTCGAAATCGTCCAGATTGAACTCGTCGTTCGCAACTACGTCGCGGGCAGCCTGCAAAAACGTACCGGACTTCCGGAAGGCCACAAATTGCGCCAGCCGATTGTCGAAACTTACTACAAGGACGACGCCCTCGGTGATCCAATCATCAACGATGATCACATCCGCGAACTGGAACTGGCCACGCCTGACGAACTCGCCCACATGCGCGAAGCGGGTCTTGAAGTGAACCGCATCATGACTGGATTCTTCGAGAAAGCCGGCATGAAACTGGTCGACTTCAAGCTCGAATACGGTCGCCTGCTCCCGGACAAAACCGAAGTTGTTCTGGCCGACGAAATTTCCCCCGACACCTGTCGCCTCTGGGATCTAGAGACAGGCGAGAAAATGGACAAGGATCGGTTCCGGCAGGACCTTGGCCAGGTGATGGAAAAATATGCTGAAGTCCTGACCCGAGTTGAAAATGCGATTGGAAGCTGAAGTCATCGGAAAATTTGAAACCGCAGGCGACTGCGCAAAGTTGCTCTATGCCCCGCCACAGGGGAAACTCCGTTATCGTCGCACGAGGCACTACGAGATTGAGTTCGAGGGATCGGAGGAATCCGCCAGGGAATTCATTGATCTCGTGCTGGTGGATCACGTGAGCCACGAGGTTCACATTGGAAGCTCCTCCCCCGCTCTGAGCGGCTTCACATTTCACCTCGACTATGGAATGAAGCCAACAGCGCTCGATCACGAAAAGGAGACGATCCTTCGTTACCATTCTGAACTGGAAAATCCGGGCTTTACGTTTTCGAGCCTCAAGATCACCACCCGACTTTACGTTTTCGACGATGACGGCAAGGCCACTGCTGATGCCTTCGTCCAGGACATCGTGAACCCGGCTGTTCACGTCTGGAGTGTCCAGAGAGCAGCCAGCTGAGCCTTACGTTTTTCCTTTTTACCGTCTCACTACTTCCAACGGCGACCACTTCTCCAATGATCCACGCCACTTACAGGCACATCACGATTTCCAGCCTCGACGGCGAGGCTCTGGCAAAACTCAGCAGCGATATGAAACTTTCGCTGTCACGGGAGGACATGCTCGCCGTGCAAGCCTACTTCGCAAAGGCCAACCGCGAACCGACCGACGTAGAGCTGGAAGTGATCGCACAGACTTGGAGCGAACACTGCAAGCATCGGATCTTCGGTGCCCAAATCGAGCACACCACGGAATCCGGCACCGAGATCGTCGATGGACTGTTCAAGACCTACATTAAAGCGATCACGGAAAAAATCATGGAGCAGAAGCCGGGCTTCGTCCTGTCTGCCTTCCACGACAATGCAGGCTTCATCGATCTGGACGACGACCTCGCAATCTGTTTAAAAGCCGAAACGCACAATCATCCATCGGCGATTGAGCCATACGCGGGGGCAAACACTGGACTGGGGGGTGTCATTCGCGATATCCTTGGAGCTGGCAAGGGAGCAAAGCCAGTGGCATCGCTGGACGTGTTTTGTTTCGGCAGCCCGGACACCCGGCAGGAAGATATCAAGGCAGACGATGTCATTCATCCGCTCGGAGTCATGCGCGGAGTCGTTCGCGGCGTTCGTGACTACGGCAATCGCATGGGCATCCCAACAGTGTCTGGAGCGATCCAGTTTGACCCGGCCTACATTTACAATCCGCTGGTTTTCTGCGGCACCGCAGGCGTCATCCCGCGCGGTGATATCGACAAGGCCATGGAGGCTGGACTCAAAATCATCGCTGTAGGTGGGCGCACAGGCCGCGATGGGCTCCATGGCGCAACCTTTTCCTCTGCCTCACTCACGACGGACAGCCACGAGGAAGACCAACAGGCGGTGCAGATCGGCAATCCGATTGAAGAAAAAAAAGTCAGCGACTTCATTCTCGATGCACGGGCCCGTGGGTTGATTGTATTCATCACCGACTGTGGGGCTGGAGGATTCTCCAGTGCCGCAGGTGAAATGCTGAGCGAAACTGGCGGTCAGATCTATCTTGAACGCGCTCCGCTCAAAGAACCAGGCTTAGTCAGCTGGGAGATCTTCCTTTCGGAAAGTCAGGAGCGCATGGTACTCGCTGTGCGTGAGGAATCGATGTACGAACTGCGCGAACTTGCACGCATCTACGAAACCGAACTCACCGATCTCGGCGAATCGGACGGTTCGGGAATACTGAAGGTTTCCCACAATGGTGAAATGGTGTGCGAACTCGATTGCGCAGGTCTGCACGAGGCGCCGCGCCGCAGCATGGCTTCGACCCACAAACCAACCCGCACCGCCGCAATCGAAGTCCCCTGCGATCCAGCGGCTGACTTGGCGAAAGTGTTAGGCGACTTTGCAATCGTCTCCCGGGAGCCCATCATCCGTGAGTATGACCACGAAGTACAGGGAAACACCTTCCTGAAGCCGCTCGCCGGCGCTGCCGCCGATGCTCCGCAAGATGCAGCAGTCATGCGTGTCGACGATAGCGAAAAACTGTTCTCGATGGCAGTATCCATTCTTCCTGAATGGGGAAAATACGATCCTTTCGCAATGGGCCAAGCCTGCGTGGACGAATGCGTACGCCAGCTGATTCTTTCCGGGGCCAACCCCGAGCGCATCGCGATTCTGGATAACTTCTGCATGGGGAATCCTGATGATCGCAATGAATTGGGCGCTCTGGTCGAAACAGTCAAAGGAATGGCGGAGGTCGCACTGGAGTACCAGGCACCGTTCGTCTCTGGAAAAGACTCGTTCTACAATTACTTTGAGACAGCGGACGGCCCGGTATCGATTCCTGTCACATTGTTAGTCAGTGGATTTGGCGTGGTCGAAGAAGCCGCGCATATCACGGGGTCATCGCTTCGCGGATCGGACAGCGTATTATTGCTGCTCGGCACCACGGAAAACGCGCTCGGAGGAAGTGTATTTGCCCGGAAACGTGGAGTGAGCGGACAACCTGTTCCCCAAACGGATGCAAAAGCAAATTTCGCACTTTACCGCAGATACTACGAAGCCGTGTGCGCTGGTCTGGTGCTTTCTGCCCACGACATCGGTGAAGGCGGAATCGCGGTTGCCGCTGCAGAGATGGGATTCACGGGCAAACACGGCATTCACCTTGATCTTCCAGACGACGGACTGCCCCTTTCGGCCCACCTCTTCTCGGAATCGACCGGACGCCTACTGGTCGAAGTGGATGCCGAAAAAGCCGCCGCCGCTATCTCCCATTTCGATGACTTCCCCTGCCTGCAACTGGGCGCAGCCAGCGAAGCCCATCGCTCACTTCGGATCACCCGCGCCGGAGAATCCATCATCGACGAAGATCTTAGCCAACTGAAATCTCTGTGGAAGAACGGCCTCAGCGGCTACTACTAGCATCTGCGCACATGCAAGACACACCACACGCCCTCCTCCTCAAGTTCCCCGGCACCAATGCCGATGTCGAAACCGCGCGCGCGCTGGAAACTGCGGGCTTCACGACCGAAACGCTGCCCATTCCAGTTGTCACCCCTGGCATGGTTGAGCATGCGCAACTGGTAGTGATCGCTGGCGGCTTCAGCTATGGCGATTACATCATGGCGGGCCGGGTGGCTCAGCTTGAGATTCAACGTCGCCTTGGAGACAGCCTGCATCGCTTTGTTGGAAACGGCGGCTACGCCCTCGGAATCTGCAACGGATTTCAAATTCTAACCCGGCTTGGCTTACTACCGGAAGGCTCATTGGTCGACAACACCAGCGGCCGATTTGGATGCAGGTGGGTAGGACTGAACAACAACGCGCCAAAGAACGCGTTCCTTCGCGATTTACCCGAACACTTCGAATTCCCTGTCGCTCATGCAGAAGGCAGATTCGTTGCGCCACCAGGAGCAGCTCAGCGCTACGTCGAGGAAGGCCTGGTCGCACTAACATACACTCAGGATATCAACGGCTCCGAATGCGCCATCGCCGGCCTCCAGGACAGTTCGGGCCGAGTCTTTGGACTCATGCCCCACCCTGAACGTTTTTTGTTCAGGGAGCATCACTACGATCCAGATTGGAATGGCGATCCTCAGTGGGGCTGGGGCTACCACTTTTTCCACTCGATCTATCTGCAAATCGCAGGCCTTCGAGGCATCGATGCCAGCCTGGGAATGGGCGTGCCCGTTTAGTCCATGAACGAAAAAGCCGGGGCTGCCCGCTTGCAGCGCCCGGCTTGTAAAGGATTTTTCGGTAAACGAATCAGGAAGTGTAGCCAGACTCACCATGAGTCGCCAGGTCAAGCCCGCGCTGCTCGTCCACTTCATTCACGCGCAATCCGATCGTCATCTTGAGCGCGTAAAGGACAACCACCGAGACAGTGCCGCTCCAGGCCGCAGTGAGCAGAACGCTCTTCAACTGAGCGAACACCTGTGTCCCCATGCTGTAGCCTTCTCCTGGACTCAGAATAAACACTCCGGTGAGCAGCGCACCAACAATACCACCAACGCCGTGCACTCCGAAAACATCAAGACTATCATCGTAGCCAAACTTCCTTTTCAGCGTTGTAGCGAAGAAGTAGCATACCACTGCTGACGCGAGCCCAATAACGAGAGCACCGACGGGAGAAGCCGTGCCAGATGCCGGAGTGATGGCTACCAGTCCTGCGACGGCTCCTGTGGCAGCCCCCACTGCTGTGGGAGCACCGGAAAAGAATTTCTCTAGCGCAAGCCAGGCAAGTACCGCAGTAGCAGTCGCGAGCTGCGTAACCAGCATCGCCATTCCAGCAACGCCGTCGGCAGCAAGTTCGCTGCCCGCATTAAATCCGAACCAGCCTACCCACAGCATCGACGCCCCGATGACGGTAAATGGAACATTGTGCGGTGCCATGTGATGGTTCCCGTATCCCTTGCGTTTTCCGACGAGAATACATGCCACCAGTCCCGCGATACCCGCATTGATATGAACAACCGTGCCACCGGCAAAATCGATCACACCCCAGTCAGCGAAGAGACCACCACCCCAGGCCATGTGCCAGATCGGAAGATAGGAAAGGATGAACCACAGGGAGGTAAAGAGCAGCACCGCTGAGAATTTCATCCGTTCAGCAAATGCACCCACAATGAGGGCAGGAGTAATGATCGCGAACGTCATTTGGAAAATGAAGTATACCGACTCAGGAATAGTGCCGGTCATACTATCAACACTCACGCCTCTAAGAAAGACCTTGTCCGCAGTTCCGATGATCGAATTACCGCCGCTCAGCGCGAACGAGTAACCGAACGCAAACCAGAGAAGCGACATTACCGCAGCGATGACAAAGCACTGTACCAGGATGCTGAGAATGTTCTTGGTGCGAACCAGACCACCGTAGAACAGGGCCAGACCTGGAAGCGTCATGAACAGAACGAGGCAGGTTGCCACGATCATCCACGCCGTATCGCCAGCACTCAGTGCAGAAGCCGTTTCGTCAACGACCGCTGCGTCCTGCCCGAACACGGGCGAAGCGAAAGCAGAGAGAACGAGAGGCAGCGCCGCGAGGGCACGCCTATATCTGAGAATTGATTTCATGTTGTTTGGATTGGATTAGTTGCAGGAATAAGTGAGTGTGCCATTGCGGTGCACATCCACAGAATGCTATCAAAGCATTAACCGTGCCAAACATGCTGAAATGAGGACTCTGGCTCAATTTGACCAATGCCAGATCATTGTCGGATAAACGACGAAATTCGAAGATCCCGCGATTGACCGGACCGCCGAGACGATTGCATGGTGAGTGATGTCATCAGCGGAAATGCCCAATGTTCACGTGATCGAGCACCCGCTTATCCGGGTGCGACTCACCCGTCTGCGTTCCCATGCTACAGGAACCGCTGAGTTTCGAGCCAATCTTCATCAAATTGCACAACTGATGATTTTTGATGTGCTGCGGGACTGCACCACTCGCGAAATCCCCGTTGAGACACCGCTGACCACAACGACCGGAGCAGAATTGGAGCGCTCTGTTGTCCTGGTGCCGATTCTGCGCGCGGGCCTTGGCATGGTGCACAGCATGCTTGAGGTAGTACCGGAAGCACAGGTCGGCATGGTCGGCATGCAGCGCAATGAGACAACCTTCGAGCCTGAAACCTATTACAACAAGATGCCCCCCGGCCTTCGTGAAGCGGATGTCATCATCGTTGATCCTATGCTGGCAACTGGAAACAGTGCTGTCGATGCCGCAACATCCCTGAAAAAACAAGGCGCTCAGCGGCTGCGCTTTCTGAACCTGGTCAGCTGCCCGGACGGAATCCGGCAGATGAACCACATTCATCCGGACGTCAGGATCTTCACCGCAGCAATTGACGGAGGCCTCAACGACCAAGCCTACATCGTGCCTGGCCTCGGCGATGCAGGAGACCGGTATTTTGGCACCCTTTAAACCCACTCCACTATCCAATCGAAGCAATGGATCAGATCGAAGAACAAGCGAGCGAACACGAAATTCACGAGAACAGAGCCGAAGTTCTCGCAAGCATGGCTGCCGCATCAAGGAGAGCCGGACGCCGACCTGAGGACACTCACCTGCTCGTCGTATCGAAAACGTGGCCGGTCGAGATGGTGCGCAGGGCTGCAACCAGTGGGCAGATTCACTTTGGCGAAAGCCGCGCTCAGGAGGTTCTGGAAAAAGTCCCGGCTCTGCCAGAAACGCTGCACTGGCACTTCATTGGCCACTTGCAGAAAAATAAAATTCGAAAAATCATCCACCTTTGCGAAACGCTTCACAGTGTCGATTCCCTCCCCCTGGCCCAGCAAATCAGTCGAATCGCCGGGGAAGAAGGTGTAACCCCAGGCATTTTCCTGCAGGTGAACGTTGCCGCTGATTCCGCTAAATTCGGCTTCTCTGCCGCTTCAATCGTGGAGGAGATCGATGAGGTGCTCACCCTACCTCACCTCTCAATTGAAGGGCTGATGACGATTCCCGCATTCTCTCCCGATCCCGAAGACTCCCGCCCTCACTTCGCGCGCCTCCGGGAGCTGCGGGATACACTGTCGACCCGTACGGGCAAACCATTACCAGGGCTTTCCATGGGAATGAGTGGCGACTATGCCGTCGCGATCGAAGAAGGTGCCACAATCGTACGCGTCGGGACGGCGATTTTTGGAAAGCGAAACAAACAGGCGCAGTAGCGACGAATCGCTACTGCGCCCAGGTGTAACAAAAATGTCGGACGGAGTTACTTTTCACCCATGGCGAGAGCCCTCTGTTCTTCCGGAATATAGTCGATGAAACGCTTCTTATCGATGGCCTTCAGGTAGGCTTCCATCGGCGTTACGCGACCCGAATCCATCTTCGCGAAGATGTCATCATCCATGAACTGCATACCCAGCGCCTTACCACCGACAATGACGTCCTGCAGCTTTTGGGAGGCGCCCTCACGGATGATTGATGCCACAGCAGGAGTCGAAAACAAAATCTCATTCACACACACGCGGCCTTTGCCGTCGGCTGTTTTCAGCAGCAGCTGGGCGATCACGCCTCTGAGCGAAGCAGCTAACATTGTGCGAACTTGAGACTGCTGATCTGACGGGAACACGTCGACCAAGCGGTCAACCGTCTTTCTCGCATTGTTAGTATGCAGGGTACCAAAGACCAACAGACCAGTTTCCGCAGCCGTCAACGCGAGCGAAATGGTGCGCAAGTCACGCATCTCGCCCACCAGTACGATGTCGGCATCTTCCCGCAGGGCTGCGCGCAAGCCGTCACCGTAACTAGGTGTCTGAATAGGCACCTCACGCTGGGTGATGATGCTCTTCTTGTTATTGTGCACAAACTCGATCGGCTCCTCAATGGTAATGATGTGCCTGCTGTAGTTTGTGTTGATGTGGTCAATGAGCGCAGCCAGTGTGGTCGATTTGCCCGACCCCGTCGGCCCGGTGCAGAGGACAAGCCCACTCCGCATGGTGCCAAATTTTTTCGTCACTTGAGGAATACCCAGCTCTTCAAGACTCATGAGATCCGTAGGAATCAACCGGAACACTGCCGCGTATCCCTTACTCTGTTTCAGATAGTTTACCCGGAAACGAGCGCTGGAATCCATCTCATAGGCGAAGTCAAGGTCACCTTTTTCGACAAACCGTGCCCAAGCTCTCGGTTCGCACACTTCCTTGAGCATCTGCTCCATGCGTGGGCCATCGAGGAGGGTGTCATCGATTGCCTTGATGCCTCCGTTGACGCGCATCTTGGGCGGCGACCCCTGGGCGAGGTGCAAATCGGAAGCACGCGCTTCGCGCATGGTGTAGAAGTAGTGGTGGATTGCTGGTTCAGACATGATGGTTGAACGATTGAAAAATGAATAATTGGCGAATGATAGCGGAGACTGGTTGGAGCGATTAAATGTTGAAGTATTTCTTCATTTCTTCCTGGTCCTCCGCGCGGAAGATGCACTGCTCCTGATCGATTTGGCCTTTGTCGTAGAGTTCACGGAGAGCATCGTCCATCAACTTCATGCCGATCCCCTTACCGGTCTGCATGATACCTGGGAGCATGAAGGTCTTACCCTCACGAATACAGTTGGCAACAGCGGGCGAGTTCACCAGGATCTCCATCGCAAGCGCACGGCCGTTCCCGTCGATCGTCGGCACCAGCTGCTGGCTGATGATACCGCGCAGCGACTCACTCACCATGATACGAATCTGTTCCCGCTGATCGGTGGGGAACACATCAAGGATACGGTCAAGCGTTCGAGCGGAGTTTCCGGTATGAAGTGTTCCAAGCACCAAGTGACCCGTTTCTGCAGCTGTGATTGCGAGCGAAATCGTTTCCAGGTCACGCATCTCTCCAACCATGATGATATCGGGATCTTCACGAAGGGTGGCCCTGAGCGCCGTCGCAAAGGAGTCGGTGTGAGTATAGACCTCCCGCTGATTCACGTGGCAGGCTGCCGCATCAAAAACGTATTCGATCGGATCTTCCAGAGTGATGATGTGATCGTCCCGCTCATGGTTGATCTCGTTGATCAGAGTTGCGAGCGTTGTTGATTTTCCTGATCCCACCGCCCCGGTCACCATGATTAATCCATACTGGTACTGCGTGATCGGCTTAACGACCTTGCGTGGAATGCCGAGTTCCTCCATCGATCGGATATGGGGGTTAATCACCCGGAATGCCATGTCATAACCTAGCCGCTGCTTTACTACCGATGAGCGGAAACGCCCAAACTCCGGGGAATAACAGAAGTCAACATCGCCAGTCTCCTCCAGGCGGTTGAGTTCCCTTTCTTCGAGAAAACCCTTGGCAAGACGTTCGCAGTCGGCTGCTGTGAGTAATTCTCCATTCTCCCAGATGGGCTGCAGGGTGCCATTGCGGCGCCAAGTGGGCATTGAGTTCACAGCCAGATGGACGTCCGAGCATTCGTACTCCTGTCCGAGTTTCAAATACTCATCTACGCTTTCCAGAGTGCTTACCGTGTCGCTCATGTTATTCGGATATCTTGAAGGTTAAGTCTTAAATTGTAATCGAGGGCGGGATGTAGCGCTGCGTCTGAAGAATGTATCGAAACTACAGGATCGCAACGTCGCAGAGGCGCGGCATATTAGCCGTTTACGAGTTTTTTTCAACGAATCGACGCAACCATCCCTGGACAGCTTCTTGCAGAGCTGGTTGAATCATTTCGAATCCATTTCTCATAATGAGCCCCATAAGGGAGCCGTGTGTTATAGGGGTTTCGATGCTTTGAGAAGCATTTTGTCGCGGATTTTTTGAATTGCCTCCCGCATCGCCGACCAGGGCCTTCGCGCCCAGTGTGCCAACCGCCACCGCAGCGGCTGTCCAGAGCATCGGATTCGCGGAAACCTGGCGTTTAAGCTCTTCAACAATAGACACTTGCACTTCAACCTCCGGTTCAGTCTCCCGCAGAACGAGGTCCAACTCTTCGTCAGAGAAGGTGCTGAAGTCGATCTGCTCAGCTATTACCGGATTCGCGCCCTCCACCGCATCTTCGAAAGAAATTTCCCGTCCAGTCAGCCGATCGGGCGGTTCTTCGAGTGAAAATCCCTCCTGAACTCCTCGAGAGGCCTCCCCCAGCAAAGCGCGGGATTGCTCAATAGCGGCTGTCAGTTCGGCTTTCAGCTCTGCGGCGGTTCGGTTTTGGATTCCAGCCATTGACGGTCTTTTTCGATTTGATTGAGTGATTCGCGAATAGGGCACTGCTGCTTCTGCCGTTTGATCATTACAAAAAGCCCGTGGCTTCCTCCCGCCTCTGGCACCTCTGGGGCTTGGCCGCCGGATTCCTGCATCATCGCGGATGTGACCAGCATAAGTAGGAATCAGCGCTTCATCAGAAGCCCCAATACGAAGCCGACGCCCGCAGCGGTAAGAACTGATTTTGTCGGATTGTCTCGAACGTATCTCTCGGCCTCAGCGTGCAGCTTGTCGAGTTGCTCCTTAATTTCATCCCAGTTGGCGTCCGAGAGATCCGCCAGGCTGCCTCCCGTAGCGAGTGAATCCAGACTACTGCGCTCGACTTGGCGATTCACACTTTCTAAGCGGCGCATTTTTTCCCGCAGCGCCTGTTCACGAACAGCTGCGCGGCGCATTTCCTGACTCCGTTCAGTAGCCGTTCGTGTGCGTTCCTTCGCTTTAGCAGCAGCGGAATACTCGGATTGCGGTTGAGTCGCTTCGTTCATCTGATTTTAGGTGAAATCTGTGAGCCTTAATAAATGTGATGTTTTCGGTGGATTGCGGACGTTGCCAGATGGACGCAACAAGATCAAGCACACGGCTGAATATTTGAGTATTATGACCATCAACGGGTATTGTCCATCGCCAATCTCGGCGAGCGGAGGTGATGAATTATCAGGAAAAGCATATTTTTCCCTTTTATCGGACCTCAATGTCCTCTACTCGGTCTTACCATGCATATTTCGGACATCCTGAGCGCACAGCGGACGACTTTTTCGTTCGAGTTTTTTCCTCCCAAAACCCAGGAGGCAGCGGAGAAGTTGTTCGACACCATCGCGGCACTCGAGCCGTATAAGCCATCCTTTGTCAGCGTCACATACGGTGCAGGAGGCTCGACGCGTGAACTCACCCACGATCTTGTCGTTCGGATCAAAGATACTACCAGCCTTTCCCCAGTGCCCCACTTGACATGCGTCTGCCATTCAGAAAGTGAGATCGCCGACATTCTTGATCGCTACGCAGCTGCAGGCGTCGGTAACATTCTGGCGCTTGGAGGCGATCCACCGAAGGATCTTACCAACTACAACCGGGCAGACGATGCCTTCCAGCACGCTTCCGATCTGGTTCGATTCATTCAGCAACACAACAGCTCCGGTAAACACCCTGACTCCCGCGGGTTTGGAATCGGTGTTGCAGGCTTTCCAGAAGGCCATCCCGCTACCCCCAACCGGATGCTGGAAATGGATTACTTAAAGGCAAAGGTCGACGAAGGTGCCGACTACATCTGCACCCAGCTGTTCTTCGACAACCACGACTTCTTTGACTTCCGCGACCGCTGCGAGCAGGCTGGCATCAATATCCCGATCATCGCCGGAATGATGCCGATCACTTCCGTCTCAGGAATGCGCCGCATGGCCGAACTGGCAGCTGGAGCCCGCTACCCGGCGAAGCTCATGCGGGCTCTGGCCCGGGCAAAGGGCGATCCTGATGCCGTCCGCAGAGTCGGTATCCATTACGCTACCGAACAATGCTCGGACCTGCTGGATCACAACGTCAAGGGCATCCACTTCTACACACTCAATCAATCCGACGCCACCATGGAAATTTACGCCAATCTCGGAGTAGCGGATACCTTGGCCCTGAATGCCTGATTGCTCTCTACGGCCGCTATCATCCGCTATCGGCCTTGACCAGAAGTCCGCTCCATCCCAGACTGAAAGCATGACACATCGGCTTTTGATTCTATCGTTCTGCGCCCTTTGCAGCACAATGCTTAATACAGCAACGGCGGCTCCTGTCCGGAGCGGTGCGGTCGAGGCGGAATTGATTGCAGGTGCCGATGGGCTGGTGAGTGGTCACTCAGTGACCGTTGCCGTCCGACTCAAAACTGCTGATCATTGGCACGTCTACTGGGAGAATCCAGGTGACAGCGGCACTCCAGTGAAGGTAACTTGGGAACTGCCCGATTCCGCGAAAGCTGGCGAGCTTCAGTTCCCTGCGCCAAAGGAATATGAGATCGCGGGATTTGTCACGTATGGTCACGAAGGCGAAGTCTTCCTGCTTTCACAATTGAATCTTGCACCAAACGTCCCGGTCGGAACCATCGTTCCGGTCAAAGCCAAAGTATCCTGGCTTGCGTGTGATCCAAATCGCTGCGTTCCCGGCCGTGCTGAACTCAGCCTGAACCTGAAAGTCACGGCCACCGATCCCAAGCCCAATCGCTGGACTACGAAGATAAAGTTGGCTCAAGAAGGCCTGCCGATTGCCGTTCAGGGAACGGCGAAAGCATCGGCCGGCAAGGTAACTATCGAGGTACCTGCAAAGAATCTGCCTAAGATCGTCGGTGCGAGCAAGCCCGCCGGATTTTTCCCGGCCCAGTCGGGGCACTTCAAAATCGGAGCTCCCAAGCCAAGTGTCACTACCGATTCAACGGGCAACTTGAAGATCATTCTTCAAAAAGAAGCCGGCAACGACCTTCCAGACGAGATCCGTGGCGTCGTCACCTTCACCAGTGGCCCTCCCTTTCTAGTCAAGGCACCTCATCCGTAGCAGCCAGTGCTACTTCACTTTCTTCGACACTGCCCCTGATTGTCTACCGCAGACATCGATAATGCTCGACGATTGTCGCTAAATACGCGACTACTACGGGACTATTTCGCCGCTCAAATTCCCGGACAGTATGGAGATATTCATTCCGAAAGAAACCGTTCCCCACGAACGCCGCGCCGCACTGGTGCCAGACACAGCGAAGAAGCTTTGTGCACTGGGGTGCAAAGTGGTTGTCGAGTCGAATGCCGGTAATCATTCAGATTTTGCCGACTCTGACTATGAAGCAGCGGGAGCGCAGATCACCACAGATCGCTCAGCGGGGCTGGCTTCTGCTGATCTAGTGGCCCGAGTGCGTAAACCGCCGGTGAGTGAAGTGGGATCGCAGAAAAAGGGCGCGATGCATATGAGTTTTCTGGATCCATTCAACGAGCCAGAGCTGATTGGCTCACTGGCAGCTGCAGGAGTCACCGCAGTGAGCCTGGAGATGATGCCTCGCACGACTCTTGCACAGAAGATGGACGCGATCAGCTCTCAAGCCAATCTGGCCGGCTACTCGGCAGTCATCGTTGCCTGTAGGAGGCTCTCAAAGATTTTCCCAATGATGATGACGCCCGCTGGAACACTTTCACCCGCCAAAGTTTTCGTCATCGGTGTCGGAGTGGCGGGCCTGCAGGCGATCGCTACCGCAAAGCGCCTGGGTGCCAGGGTGACGGCATTTGACACCCGTGCCGAAGCGCTGGAGCAGGCCGAATCGCTGGGAGCGAAGGCGCTCAGGATCGATCTCGGCGAAACTGGTGGCACAGATCAGGGCTACGCGAAAGAACTCACGCCGGAGCAACTGGAGAAGCAGCGGATCGAGCAGGCAAAGGTCTGTGCACAGTCGGACATTGTGATCACGACAGCAAAACTGTTCGGTCGCAAAGCACCCATTCTGATCACCAAAGATGTCGTCGCCAAAATGACGCGAGGCAGCGTGATCGTTGACCTCGCTGCGGAAGGTGGGGGCAATGTCGAAGGCACGATCGTCCACGAAGAAGTGATCACTGAAAATGGTGTCCGCATCGTTGGATTGGCACCGCTCGAGTGCGATGTGGCGCAACACGCAAGCCTCATGTTTTCATCCAATATCGTAAACTTCATAGAACACTTCTGGGATCCGGAGGCGAAGGAGATGAAGTTCGATTTGAGTGACGAAATTCTAAAGAGCTGTGTCATCACTCATGGTGGCGAAACGGTGCACGAACGCTTTAAGGCCTGAAATCACTGATCGTTTTATGGAATTGATTCTTCTCATTTTCACCTTCGTCCTGGCAGCATTTCTGGGCTTTGAACTTATCGCCAAAGTCCCGTCACAGTTGCACACTCCACTGATGTCTGGATCTAACGCGATTTCAGGAATCACCATGGTAGGAGCGATTCTCATCGCCGGACAGAGCAGCGGCTCACTGGCAGGCTGGCTAGGGTTCGCTGCACTGGTACTGGCCACGATCAACGTTGTCGGCGGATACATGGTCACCGACCGGATGCTGGGAATGTTCAAAGCCAGGAAAGACAACCAGCCCAAATAACACCGCGCGATGGAACAGATCATCAACATTTGCTATATCGTCGCATCGATCCTCTTCATTCTGGGGATCAAGATGCTGGGCTCCGCGGACACCGCGCGCCGAGGAAACCGGCTGTCTTCACTGGGCATGCTCATCGCTGTGGTGGCGACACTACTGGCCAAGGGCATGGACTACACCTGGATCGTTGCAGGAATTGTGGTCGGCACGGCGATCGGTGCGATCTGGGCAAAGCGTGTGCAAATGACCGGAATGCCTGAGCTGGTCGCCCTGTTCAACGGATTCGGAGGACTCGCCAGTCTTCTGGTCGGCTGGGCGGAATTCTCGCGCCTGGGGACAGCTGCGGACGGGGCTCCCCCCATCGAATTTACGATCGCCGTCATCGTGCTCACTATCTTGATCGGCGGCATCACTTTCACTGGCAGCCTGATCGCCTACCTCAAGCTTTCCGGTAAGATGTCTGGAGGTCAGATCCAATTTGGCGGTCAGCACCTGATCAATGCCTTCATCCTGCTCGCCGTCGTTGTCATGGGAGTCGTAGTGGCGGCGAATCCAGCTGTCGGGATGGCGAACACGCTTATGATTGCAGTGATCGTGCTGTCGCTTGTTCTCGGCGTGTTAGGAGTGATTCCGATCGGCGGTGGCGACATGCCCGTAGTCATTTCGTTCCTCAATAGTTGTTCGGGTTTGGCCGCAGCAGCCGCTGGTTTCGTCATTTTGAACAATGTGCTGATCGTCGCGGGCTGCCTCGTTGGTGCCAGTGGACTGATCCTCACGGTCATCATGTGCAAAGGAATGAATCGGACTCTGGGCAATGTTCTCTTCTCAGGTTTCGGCGCCAGCGCGGGCAAAGGCAGCGGCACTGCAGTGGAAGGTGAAATGAAGGGTGTCAGCGTGGAAGACGCCTATTACGTCCTCGAAGCTGCCAGCAGCGTGGTGATCGTTCCGGGATACGGCATGGCAGTAGCGCAGGCGCAGCACGCGGTGAAGGAATTGGGCGCTGTGTTAGAGCGCAATGGCACCGAAGTCCGCTACGCAATCCACCCCGTGGCCGGACGCATGCCTGGCCACATGAACGTGCTCCTCGCAGAGGCCGACGTCCCCTACGAACAACTCTGCGAGATGGACGAGATCAATCCAACTCTTCCGGCGACCGACGTGGTCATTGTCATCGGTGCCAACGATGTCGTCAATCCGGCGGCAGGCGAAGATCCCTCCAGCCCGATCTACGGCATGCCCATTATCAACGCGCACGAGGCTCAGACCGTGTTCGCTCTTAAGCGTGGAAAAGGAACCGGGTTCTCTGGTCTGGAGAACCAATTGTTCTTCCGCCCAAACTGCCGAATGATCTACGGCGATGCTAAATCCACGGTATCTCAGCTGGTGTCGCAGTTCGAAGATTGACGGATTTGATCTCTCACTGCCGTCCCAGACAAATCGAACGCTGTAGCGACCTCGCTCCTTGCTTCATTTATTCCCGCCGCCTTACCACTCGCCCTCAGCGCGAGAATCAGCAAGCCTAACATTGTATCATCTTTCGTGGGGCTCAATCGACTGGGCAGCCCGAATTCATTCTCGACCATGCTTCTCAAAGAGGGCACTTTGTTTGCGATGCCGCCGGAAAACACCAGTCGACTCCAGTTCTTGGAAGGCGTGGGCAAACCTAGTGCGTAACGGTGATAGTCGCTGGCCATACCCGCGAATGCTGCGCGGAACAGATGCCCCACAGTGAAGTTTTTCTCCCGAATGCATCTAACCGTACCACCTCGCGAGTTCCTGCCATTGTCGAAAAACGATAGCTCAACCTCCAGATCGGTCAGGGGCGTTTCGTCGACAGCCTTTTGCACCAGGCTCCATGGATCAGCCAGTGGAGTGCCTGCTAGTCCGGGCAGCTCAGTCAGCAGCCCCATGAGGACATTCAGCGCACGCCCCGCCGGAATGTGCGTCGCCGCGTGGAGGAATTGCCCAGCAAAGAACGGTCGCACCTGGTGGCTGAGGTCGCTACCTCCTTCAAAATCGCGCGACACGACACTGACCTGTGAGCCGGTCGAAATGTTGACTGACAGCTCCCCTTCACAAATCAAGCTCCCGAACAACGCGCACTGGTGATCCCCTACCGGGGCCGGACAGTTCAGCACTCTGCCCCGATGGGAAATCTGGTAGCAAGTCTGCAAAGCCCCGTCGGCGGAAAGCACTCTGGGAAACGTGAAGCGTTCGAGCCCTGCTGCGGCGAGAGCCTCATCCGACCATGTACCCTCCCTAACATTGAATAAACCGTAAGCGGCGGCATTGGTTGGATCGACCACTGCTGGCTGACCGGAAAACTGTGACAACACGTAGTCCGGAAGCGAGACGACGTGAAGGCTCTTCCCTGAGGGAAGTGGGCCTTCGGCACTCAGGCACGTCAGTGTGGTGATCGGAACTCCGGGGCGCAGTTCATTGCCCAAATCTGCGAGAAGCGGCGGCGACAGGCGTTCGCGCAACCATCGAACATAAGGAGCACCACGTTGGTCCTGCCATGTGATGGCATTGCTGTGCGCTACGCCATCGTCATCCACCAGCACCATCCCGTGCATCTGCGTGCACATTACAAGCCCCTCCGCGTCCGGTGCAGCTTCCAAAAGCTGATCCAGCAGCGAGGCTACAGAGTTACACAATGCGCCAGCGGATAACTCGTAATGACTGGGCGGAGAGCCAGGCAGACGTTCCGGAGTCGTCACCTTCAAAACAGACTCGTACCGGCAACTATCCAAGTGGAGGACAGCACCTTTGACAAACGAGCTGCCCAAGTCTATGGCCAGATAATTCATGGGGAATCACATTCGCCAGCGCGATCATATCCGCAACTCATCTTTGAATCACTTACACTGGAAACGCCGATTCGAAATCTCGTTTCTCAACTGCTGCCACAGTTGCACCGATCCTCGGATGCCCGTATATTCAGGACTCCGTGAGTAACCAGGCAAGTGTGCCGTGATGTTTGACGCGGGCACCTATTTGCCATGTTTTCCCTCTCAATTCTCGAATACCAAAACTATCCGTTGCTCTTCGTGTGCATCGCGATCATCGCGTTCGCCATGGGAGCGTCAATCGGTTCGTTTCTCAATGTGGTGATTTACAGAGTTCCGTTAGGGGTTTCGGTCAATGAGCCGCGGAGATCCTTCTGCCCGACCTGTAAATATCAGATACCATGGTACTGCAATCTCCCGCTGATCAGCTGGCTGTCGCTGCGTGGAAAATGCGCCAACTGCAAAGCGGAAATATCGCCACGCTATATCATCGTCGAGTTCATCACCGGCCTGGTCTTCTTCCTGGCTGTGCTGAAGTTCCCGTTCCCGGTGGTCGTGGCGTACTGGGTGATGCTCAGCCTTTTCATTGCGACGATTTACATCGACATCGACCATTACATTATCCCCAACCAGATAACGCTCGGTGGCATGTGTGCAGCATTCGTCTTCGCGGGCCTCTTCCCTGCGATGTTTTACGATAGTGCGAAGATCGCAGAGCTGGGACCGGCAATGAGCCGGGTTTGGAGCGTCGGTCAGTCACTGCTCGGGGCAGTGGCCGGCTACGGGTTACTTTGGATCGTAGTGGAACTGGGCAAGCTCGCCTTTGGAAAAAAGAAAGAGGTGTTCGCCAAGCCAGTCGCCTTCAAGATCCACGAAGTCAGCTATGAGACCGGAGAATGTGAGCCTGTTCTCTTCTACGAAAATGACGAGGAACCTGCCACAGCAGCAGCCGAGCAGGAACAACCGGCCGAAGGTGGTGATACTCCCGGCTGGGAAAAGCAGCCGTGGAGCGACATGTTCTACCGCTCCACGGACAAGCTGATCATGACGTGCGACAACATAAAGATCGATGACAAGGATTACTCCAACGTGGAGCTGATACTTTTCGAGACACGACTCGAAGTGCGGGACGGAGCGGATTCATCCAAAGTGATCAGCACATCAGCATTGGAGGAACTCCAGCACATCGAAGGCTCCTGCACTCAAGTCGTCATTCCCCGTGAAGCCATGGGAATGGGCGATGTCAAATTTATGGCAATGTCAGGGGCATTTTTGGGGGCCGGTTCGACGCTCTTTACGCTCGTGAGCGCATCGATCCTTGGTAGCGTTGTCGCGCTCACAATGGCAGTGCTCGGTAAACGAGAATGGGCCGCGCGCTTGCCATTTGGTCCCTACCTCGTATTCGGCTCCACACTCTGGCTCTTCTACGGGAAGGAACTCGTTAAGTGGTACTGGGCAATTGCTGGCGGAGAATAGAATGAGGCCCGATAAACCGATCCTACCCTAGGAACATTGGAACCACTCGCTCCCGGACAATTCTTTGCATGGATGGCCATCCCGATGATCGCCTTCATCTCCTCCATGTGCCTCGTCGGAATCAAACACGCTGAAACATTTTTCCGCCCACTGTGGCTCACGATTTTTGTGGCAGACCTCATCGGCACCACCCTGCTCGTCCTTGGTGCCATTGAGATTAATTTCCCCGGAGCCATTTCAAGGGAAATCCCTTTCGTCCCGGCTGGCTACTGGAAATTCATCGGCATCACTTTTTTCCTGTTCCCGATCAGTCTCATCGTCACGATTTTGCGATTTCCGTTCAGGCTGGTGAAATGGCGGGGGTAAGGGAATTGCGGAAACACTGGCGCTTTGAGTAGAACGGAATGGTATTCCGTCAGCGGAGCCCGGGCAACGAAGAGAGGACGGACTGCCACTCCGTCCTACGCCGTGCCCACCCAAAATACGCGGTAGAACTTGCAATTTGTCGGTTCGTTCGGGATTCTTAACCACCGTTATGACAAGTCCCTTCAACCGCCGCAGTTTCCTTCGGAATTCCACACTTGGGATTGGCTCTCTCGCTCTGACACGCCAGTTGATGGCGGATGGTGCCCTCTCCTCACAACCGACTGGAGCGGGCGTTTCGAAGGGCGCGATCAAGCTGCACCACGCGCCAACGGCAAAGCGAGTGATCTTCCTGTGCATGGCTGGCGGGCCATCGCATCTGGAAACTTACGACTACAAGCAGAAGCTGGCTGACATGGACGGCCAGCCAATGCCTGATTCGTTCACCAAAGGCCAGCCCATCGCGCAGCTGCAGGGCCAAAAGCTAAAATGCCTGGGGCCTCAGCATGGCTTCAAGCGCTACGGGCAATCCGGCCAGCATTTCAGCGAGATTCTTCCTAACATCGGCAAAATCGCTGACGACATCGCGATCATTCGCTCGATGACGACAATGCAGATCAACCACGATCCTGCGCACACGTTCATGAACACGGGCACCCAGATTTCCGGTCGCCCTTGCATGGGATCATGGGTGCAGTACGGACTTGGCAGCGAGAGCGAAGACCTGCCCGGGTTCGTTGTTCTTACGTCCTCCGGCGGCGGTCAGGATCAACCGATTGCCTCCCGGCACTGGCACAGCGGCTTTCTCCCGAGCAAATTTCAGGGAGTCCACTTTCATTCAAAGGGTGATCCCGTGCTCTACGTTGGCAGTCCCGGCGGCGTCACACGGAAAGATCAGCGCTCCGTAGTCGATGCGGTGAATGCGCTCAATCGGGAACGGTTCGAAATGGTTGACGATCCCGAGATCGCCACTCGCATCTCCCAGTACGAGATGGCATTTCAGATGCAGGCATCTGTCCCGGAGCTGATGGATCTTTCTGATGAACCTGCGGACATGCTCGAACTGTACGGAGCCAAACCCGGGGACGGCACCTTTGCCAGCAATTGCCTGCTGGCGCGGAGACTTGCCGAGCGCGGCACCCGCTTCATCCACCTTTATCACCGCGGTTGGGATCACCACGGAGGCATTAAGGATGCGATCAAGACCACCGCTGGCTACGTGGACAAAGCAACCTACGCCCTGATCACCGACCTCAAACAGCGCGACATGTTGAAAGATACGCTGGTGGTATGGGGCGGTGAATTCGGCCGCACACCGATGGCCCAGGGCAATGGCCGAGATCACCACATCAAGGGATTCTCAATCTGGATGGCGGGCGGCGGCATCAAGGGAGGCATCAGCCACGGTGCGACCGATGAGCTTGGCTACAACGCAGTCGAGGAGGTGGTCAGCGTGCATGATTTCCACGCCACACTTCTTCATCTTCTTGGGATCCAGCACGATCGATTCACCTACAAATATCAGGGCCTTGATTTCAAACTCACCGGCGTCGAACCATCACGAGTTGTAAAGGAGATTCTGGCGTAGGTGGACAACATACGAGGAGAGGTGCCCCCTCGACAGCAGCTTCATCTGTGTCCATCTGTGGATATCCATTCCTCATCTGTGTCGAATTGAATTTGAATGGGTATCCTTCCTCTGCCGTCCATTCATTCTCCGCGTCAATAGTCCCTTCCAACTTCTCCCCATCCCGCCCCCGAATCACCTCCAACATCTTTCCAATCCCATCCCGCTTGCCGCCTCGCCCGGTCTTTTCTAATCTCTCCGCCTGATGCGACGCCTAGCAGACACTCCGACGGCCACCCCTATCCCCGTACCGGATTCGGGGACGAGCGAGTCAGACCATCCGTTCGTAGCAAAGCACCGGACGCTTCTACACAAGATCGGAGTCACCAGCGGGGATGTGAAGACGCGCATTTCAAACGCAGAGAGGGAAACCACCTTTCTGCTCGCCAAAGTAGAAGTGGTTTTAACTTTTAGGCTCGCCAACATTGATCGAAACGGACTGGAAGCACTCCTGCACAAGTTCTTTGCCGGCGCCCGCCTAGACCTAGAACTGAAAGACAGATTTGGATTTCCGGTCGCACCACAGGAGTGGTTTCTTGTGCCGCTTGACGCCATCGAGGAAGCGGTCAGAAGAATCCTCGATCACACGATTGAAGAATATGCATACAGTTCAGAGTCGGCGAAACTAGTGAAGCGATAGTGCCTGGAAAAATATCATTTCAGATTGCTGCCAGACTTGATTAATTCCAGCTCCTCCCAGCGCTCATAGAGGCCCTGAATTTCGTCGCGCATTGACGCCAGCTTTGCGGCGAGTTCCGGGGCCTTTTCTGAGTTCTCAATATAGTATTCGGGAGAATTGAGCGTTTCTTCAAGGGCAGCGGCTTCCTCTTCGCGAGCCAGAATCGTCGCCTCCATCTGCTCCAGTTCGCGTTCCTCTTTCCACTTCAGTTTCCGCCCAGACTTGGCTGTTGCTGCTGGCTTTTCCTGGGGTTGTGCTTTGGTTGGAGCGGTCATTCTCCCACTGCCTGAGCGGTTTCGGGCCTTTAATCGTTCGCGATTCTTCTCGTGGTAGTAGCTGTAGTTCCCTTCGGAAACGAACACCTCCCCGTCCCCTTCAAACGCGATCATCCGGTCGCAGACACGATCGAGAAAGTAGCGGTCGTGGCTGACTACCAGAACACAACCACTGAATGCCAGGATCGCCTCCTCCAGCACACGCAGCGTCTGCAGATCCAGATCATTGGTGGGCTCGTCCAAAATCAGGAAGTTGCCACCGTTGCGGAGAATCTTGGCCAGCATGACGCGGTTTCGCTCGCCTCCAGACAGCACATCGATACGCATATGAATCCTGTCATCGGTGAACAGAAACCGTTTCAAGTATGCGCGCACCGAAATCTTCTCCGCGCCGAATTGCACGAAGTCCGTTTTGCCCGCCACTTCTTCCAGCACACTCTTGCTGCCGTCGAGTTCGATCCGGTGTTGATCGATGTAGTTGAACACCGTCTTCTTCCCAATCCGCACGCTGCCCGACAGAGGCTCCTGTCCCCCTAACAATATCCTGAGCAACGTCGTCTTTCCAAGACCGTTGCGACCAATGACGCCGGTGCAGGTGCCCGCTTCAAAGGCGAGATTGAGCCCTGCGAACAGCCACCGCTGCGTTCCTGGCACGCATGCGCTGATCTCCTCCGCGTTCACCACAATGTTTCCGAGCGCGGGAGGCGTTGGCAGGATCAACTCCATGTCAAGTTCCTCAGTCGGCCCTGTCTCTGCGGCGATGGCTGCGTAGTTGTCGAGTCGACTGCGTGCCTTTGTGGTGCGAGCCTTCACCCCCGCCCTCACCCATTCGAGTTCCAGGCGCAGGAAGCGACGGCGGCGGTTGTCCTTTGCCATTTCGGCCTCCTGCCGCTCAGACTTTGCCAGAAGATAGTCACTGTAGTTGCCCTCATGCGAATAGAAGCGACCGCCATCCAACTCGGCCACGCGCGTGGCAATGCGGTCGAGGAAGTAGCGGTCGTGCGTCACGAACAAACACGCTCCTCGGAATTGTTGGAGGAACGCCTCGAGCCAGTCGATCGACTCGGCATCCAAGTGGTTGGTCGGCTCGTCGAGAATCAGCAGATCAGGATTGCCTGCGAGTGCCCGGCACAGCGCGACACGCCGCTTTTCTCCGCCGGACAACTCCCTGACATTGCGTTCCGGATCTGGTGCCGAAAGCTCGCGCATGAGCGCCTCCAGCCGGGAATCAAGACTCCACCCGTCACACGCCTCGATTTGATCCAGCAGATGCCCGGATGCGTCAGAGGCATCGGCTGCAGCAGCTTCATAGCGCTCAATCAAGTCCACCACATGTGCGGCTCCGTCGCGGACGTTTTCCACCACTGTGGCATTCTCCCGCAGAGTAAAATCCTGTGACAGGTATCCGGTAACGATGCCATTCCGCTGGGACACGTCGCCAGCGTCAGCATGCTCTTCACCGGCAGTAATTTTCAGAAAAGTAGATTTTCCACAGCCATTGCGGCCAACGATCCCGATTTTGTCGTTGTCGTAGACCGCCAGAGTGGCGCCGTCCAGCACCCTGTGGTCGCCGTATGACAAGACCAGCTCTGACGCTGAAAGCAGGGCGTTGGTAAAAGTTCCTTTGACTGGTGTAGACATCGTATCGGTTTTCGAGGGAGCCCGCTTTTTTACGAGCACTTTCTATGGTTTGCATTTACGATCCGTCTATTCAGGACACAACCACCAATTCTCCAAATTCATGAAACCAGCTCATTCCCTCCCGTTGATCGCCGCAGTCACGCTATCTGCCCTTTTATCGAAAAGTGCTACGGCCGAGGACGCGGTCAAGATTGGGCCCACTTGGAAAATTGGCCACACCTACACGTGCGAGCACAGCCAGGATGTCACGATTTCCATCGGCGCGGGCGATCAGGCGGTCGAGAATCCCATCCATGTTGGGCTCACATTTGAAGCAAAGGTCGAGGCGGAAGGGAAAGACGGTGGCAAAGCGATCCGGTTCAAAGCCACCAAGATTGCAATGAGCATGAGCATGTTCGGCACGACTTCGGAATACGACTCGGAAGACGAAAGCAAGCAGAGCCCGGAACTCGCCGGCATGATCGCTGGCATCAAGGACACTGATGACTTGAAAGTGATCTTCGACAGCAAGGACGTGTT
>JAGROY010000322.1 GCA_020439995.1 Verrucomicrobiia bacterium
AACAGACGTCGAACCTGGCATCCTCTTCGCGGCATTCGCCATCATGATAGAGGCACAAAGGCTTGCCTCCAATGTTTCTGCCCATCGTCTTTGCTAGACGCGCAAATCCTTTGCCACAGTCGCTGTATTTGCCGGTCATCGGCCGGACTCCTACGTGGATCGGGAGAAGCTGCTTGCACTCGATTGCGAAGGACGGCTGATCTAGCAACGCGCCTGCCTCTCTCTCCCGAACGATGATTTCGTCGAGTGAACGGACGATGTCTTTGTCGTCCCGAATGCGCGCCATCAGTTCATGCTTCCGTCGTTCGAGCCAATGCAGAATCTCGGCCTCGTCATCACAGCCTTCCAAAATCGCGGCGATGGTCCTCTAGCGAAAACTCCATTGCTCGCAATCTCATGACGACCCGGGCGATTACGATGCTTCGAAGCATCGTAATACCGTGCTGGCGTCACTGCCAGAAGGAACGCAAGCGGCCCGAGGCTCCCCAGACGGCCTGTCCCAGCGGTTTCGGAAGCTTGAGAAACAGCCAGACTGCCGCCGCACCGAGCGTCAGTGCCAGGCTCCAGCGCGGCTTTATCCTGCCATTCCCACGACGACGGAGCGTGGCGAAGACGAACACGAAGAGCGGTTCCGCGCATCGTGGCAGTGTTGCCCTGACAAGGCTCGCCGCCATCTAGCCAGGCGCGAGGAACAACAGCGTGTGATCGACGACCATGAACAGGATGGCCACCGCGCGAAGCTGGTCGAGCCAAAGAACACGGCTTTGACTCAACGGTGAACAGTTCACGAACGGCAATTCGCCGTCCGGACTTGATCATCACTCCAGATTGGCCGCGGAATTACCGGAGTTTGTGCATCGATTGTCAGACTGTCCCGGTTCTTTCTATTCGGTCTTGCTGTGTTTTGCTGAGATCGATAGTTTCTAGCGAGATCGTTGTCGATCAAGGGAAGATTGCCATGAATGATGCCACACGCATACTGAACGCCTGCGGTGCAGATCCTGCGGCGTCGGAGGATCTTTTGCCACTCGTTTATGACGAACTTCGTAAGCTGGCGGCGGCGCGGATGGCGCAGGAGGCTCCAGGGCAGACCTTGCAGGCCACGGCGCTCGTTCACGAAGCCTGGATTCGCTTGTTAGGCCCGGAGGCCCACACCCAATCTTGGGGAAACCGGGGGCATTTCTTCGCGGCAGCCGCCGAGGCGATGCGGCGGATTCTCATCGACCGAGCGCGAAAAAGGCAGCGCGTGAGACACGGCGGGGGGATTGGCGAGAGTCGCCCTGGACGATATCGATGTCGCGGAGACGGTGTGTCCCGACGCGTTGCTCGAAATGGACGCGGCGATCGAGAAACTGGAATCCGAAGACCCGGAGGCCGTGAAGCTTATCAAGCTGCGTTTCTTTGTCGGGCTGGAAATGACGGAGATCGCCTCGGCGATGGAGATTTCTGAAAGGAGCGCTTATCGACTTTGGGCCTTTGCCAGGGCTTGGCTATACAAGGAGCTGAGCGGGGCCGCCGAAAGGAGTGCGGAACCGCAAGATCCACCGCCCATTTGAAATTTCTTGCCGATCCGCTGGCAGGTGAAACGGCGGAACCTCGCATTGAACATGTTTACCCGATAAATCCGACGTTATTCTTACCGATATGCCTGATTCGATCACCAATGCGCGCGAGCTTTTCACAGCGGCTTTGGAGTTTGATTCCGAGCCTGATCGCGAGGCGTTTCTTCAAGAAGCGGCCGTCGAGAAGCCGGACTTGGTCGCGCAAGTCCGCGAGCTTTTGAAGGCGCATCGAGAGGTCGCGGACGAGGCTTTTTTTTCCGCCAATCCAAAGTGGCGCAACGAGTCGTCGCCGAGCGAAACCGACATGGAAGGCTCGCGGATTGGCGACTATCGCTTGTTGGAGAAAATCGGTGAGGGCGGCATGGGCGTTGTCTACATGGCGGAACAGGAGGCGCCCGTGCGCCGAAAGGTGGCGCTGAAGATCATCAAGCTCGGGATGGACACCAAGCAAGTGGTGGCGCGTTTCGAGGCGGAACGCCAGGCGCTGGCGATGATGGAGAATCCTCACATTGCCAAATTGCTCGACGCTGGAGTGACTCAATCGGGGCGTCCCTATTTCGTTATGGAGCTGGTGCGCGGCATCGCCATCACGAAGTATTGCGACGACAACCGGCTGTCGATTCGCGAGCGGCTGAAGCTCTTTCTGCCGGTTTGTCAGGCCATTCAGCACGCGCATCAGAAGGGTGTGATTCATCGCGATGTTAAGCCGACGAATATTCTCGTGACCCAGATCGGAGGCGATGCGCATCCGATGGTGATCGACTTCGGCGTGGCCAAGGCGACGCATCAGCGCCTCACGGACAAGACGTTTTTCACCCGGTTCACGCAGATGGTTGGGACGCCCTCTTACATGAGTCCGGAGCAGGCGGAAATGAGCATTCATGACGTGGATACGCGCACGGATGTGTATGCGTTAGGCATTCTCCTTTACGAACTCATGACCGGCACCACGCCGTTTCCAGAAGAACGCCTGCGCTCGGCGAGTTACGCGGAATTACAGAAGATCATCAAGGAAGAGGAGCCGCTGCGGCCATCCACCTGGATGAGTCGGCCGGAGGTGACGCGGGAGAGCGTGTGTTCCAAGCGTCGGGCGGAACCTGCCGCGCTAGTGAACGCTTTTAAGGGCGATCTCGACTGGATTGTGCTCAAGGCAATCGACAAGGATCGCGAACGGCGTTATGCGACGCCTAACGATTTGGCGGCGGATGTGACGCGGCATTTAAACGACGAGACGGTGGAAGCGCGCCCGCCGACATTGCTCTATCAGTTGCAGAAGGCGTGGCGACGCCACCGTGTTCTATATAACGCGGCGGCGATGGTGGCGGCGTCACTTTTGTTAGGCATCTGCGTGAGTCTGTGGATGGCCTGGGTGGCCACGGCGGCCAAGCGGGACGCGGAAGATGCCAGTGCCCGCGAGACGGCCCTGCGCAAACAGACGGTGGAGGATGCCCGTCGGCAGCGGCTCGTCTCATTTGGAACCGATCTGCGGACGGCCATGACCTTGCTGAAGGAGAATCGGCTCACCGAGGCGCGGACGCTTCTCGATCGCTACCAGGACGACACGGAACTTCACGGCTATTACTGGGGGCACCTGAACAGAATCCTTCGAGGTGGCGAGCTGGAGACGCTTGGTCACAAAATCGCGGTGCGCAGCCTCTCCTTTTCCAGGGACGGAAGCCGTCTAGCTTCTCAGACGATGAGCGGGCGGGTGCGTTTGTATGCCATTGCCAAGCCCAAAGAAGATGGTCAAAGCAGGCTGCTCGCCGAGTTTGGCGGCGGCATGCTATCCTACGGTGCGCAGGATGGCTGCGTCGCGCTCTCGCCGGATGGGCGCTTGCTCGCTTCGGATCAGCAAGGGACGCTCATGGTCTGGGACGCCGACACGGGCGAGCGGCGGCTGGTGGAGGAAAACGTCTGTGCGCCCTTGGCCTTCACTCCAGACTCCGCATCCCTGGTTGCCAACACCGGAAGCGGTTTGCGTCTTTGGAACACCGCCGACTGGAGCAGTCGACCGCTGGGCGAGGGTGTCTTACAAACGGACGCGTCCCCGTTCTGCCTGCTTCGTTTCACCCCCGACGGTCGCCACCTGATCCTCTCCCGCTCGCGCTTCGCCACGTCGCTCGACGTTTTGGACATGGCATCCGGTGCCGTCGTGGGCCGGTTGGAAGGGTTGGACGGGCCATCGACTCTGTTCACCGACGGCAAGCGCGTGATGGCCGGGGGGCGAGGTGGCCGGGTGCAAGTGTGGGATCTTGCCAGTCAAAAGCTGATCGCCAGTTTCCAGGCGCAGGACAATGTCGTGCTCGGGATCGCCCTTTCTCCCGATGGTAAATTCCTGGTCACCAGCGGCAGCGAGCGCGCCATTTTCCTCTGGGACGCGGAAAATTTCTCACGGCTTGGCCGGTTGGAGGGGCACCACGGCCAGGTGTGGAATCTGCAGTCCTCGAATGGTAATCTGCTGGCCTCCGCGAGCATCGATCATTCGGTGAAACTATGGAACTGGGAGGTGCCCGACAGCGGCGGAGATCAGGGTCAGGAGCCGGAAACCCCAGCCGCTGAGATTTTTGAACTCGCCGACCACGTTCCCGTGAAGCATTCACTCAGAATTGGAGCAGACATCCAGGCGGCAATCGACGCGGCGGCGCCTGGTGATGAAATTCTATTGGCCCCCGGCACGCACGAAGTCTCGAAGACTGTTGTTCTCCGAAAACCTCTCACGATTCGCGGAACGGGTGAGTCGCCGACGATTCTCAAAGGCGTTGGCGTGCCCTTGGTCGTGAGCATCGAAACGGGCAGCGACCATCCGACCCTGCTTGAGGGGCTGGAGATCGATTCGGAAGCTCAGTGCGTGAGCCATCGCTCGGGAACATTCACAATCAAGGAATGCCGCGTGACGATGCGTTCCGTACTTGAGTTTCAGTATGCCATCGGTCTGAAAGCCAAAGGTGAACGCCTGGACGAGGTGTTGATCGACCATTGCCAGTTAATGGTAGTCAACGCGGGCAATACCGCTGAAGGAACCCCGCCGGACGTGGACGTCATTCTTGTTGATGCGGGGGCCCGCTACGCGAAGATCGCCATCTCCGATTGCGATATCACCAACGCGGTTCCAAACAGGATTGCCAATGGTCTGGAAACGCGCAGCAATGTCGCGCAAATCGTCGTTCAAAACAATAACATTCACTGCCAAGGCCTGGGCATTGTGATTCCGAATCATCGGGGAAAAGTGGAGCTGCTCGGAAACACGATCTGGTCGAAAAGCCATGGCATCAACCTGACCAGCGACAGCCCAGAAGCCAAGCTTATCACCGGGAACACCATCACGATCGAAGCGGAGCACCTCGACGTCTATCCGATGGTTGTGCAAGATTTCATCGCCGACGCGCGTTCTTCTGCCTGCATGACGTTGGGCTCTGCCAGCGCTGGAGTCACCGTCGGCTTTTTCTACCAACCCTACCTCGGTCAGGCGATCAATATCCTGATAGAGGACAACGTTCTCGCAGGAAATCCTAACATTGGCATAGAAATCATGGACTCCACGGAGCCGGAGACCTTCGGCCCGTCCGCCCCCAATGATTCGCATGACATCACCATCATCCGCAACGACTTCAGCGGGCTCAATTCCAAGCGTGATGTCGCG
The DNA here is from genome assembly GCA_020439995.1 of Verrucomicrobiia bacterium. Lineage (GTDB taxonomy): Bacteria > Verrucomicrobiota > Verrucomicrobiia > Verrucomicrobiales > DEV007 > JAGROY01. The sequence goes on from JAGROY010000322.1 coordinate 5,203, forward strand.
CTCGGGAAATCGACCTATGATAACTTGGTCTATCAGAACGTCGGGCTCGAAACGGTCTTTCGCGAAGCCGGAAAGAGCGACCGCAATCGCGTTGCGGCCGACGGGGAAAGCACTTGGCGCTACGTTTTGGATGAAATCCATAGTCCGGCCTTGGAGGGAAACCTTCTGGGAGATCCGGCGACCCGGCCGCTGTGGGTGTGCTTGCCGTCAAGTTATGATACTTCGCCCACAAAGCGCTATCCCGTCGTTTACGCGCTCCACGGATTCACCGGCGATCACAGTTCGTTCAAATCGGTGCCTGTCCTGAGGTTGAATATCGGAGCGCAGGCGGCGGGGCTCGTCGAGAGTGGCGAGATCCAGGAAATGATTTTCGTTTTGGTCGATGCGACGAGTGGCTTCGGTGGAAGCATGTTTGCCAGCAACGCCGTCACCGGCGATTATCTTGCCTATGTGGCGCGTGATATCGTGAATCATATCGACAGCGCCTACCGCACGCTCACCTCGCGAGAACACCGCAGCATTGTCGGACATTCCATGGGGGCCAACGGCGCTTTTTCCCTGGCCATGACTTATCCCAAAGTGTTCGGAGCACTGGCCGCCCTGAGTCCTTCAGCCAATTTCGCCGCCACGCCGACCTTCCTCGACAGGTTTTTTCTAAAGAATCCCGATAAGCTCGACGAACCGACCATCGTGCGCACCGCCCAGGAACGGCAGGCCCTTTTGCCGCCTCAATCCAAGGGCAACGTCGATGTCAACCTGATGTACGCCTGGGCGGTGGCCCTTTCTCCGAACCCGGACAAGCCGCCCTATTGCGTCGATTTGCCCGTCAGTTACCCCGACAAGACGGTGGTCGAGGGAGTCTGGAATCGCTGGCTAGATCAGGATCTCGTTTCCAAGCTGGAGCGCGACGGTGACAAGCTCAGGGAGACGAAAATCTGGATCGATACCGGCGTGGGCCCCACCACTTTCATGAAAGAGGGTCACGACGTTTCCCACTTGCGAGCGGCTCTCGACAAGGCCGGTCTCGACTACACCTTTGTCGAATCTCCCGGCGATCACCTTTCCCATCTGCGGGAGCGAACCTTTGAAGTGCTGAAGTTTTTAGGCCCGTCGTTGTCTGGATCGGACCGGAAATAGGGTGGACCTTTCCTGAGTTTTTTCACCGGGGCTGGCAGGTGAGCGAGAGGCGCATCGCATTGCTGAATAAGAGCGGGAATCGCCCAAACGCCGAGGACATGGAGCCCTCCCAGGCGATGGCCGTCATCGAGAACCTCAAACCCGATTCAGGATTATGAACAGCAAACGATCATGCAGACCGCAGAAACTAACACACATCGGCGCAATAATAGCAGTAGTGGGCTTTTTCGTCGCGCAACTCCCATTGTCGGCCAAGGAAAGCGAAGGAACCTGGACCAAACTGGCGGACATGCCCACCGCCAGACACTCCCATTGTACGTGCGTTATTGATGGGAAGGTTTACGTCGTGGGTGGGTATGGGGGGCTCAGAAAACTCGAAGTCTACGACCCTGCCTCCGACACCTGGACGAAAAAGGCCGACATGGCGACGTCCAGAGCCTGGTTCGGCGTCGGCGTCGTCGATGGTAAGATCTATGCCATGGGTGGTTCGAATGTACTCCGAGGGGCGCGAAGCCGTTCGGTCGAAGTATACGATCCGGATACTGACACCTGGACAAAGAAGCGCGACATGCCCATCGCCACCTATCTTCACACGGCATGCACCGTTGACGGAAAGATCTACGTGATGGGAGGCTATCCAGGAAGCTCGGGCGTTTCCACGGTCTACGAGTTTGACCCCAGGGCCGATTCATGGACGGAGAAGGCCAATATGCTTTCGGTCAGGGGTGGTTTTTTTGCCGCCGTCGTCGACGACAAAATCTATGCGTTCGGTGGCATCAATGATGGCACTTCGGCAATCTCCCAAGTGGAGATGTACGATCTGGAGACCGACACGTGGACGCGGAAGGCCAGCATACCCCGCGGGATCAATCCCACCGTCAGCGTTCTCAATGGAAGTGTTTACGCCTTCGGAGGCGTTCCGGCAAAAGGTGGATCCGGTATAAGAAAGATCTATCGCTACGACGTTTCGGCAGATGCCTGGGAGGATTACGGAGATATGCCGATAAACATCACGGGCAATTCGTCTGTTTCCTTGACCAGCTCCATCTATGTCATCGGAGGATGCTCCGGCCCCTACCCCTACACTTCGGGCATTCTCAACAAAGCGTGGAAGTTTACTCCTCCGCCTCCCGTTGATCCTGACGACCCCGATGCCGACGGCATCCCAACCGATGTCGAACTGCTTCACGGCCTCGATCCGAATGTGCCCGATGCCGACAGCGATTACGACAGGGACGGCGTCAAAGCCATCGACGAAATCGCGAACGGCACTCGGGCCAACAAGCCGGACTCTGATGGCGACGGTCTCAGCGACGGCGTCGAGACCAACTCCGGCACCTTTGTTAGCGCGGAAGATACCGGCACCGATCCCACCACAGTCGACACCGATGGCGATGGGCAGAACGATGGCGCGGAGATCGCAGGCGGGTCGAATCCTTTAGATGCTGAAAGTCTCTACGGAGACTGGCCCGATCTGATTTCGTTGAATATCGCTGGCTTTGAGCCCGAGGGAATCGAGTTGGGACGAAATCACGACTTCTTCGTCGGTGCCTTCTCCTTCTCGACCTGGTTTGGCGAACCGTATTCGCCGCAGTCAGGAACCATTTACAAGGGCAACTTCCGAACGGGTGAAGGCGCTCTTCTTGTCCAGCCCACGGGAACGCCGATTAAAGGCCTCTCCTACGATGCGCGCACGGATTACCTCTGGGTGGCCAAGGGCTTGGACGAGGGCACGCAAGGTGTCATCGTCTACGACGCCACTTCGGGCGAGGAAATTGCCAACATCACCTACGAAGGCGGTCGCACCAACAATGACATTCTCGTCACCGACAATTACGTTTACAGCACCGACTCTTTGAGCCCCGTGCTTTACCGCATCCCGCTCGGTGCGGATGGGGAACTGCCCGCCTCTCTGGTGGTGGAAGACCTTCCGATGAACGGTTTCATCATGCATCCCGAAGCGGGGAAAACCAATGCCAACGGTCTCGTCGAGACCGCCGACGGGAATCTCATTGTGAGCAATACCGCGACGGGCGTCCTCTTCCACGTGGACAGCACCAGCGGCGACACGGTGCCGGTCAATGTCACTGGAGACGAGACGTCGTTTGCCAACGGCGACGGCCTCCATCTCGATGGGAACATGCTGTATATCTGCCAGAACTTCTCCAACAAGATCGCCACCCTGCAATTGACAGAAGATTTTAAGTCGGGGATCTTCATGTGGAATCTTGTGAGCGAGAACCTCGTGGTGCCCACAACGATCACCGGCGATGGCGACTCCATTTACGCGATCAACACCAACTTCCCCCTGATCGCCGCGGGCAACCATGCGGAGTCGATTCCGGCGGTCGTGAAACTGCCCAATGTCGGCGTTCCTCCGATTCGGATTACCGGGGTGGCTATCGAAGAAGGGGAATCTGTCAGGATCAGCTTTGTCACACCAGCCCCGGCAACAATATTCGAATTCACCCTGGAGCAGGCTGCCGATCTCGCCGGGCCGTGGGCCGAACTCTCGAATGAAGTCCTGGAAGCGGAAGGCAGTCGTGCCTTCCGGGTTCCTTACGATCCTAGCCAGAATCGATCGTTTTACCGTGCCACTCTGAGTCGGAGATAAGGGGACATACGGTTCAGACTGGCTTCGGGGTTTCCGATTCGAGAGTTGAAGGCAGTGGCAGTTCCAGGGCGTTTGGCATGTTCCTGGGACTGTTGATCTTGTGAGCCGATAGATAGATAGCTACAAGGACATGAGCGGGATGACGCGCACGATCCGTGAAACCTATCAGAAGAACCACGACGAAAGTCGTTGGCTCATCGACACACTCGGCCATTTGCAGCACGAAGTGAGGAGAAATAGTCGCCTGTCTCCTATTCTCGCGTGCTCCTTTGCCACCAACTTTCTTTCCATTCCAACTAAAGGAAAGGAGCCAGCAGGGTCTTACAACGACTGATGGGCGTTGCCCAATCGTGCGGTCAGTCCTCAACGCCCGGCAACTCGTCGTCCGTTGCCTAGCCCGACTTTCACGATTCGCGGGAGTGGTGATTTTTTTCTTTTTAAGAATCCGGGAAAGGCAGGGCGTTCGTCAACTGGCGTGAAGTTTTTCTCAAATTTCTGCCGCGAGCAGACTTTCCCCGGCAGCG
>JAGROY010000323.1 GCA_020439995.1 Verrucomicrobiia bacterium
CCGTTTCAACCAGCCACCTCAGGGAAAAGTTAAAAAATTCATTGATTCCAAGAACAGGGAAACACACTTTACGGTTGATACCCTTGGCCGTAACACCAATGTTCACCAGAAGGAGGGAAGCGCCTTAAAGCTGCTGCATACGATCAACTACTTTCCGTCGGGGCCTTTGTCCGATTATGCGCTTCCTCAAAGCGTGGTCGATGCTGGAGGGATCACTACGAATTTCAGCTACAATGCCAAGAACCAGTTGTACGAATCGTGGCAAACCGTCTCCAGCTATGTGGAAAAAACGCGCCTGATTTACGACAGCGATCCACGGACCTCCGGCACCGGAAAAGATGACGCCTACGGCTTCCTGGTGAAAGTCCAGGCCACTGACTACGCAGGGGCTTTCAAGACCCTCTCGGAAGTAAAGTCGACGTCCAGTGGAATCTATTCCTTCGATCAATACTACCATCCGACGGCGACAAAAGGTGCGGACGACTACGAGGTCAGCCAAACCTTTGACAAGCTGTCCCGGGTGACGCGAATCGACTTCCCAGACGCCACTTTCGAAGCGATCAGCTATGTGCGGAACGGTGTCAAACTCATCGAGCCGCAGAGTGTCACCGATCGTGACGGAAAAGTGACTGAATACCGCTACAACGGAAATCGCCAGTTGTTCGAAGTAAAGGACTCCGCTGGCGGACTGACTCGTTATGGTTGGTGCAGTTGCGGTGACCTGGAGTGGATGCAGGATCCCAAACAGGTCGGTCCGGCTTCGTCCGCTCCCACCTACAGTAATGCCGTGCCCACCAGTGCCCCCCATACCCGCTGGCATCGCGATGCCCTTGGCAGAGTGACGAGCAAAGTAGACGCTGCGGGAAACACGACTTCCTATACCTATGAGACCCAGAAGGGGCTTCTAAGCTCCGTCACGCTACCCTCCGATCAGGGAGGAGGAAGTGCCACCGCTACCTTGCGCTACTACAAGGATGGAAACCTGTATCAGATCGACTATGCCGATGAAGCCATGCGAGATGTGAAAATCTGGTATGATTCGAATTACAACCGAATTAAACAGCGTCGGGACCTGAAGCCCGTCAATGATCCCACCGATACGGGTGCCGTGGACGAAAACTACTACTATTACTACTATTCGATCAGCACTTCCAACTTCCAACAAGGGCGCAGGCCAGCTTTATTACATTGATGGTCCTTGGTCCTACGATTCGGTATATTACTACTACGATGAAGCAGGGAGGGCCAACCGGAGAAAGATCATGCCCCCGTCAAGCTATCCGAGCATTCTTAACGATGTAACTACCAGCTACGACACATTTGGAAGACCGTACCTTGTGGCGAATGGGTTAGGGAACACCCTCATTTACTATCAGGGGCATTCGAACCTCGTGGATTACTATCGAAAGGGCAACAACCAGTACACGCACTTCGAGTATGGCACAGCCAGCCAGGGCCTGCGGCTTGAGGATTTGCTCAACGACGTCGACTCGAACAAGACCAACAACAACAGCATTGCCGAACACAGCTTCACCTACCACAGTACGGGACGCTTGAAGACCTGGCAACGCAACGTGCCGGGCCGCTACAACCAGACGTATTCAATGAATGCCACAGACAGCTACGATTCCCGCTATCGCCTGCGCAAAGTCACCCAGACCGGGGGAGGCAACTCCCCCTTCGAATACGGCTATGACTACCAGGTCGACCCCTATCCGAGCGATAACAGTGCCAGCGCCGACAATCGGGTCTCCCGCAAGGTCGGGACCACAACCCACTCCTATACGGTGAACAGCGCCAACCAGCTCACAGGCCACGGCATGCAGTACGATGGCAACGGCAACCTCACCGCACACACCGATCCCTCAACGGGAAAGCGCTACACCTACCAGTGGGACGGTATCAATCGATTGAGAGTCATCATGGTCGACAACAACGGCGACGGATCGTTCGCGAGCGGGGACACGCGAACCGAGTTCTTCTACAACGGAGCGGGCGAGCGCTACCGGAAAGTGGAAAAGCAGTGGGCCGGTTCGGACTGGGACACCCCATTGCTCAGCGAAATGACCTATTACATCTGGTGCGAAGGCGAGATTAGCCAGAAGCGCGTCGGCACCAGCAGTTACACCGGGGTGACCGCTAACTACTATGGCGACGGCGAAACGCGGCATGATAACGGCCAGTTAGCGAAATTCTACTACAACTTCGATCACCAGGGATCAGTGCGGGAAGTGACCGACAGCAGCAAGACCGTGGTCGCCGCCTACGACTACACACCGTTTGGAGATCGCATCTGGAAAGGAACTGGTTCGGACACGTTCAACTGCGAATTCGCCTTCACCGGCCACTTTTACCACCCCCAGAGCGGCCTGCACCTCGCCCTGTTCCGCGCCTACGACCCCCGAACCGGCCGGTGGCTGTCGCGGGATCCGATGGGAGAGGGCGGCGGCATGAACCTCTACGGCTACATGATCAACGACCCGTTCAATGGCTATGATCCTGATGGGCGGATGCCGGAGTGGCTGGCGGATGGGGTTCTTGGATTTGATACTTACGTGGCGCCAGTGGCACTCGGGCCATTAATGGGAACATCGCAGGGCCGCCAGTTCGCGCTTGGATTCAGTGATAATTGGTTATTTGGAGTTCCCAAAATGATCAGAGGTGCGGATGGTGTGGATTCCACTGCTGACCCCTGTTCGGGATCTTACAAAGGTGGGGAGTGGACTTCGATCGGCGTAGGCTTGGCGGCTGGAGGAAAGGGATTTCTAAACGCTTCAAGAGCGTTTGGAGCTGGTGGACTAAACGTCTATCTTAGGGGGAGATACCCAATTCATTTCTCCGCTTATGGTCGAAGCAGTAGCGGCGTCCGGATGGTGAACGACTGGGGAAACGTTTTGCAGACTCAAGCGAGAAACTTTCGCTTTGCTCGTGGCCTCCATCTTCAAATTCCGCTTCCTGTGATGAATCCGAGAGCACTATTGGGTTTTGCTGGGAATTGTCCAGATTGTCTATCGTTTTCTCTAGGGGCATTGCGAGCAGGAGGGGTTCTCGAGGGGGGCGGTAATGTTGCGGCTGCTATCTCAGGACTCGGAAGATTGAAAATGGCAAGTGATGCTAGTTGCCCCTGATTCTTCCTAGAATGAGTACCCCGGCCCGTTTCAGATTCTCACAGCGCTTCTCACAGATCGTGGCATCTATGCCAGATGGGATGTCTGTTGTGAAGCGAATAGTAGATCAGTATGAAGAGGTCGATATTCGTTTTCGCGAAGATGTTGAAGATCTCCCCATCGTCGTGAAGCAGCTCGCTAGTGGATGTGAAATAGTGATTCCTCCCGCAGATGAGTGCACGGTTTCTGCCCTTCGAGAGTTCTTTCTTGATTGCGGAGGCGAGGAAACATTCTTTAAAGATATATGCTTGGTTAAATGTGGATTCGTTCGAACACTCAGCATCAAAACATACTGTAGGTTATATCATGTTGATCAAGACTATCTGTGCCAGATGCTGAGCGAGCGCCACAAGTAAGGGACGGTGCGAACAAGAAACAAGAAACAAGAAACAAGGGACGTGGATCAATGTGTAGACATCAGGAATTGCTCAACGACGTCGACACGAACATGACGAACAACAACAGCATTGCCGAACACAGCTTCACCTACCACAATACGGGACGCTTGAAGACTTGGCAACCCAACGTGCCGGGCCGCTACAACCAGACGTATTCAATGAACGCCACAGACAGCTACGATTCCCGCTATCGCCTGCGCAAAGTCACCCAGACCGGGGGAGGCAACTCCCCCTTCGAATATGGCTATGACTACCAGGTCGACCCCTATCCGAGCGATAACAGTGCCAGCGCCGACAATCGGGTTTCCCGCAAGGTCGGAAGCAATTTTAAGGGACGTGGAATAATTTGTAGACAGACAGCCGTGGCAGTTGTCTGTCTGCAATAGACCACCGGTTCATCTCATGTAACATGTTGATTTTCAACATTCATAACCATTTTCCACTCTCTCCGCTGGCCAGAGTGCATTCGGCTGTGACGAAATAGCGAAAATAGGAGAGGCGGAATAATGTCTGGTCAAATTGGTGCTGCTCGTGCGAGATTCGTCCGCATGAGGGCTTCACGCATGTTTGGCGGGGACACGCGAACCGAATTCTTCTACAACGGAGCGGGCGAGCGCTACCGGAAAGTGGAGAAGGAATGGTCAGGCTCGGGCTGGGACACCCCGTCGAGCAGCGACAAGACTTACTACATCTGGTGCGAAGGCGAGATCAGCCAGAAGCGCGTCGGCACCAGCAGTTACACCGGGGTGACCGCTAACTACTATGGCGACGGCGAAACGCGGCATGATAACAGCCAGTCAGCGAAATTCTACTACAACTTCGATCACCAGGGATCAGTGCGATGGCGAGATTGCCCAGAAGCGTGTAGGTACCAGCAGCTACACCGGCGTCAAATGCAACTACTACGACGGCGGCGAAACCCGGCACACCAGCGTCAGCAACAAAACCAGTTACTACTACACCCGCGACCACCTCGGCTCGGTGCGGGAAGTGACCAACTCCAGCAAAACCGTAGTAGCCGCCTACGACTACACGCCCTACGGCGAACGGACATGGGCGCTCACAGGCAGCGACACCTTCAACTGCGAAATGGCCTACACCGGCCACTTCTACCACCCGCAGAGCGGCACACACCTGGCATGGTTCCGTGGGTATGATCCGAGGATCGGGCGGTGGTTGAATGCGGATCCGATCGAGGAAGCTGGGGGCTTGAATCTGTATGGATACGTCTCGAACGGACCCGCTCTGTTTTCCGATTCTCTTGGATTATATAAGATAAATGCAGACGGAAGCGTTGATCGAGAGCTAGGAGCGTTTGCTGTGGAATTGGCGAAAGCCGCAGGACAGGGGCTTGCGGCTTGGGTAGATGGTGGCCTAAACGTTGTCCCACTGATTGAGCTGAAACCCTTTGCTCTATTGGGTGTTTACAATCCTTGTAAGAAACAATTTAAAGTTGGTAATGTCCTCGGTGGGATAAACCGAGAGGCTGCAATGATCTTGCTGCCTGCAGGAATGTATCATAGCCTCAACCAAGTAGGTGCCGTATTTTCCAAAAGGGGGGCGATTCTCGCAGGAGAGTTGGGGCCGTCAACGATGGAATTAGCCCGAGGCATTAATGCTGGGGCTACGTTTAGTAGTGAGGTAAGTTTGGGGCAGGCAGTCTCAGGATCTGTCACATATGTTGGGACGAAATTGCTTCCCCGCGCTGCCCTCCTAGAGGATGCATTCGGTTTGCCCTTTCAACCAGATGGGAAATGCGATTAATCGATTACTCAGAAATGACCTACCCATGAAAAAAATTGACAAGATCGGTCTAACTGGGTTTTCTATTTCAGTTTGTTCTCTCATAGGCGCAATTGTATTCCATGAAAATCAAACTATATCGAGTGGCTTGGGGCTTATAGCAGTTTTCGGCTTTCCATTTCTAATGTGGGGTCTCGTTGCATTCTTGGAGTGGCTAAAGATCATGTAGTCGTTGCTTTTTCTTTCCATACAACAACTGTCCAATGGGGTGTGACTTTAATTCAATGTAAGGAATGAGTTATCATAGTTATGCTGGCTGTTGTTTCTCCCTGCTGGCGGTTTCAGGACGGCTTCGGGCCGGATATCTTCGTGAAGCCGTAGCGGGAGACTTTGCGCCAGAATTCCTCCCAGCTGCGAAATGGCCTACACCGGCCACTTCTACCATCCACAGAGCGGGACCACCTGGCATGGTTCCGTGGGTATGATCCGAGGATCGGGCGGTGGTTGAAAGCACTTTTAAGGGACGTGGCATTATTTGTAGACAACGGAATTGACCAGATCTCGTTGAATATCAATGATTCTCTGAATATAATTCAAAACGTGACGTGGAACTACGATACGCTCGGTCGACAATACTCAACCAGCACGGGTTTGGGGACATTCTCTCACCAGAAAGATTGCAAACCGTTTTGGTATGAAGCGAACAAAAAATGTGACTTCTGGGAAACATATGAAAGAAGTGTGGAAGGGCAATGAAACCGAACTTCAGCTACACTGCCAATAGTCAGCACCAGCTTCTCGGATACGGGCTCAGTTACGATGGCAACGGCAACACCCTCACCCAGGACGATTCCCTGAGCAGCAGGAAATTTGCCTACGAGTGGGACGCCATCGGCAGGCTGACTGCAATCGTCGTGGACGAGAACGGCAATGGCTCCAACGACTCAGCGAACAGCTAGGCGGCTGAAGGAGAGCTCTCGCTCGTGCGACCCTGGCACGTCTACGCGCGAAACCATCGCCCGCCGAGTATCTACGCGGCACCGCATAAGCCCATCGCCTGAGATTTTGTCCCGCAGAACCTTAGTTCAATGACATCGAGCGGGCGGTCGGTGGACAATAGGCAACTTCGATTCGAGGTCGAAGCGATCGCGAAGTTTATGAATGGAGTAGTTTAGCTCCATCGTCATCCACGTTGTCCATCTCGCGCAGGGTTGTCAGTTGACCGTCTGCGATCTTGATGAGGCGCTGAGCGCAGCGGAAGTAACGGTCATCGTGGGTGATGACGATGAGGGTCTTGCCTTTTGCGTGCAGCTCTGGAAGCAGCTGTTCGTAAAAAATACGACGGAATTCTGGATCTTGATCAGCGGCCCATTCGTCAAAGATCATGATGTCACGGTCGTCGATGTAGGCCGCCATTAGCGCAAGGCGTTTGCGCTGCCCCGTGGACAGAGCGGTGGTCGTCGAGAGTTTTCCGTCGTCAGTCAGGTGGACAATATCAGTCAGACCGAGCAGCTTGATGTAGCCCCGGGCAGATGCGACATTGAAACCGACATGACTCACTGACAGATCACCGAACAGGTGGAAGTCCGAGAACACTGCTGAGATATGTTGGCGGTAAGCGTCGCGATTACTGCCAGTGATTGCGCAGTGATCCATTGCAAATGTCCCCGAGTCCGGCTCGTAGAGACCGGCGAGCATTTTTCCCAGCGTCGTCTTGCCGCTGCCATTGGCACCGGTGATGAACAACCATTCGCCGCGCGGGATCTCGAGTTGAATGGGCCCGGCGGAAAATTCCCGGCTGCCTTCGCCGCGGTAGGTGAACGTCGCATTTTTCAGACGGAGAACTTGCCAGTCTGGTTTGAGTCCGGCGTCAGATGTGTCGGATGTTTCGCCGACGGCCGATTGTAAATGGATGCCGAGTTCCGCAATTTTGTCCTGAGCGATTCTGGCACGGACGAGTGCGGGGATCGAGTAAATGATACCGCTGACCGGCCCCAGCAGAAACAGGCAGGTGAGCACATAGCCAGAGAGCGATTCGCCTTCCAGCAAGCCGTAGCGGGGAAGTGCAAACAGCAGCACGCCTATCAGGAGGAAAATGATTCCGTGGCTCAGTGAATGAGCGAACGTGTAGCGCCGAGTGGCGGTGACACATTGGCTGGCGTGAAGTTCGGCGGTTTTTCCAAGTGTGTCATCGATGAAGTTCCGCCTTTTTCGCGCATGCAGTTTCAGCTCTTTCACACCTGCTGTGAAGGTTCGGTAGTGCTCGTGCAGGGAATCGCCAGTGGAGCGGGCTGCACTCCAGTGCTGCGCGGCTGTTCTGGCGAAAATGCGATAGAGGGCGAGTCCCAGGACAGCGCCGATCGCGAGGATGCTGAACGCTGTGGGTGACAGGTAGAGAAGATACCCCGTGGCTCCCACAGTGATGGCCAGGTTGATCACCATCCCGGGCAGAACCGACAGCGCCTGGCTGATGGCTGCCACGTCTTCGGTGAGAGAGGCAAAAACCCGTGGGCTTCCAACGTTTTCGTAGGTACGGAGTGGAACTGCCAAGACACGACGCACGATGTTCGTTCGCATCTCAGCAATGGTGCGATGGCAAAATTTCGTAAGCAGAACTTCTGAGAAGTATCCGCACACGAGTTTGCCCAGGCCCGCGCCAAAGAATGCAGCGACAAGCAGCATGGTGGATTCCGCCCCGTTGCTGACTGCATGAATCGCACGATTACCAGTCGCTACCAGAGCCGCGCTGAGGAGGCCGCCGGCCGCAGCCAGAAGAGCGACGAATACCGCCAGCGGTCGGGCTTCTGGAGCGATCAATTGGATGATCCGCTTCACATGCGCTCCTGCGGAGTGAGTCTGTCGCCGATGAGTTTGCTGACGCGATGCATCATGTCCTGCGATCGAAGGAACTCTTCGTGGGTTCCTGGGATTGTCTCGACAACCAGATTCGCAATGAATGGGCTCCAGGTGCTGGCCTGAGGAGCAGTTGCCGCCGCTTGTTGCGGTGTTGATCGCATGAGCATCGCTGCACCGGTGTATTCTTTGAGTGAATGCTTGTGAAGAAGGATCCAGTGGTGACGTGCTATGTCGCGATAGGTTTGCGGATAGTCTTTGAGATCGAGAATTTCCTCCAGATCCGGGATGTAGTTGTTCACTTCGCTGCCGACGATGAGGCTGGTGAGGCGGTGCCGGGCTTTGCGAGCGACCCTGATTGCCAGTCGCTGCCGGTCATCTGCACTGCCTTTGACAAATCGTTTCATGGCTCCCAGCAGCCTTCCACTCTGCGGCTCTGTGCTATTGCCGGGCTGTGCGTCCAGCAGGAACACATCTTTCACTTCACGTCCCATTGCTGTCATCTGGCGGGCCACTTCCAGAGCGAGATTTCCTCCAAAACAGAATCCCGCAAGGGCCACTGCTCCTTCAGGTGCAGTCTGACAGAGGCGCTCCGCGTACCTCTGTGCCATCTCATCAAGGGTATCAAACTTTTCTCCCGCTTCGCGAATTCCGAATGAGCGAACGGTCGGTAATCCTCTGGCCATCTCGCGATAGCTGAGCAGGCCGCCGCCGCCACCACCGCCGAGGGGGTGCACCCACAGCAGTGCCACGGGATGCACATTCGCCTCCGCATCCGGCTCATGAAGTCGCTCGACACCTTGCGGCAGGTCGATTTGTTCTGCCCGGCCCTGCTCCCATCGTTCGGCAAGAGCTGAGATGGTGGCCCGGTTGAACAATACATTCAACGGCAGGTCAATGCCCAGCTCCTCTTTCATGCGAATGAAGGCTTGCGCCGCGAGAAGCGAGTGCCCGCCGAGGGCAAAAAAATCATCGCTGGTGCCCACTTTCGGCACTTTCAAGAGATCTGCCCAAATTTCAGCCATGCGCCGCTCAAGCTCGTTTTTCGGGGCTTCGTAGTCGGTGGAGGTGGATGTCCGGGGCGTGGGGAGTTGCTTGCGGTCGATCTTGCCGTTAGGGGTCTGCGGCAGCGCATCCATGATGACCACGGCTGCTGGAACCATGTATGCGGGGAGCACTTTACGGACGTGATCCAGGAGTGCTTTGGTGGAAATGTTAGAATCTGCAGGCTCGCAGTACGCCACCAGTGATTTTCCAAGGCCGGGTAGCTCAGTAGCGGTGACCACGGAACGACGCACGCTTGAGTGACTGTCCAGCGCTGTGGCGATCTCACCAAGCTCAATGCGATGGCCGCGGATTTTCACCTGGTGATCGAGCCGACCAAGGTACTGCAATTCGCCGCTGGAATCATAGCGGGCAAGATCGCCAGTGCGATACATGCGTGTCCCGTTGTTAGCGAATGGATCCAATACGAATCGCTCAGCGGTCAGATCTGGTCGCTTGTGGTAGCCTGCCGCCACGCCATCGCCGCCGATGAAAAGTTCACCTGATACTNNACTCCTGTCGGGACAGGCTCGAGATTTTCATCGAGCACGTAGCATTGGGTGTTGCCGATCGGTTTGCCAATGGAAATCGAATCGGCGGAAGTGATCATGCGCGCCGTCGACCAGATGGTTGTTTCAGTCGGGCCGTAAAGGTTCCAGAGTTCGCCGCCACAGGCAATCAGCTGTGCAGCGAGTTCTTTTGGAAGTTCTTCACCACCGCAGAGCATTTTCAACGGGCGACCGGACTGTTTGCCTTTCCAGCCGCAGGTGAGCAGTAGCTGCCAGGTGGCGGGAGTCGCCTGCAAGTGAGTGACGTCGAGCGATTCCAGCGCATCGATCAAGTGATGTCCGTCGAGGGCTTCGTCTCGCCGGGCGATGTGAACGCGTGCGCCGCGTGTCAGTGGCAGAAACATCTCCAGCCCCGAGATGTCGAATGAGACCGTCGTAACTGCCAGTAAGGTGTCTCCTTGAGTGAGGCCAGGTTCTCTGGCCATTGAATGCAGAAAGTTGTGCAATCCCCGGTGAGGGATTTCGACCCCCTTTGGCCTGCCGGTCGAGCCGGAAGTGAAGATGATGTAGGCAAGGTCGTCTGGTGAAAGTGTGTTCTCAACTGGCGCGTCGCTGCGAGCGGCCAGCTGATTCCGCAATGCGGTGTCATCAATGAGGAACGTGCGCGTCCCAGTGATATTTGCAGCAATGTTAGACTGAGTGACGACGGCACTGGGTGCCGCATCCTCAAGGATCATCGCGATGCGTTCTGCCGGATACTCGGGATCCAAAGGTACATAGCAGGCACCCGATTTCAGGATGCCCAGCAGTACAGTGACCATTTCAGCAGAGCGTTCGAGATAGACAGCGACGCTGTCGCCACGCCCGATCCCTTCCTCCTGTAGATGGCGGGCGATTCGGTTGGATGCGCGCTCGGTTTGCAGGAAAGTCATTTTTCCGTCAGTGCCGGAAATTGCGATCGATTCGGGGTGCGCTGCTGCTTGCTTCGAAATATCGTGGAGCAGGTTTTCGCAAGGTGGCAATGTTAGCGCGGTGTCATTGCCGCTCGTAAGGATACGCTGCCGCTCTTCCCTGGAAAGCAGGGGCATCGAGAATACCGTGTTTTTCTGATCGTTGCCATCGGAGTGCACAAATGATTTGAGGACGCTGACAAAGTGCGCGCCCATTTGCTCAATCGTTGAGGCGTCAAATAGCGCAGGCCTGTACTCCAGGGCTGCGAAATATTCGCCATTGATGTCGGAAACGAACAGGCTGAGGTCGAATTGAGCAGCGCCACGGTGAGTTTCCCACTGCTGTGCGTCGAACGTCAGCGAGCCCTCCGTTGGAAGAGGGATTTCCTGATAATCGAACATCACTCGAAACGGACTGCTGCCAGTGGAGTTCGTTCGGTCCATGGCATCGAGGATGTCCTCCAGCGGTGCGTCCTGATTGTCCTGCATGTCGAGCACGGCGTTGCGAACGCGCTCCAGAAGTTCCGGCAAGGTTGGATCGTCATTCATCTCTGCCCGGTAAGGCAGCGTGTTGACCATCGAAGCAATCACGTTCTCGGTCTCCTGCTGATTACGATTCGCTACGGGAACTCCGATGAGGAAGTCGCGTTGACGCGTGTAGCGGGCCAGCAACACTTGAAAGCCCGCTAGCATCACCATGAAAAGCGTCGATCGATGAGCCTTTGCAAGTTCCTGCAATTCGTTCAGCAGTTCCCTGGAAAGCTGAATCTTATACAGCGATCCATCGGTGACTCCTGTCCGGGGTGTGGTGTAGTCGACAGGCAGGTCGAGAGAATCCTGTGCGCCCTTCAGAGTGGACGTCCAGTGAGCCAGTTGCACGCTAAGCTTTGCTGGTGAGGTGGGCTGGATAGGTGGCAGGCATTCAACGACTGGAACAGCATCAAAGTAGCCCCCTTCAGTCAGGAGGGCGTAATTCTTAAACAAGTCGCGGATCAAAATTCCAACCGCCCAGCCATCGATCACGATGTGGTGGAAGCTGACGGCGAGAACATGGGAATCATCGGCTAGCTGGAATACCCGGAAGCGGTAGAGCGGGCCGTTCGAAAGATCGAATGGCAGCTTTGTCAGGTTTGTCGCCTCCGCATTGATTCGGGCCTCCGCATCGTCGGCTCCCCGGTAGTCACGAATGATTCCTCCGAGATCGATGTCGTCGGCCGAACCGATTCGCTGAATGGGAAGACCGTTTGCTGTGTCGTACGTCGCTCGCAGAATGGGATGTGCTTCCAGGCACATGCGGAATGCGGCAACTGCGGTAGTGGCACTAAATTCACCGCGCACACCTAGAGCGCCACCCACATTGTAGGCGGAGCTTGCCGGATCGGTGATGTGTAAAAACCACATGCGGCGCTGAGACGGCGTCAAGACGGAAATGTCACTCGCGGTGGTCGCGGTGTCGTTCCCCTCCTGCTGGAGCGACTCATATTCCCGCGCGATCGACGCTGCCAAATCATTGGCGGTGGGAGCTTCAAAAATCAGGCGAATCGGTATCGTTAGATTGAGAGCTGCACTGAGTCGTGAGGCCACGCGCGTGGCAGTGAGCGAGTGGCCGCCGAGATCAAAGAAATCCGCATCCGGCTCGATCGTCGCCAAACTGAACACCTCAGCCATGGACGCGCAGACGGTTCTGAGCAGCTCGGGCGGAGCTGGCTGGCGGGAATTGCCCCCCGTCTGCGAGACTCGTTGATCATCCGTGTAGAGAGCGCCCTGCCAACCGTTTTGGAGTAATTTCGCGCATGTGCCTCGTTGGATTTTGCCGCTGGTTGTGCGGGGCAGTCGCCAGTCGCGAACGCAGATCACCGCTGCCGCCCGCAGGTCAAACTGTGCGCCGACCGCTTCCCGGGCCGCTCTGGCGATGCCCTCGTAGTCTTGAGTCTCCCGATGTGGAACTTCCAGGGCAAGTGCAAGCTGCTCCCGTCCGTAAGCGTCTTCGCAGGCGAACGCCGCAATGCCGCCCACGTGAAGCGCGGGATGGCTCTGTTCTGCCACACGCTCGATATCTTCAGGGTGGAAGTTCTGCCCGTTGAAGATCAGGACGTTCTTTTCTCGACCGGTGACAAAGAGTTCTCCTTTGGACAAGAACCCCAAGTCCCCCGTGCGTAGATAGGATTTGCCGTTTCCTCGCAGGGACCTGTGGAACAGTTGATCCGTTGTTTGTTGCTGTTGGTAGTAACCTTCGGTCACGCTCGGTCCTGATACCCAGATTTCACCCTCTTCACGTTCGCCTGCCTCGACTGGCGACTTTGAATTCCGCTGAACGATTTTGACGTTCATACCAGCTAGTGGTTTTCCACAGCTGACGAACATGCGTCCGTCCCTTTTTCTCGCAACTGTCCGTGGCAGCCCGGGCGCTGCTGGTTGAGTCACGCAAAGGGTTGCCTCCGCCAGTCCATAGACCGGCCAGGCGGAGCGTGGGCGAAAGCCATACGGCTCGAAATTCTCGCGGAACAGGTTTAGCGTGTTGCTGCGCACTGGCTCGGAACCATTGAAGGCCACTTCCCAGGAAGAGAGGTCGAGCTGCCGTTTTTCCTCGTCTGTGATGCGTCGGCAGCAGAGGTCATAGGCAGAGTCAGGGGCCCCGCTGAATGAGCCGCGGTGGTCGCTGATCGCCTTCAACCAGCGGAAAGGGCGTTGCATGAACCCGAACGGCGACATCAGGACGGCTTCAATCCCGGTGTGAACAGGCAGAAGAATCTTACTGATCAACCCCATGTCATGATAGGGCGGCAGCCAGCTGACGGCCACTGTGGGTTTGTTAGGGAGGCCGGCGACAATGGCTTCCACGTTGTGTTTCAGATTCGCGTGAGTGACGAGGACGCCTTTGGGCGAACCGGTTGAGCCCGACGTATACTGAATCAGCGCGATACTGTTTGCCGCGTCATTACCGTATTCCGGTAGTTCTCTCGGAAGATCATGCCGGGAAGCTGGAACACTGAACTGGATCACCTCCGCCGCAGGCGCTGCCACACGGCTGATTTCTCCGACACGGTCGATCTGTCCAGATGCCGCTATTACAAAATTCGGCCGACAGTCGTCAAGGATTGCCGCCAGGCGTTCCGAATGGCGGTTTGAGCGGGGCAGGTAGGCAGGCACAGCTGTGACTCCTGCCCACCAGCACCCAAATAGAGCAGTGATATAGTCCAGCCCGGGAGAAAACTGCAGCACCGCCAGGGGTGCAGATCCGTCGCCCAGCGATTTCCGGGCATCGATCAACTGATTCCCGAATGTAGCAGCGTTGTTCACGAGTTCCCCAAACGAAACAACCGCACGCTCGCCGTCTCCGTCGCCCAGGTCTCTAAACGCAATTGCGTTGGGGGTTCTCGTGGCGTGTTCGATTGCTGAGCGCAGAATCTGGCTCTTCAACCCGCTATCGGGAGCCGATTCTACTGATTCATGAACTAACGTATTTACCATCTATATAAGCTGGTGTAATTTTCATAAAAATCGCCCAATTGATAGAAATTGTCAAAAATAATACCAATGTTTGATAATTATTATAAATCAGAGCTGCCATCCCGCTTATAATTGCTCTATGAATCAGAAGGTCGGGACATGATTGATTGATTGATTTTTGGTACTCATGAATTGGTAATAAATGCTTTGAGTCGAAAGGGTTGTAATCTTAGTCATCGACATGCACTATACTCCACTTTCCTAATTTGTTCAAAAAACCATATTAACCATATATTTAAAGTGATTCGTGCTTCATTTGACCGCCAGCAAGCCGGTCGAGCAGATCTGGGGGCACCGGTCACAGGGGCACGGGGAATTGGATGATGGGCAATTCAGTCGTTTAGCGTAACACTTTCAGTCCTGTCGGTGTCGTCTAGCGTGAATATTTCGAACTCTAGCAAGCCAACTCCCTCATCTTAATCCTTACTACAAACTGATATGACCTTTCATTGGATCCGATATTCTCTGTCACTGGCCACCGCAATCGGACTGTGTTCGCCGGTGGCTGCCGACCATCACGAAAACGCCGTGGACCTTGCCGGGGTTTGGAAAGCCACCGCCTCGTCGGATGCGGGCGACGACCGAGAGATCGTCTGGACCCTTGAGAAGGACGGTGAAAATTACACCGGCACCAGTGTCGACAGCGAAAGCGGCGACGAACGGAAGCTCGATCGCATTACTGTTAAGGGAAAGGAGGTGACCATCGAAGTGGATGTCGAGATGGATGGCGTAAAGGGACTCGTAAAAGTGGTGGTTGAAGAGAAGGAAGAGAACAAGCTGACAGGGAAGTGGATCCTGTCTGGAGCCGACGGCACCGAATTCA
Organism: Verrucomicrobiia bacterium; assembly: GCA_020439995.1. Lineage (GTDB taxonomy): Bacteria > Verrucomicrobiota > Verrucomicrobiia > Verrucomicrobiales > DEV007 > JAGROY01. The sequence continues at coordinate 14,998 of JAGROY010000323.1, forward strand.
TCAGCGGTGCGATTTCCGCTGAGAAAGAATTCACTGTCGCTTACGCGGGGAAGTGGAAAGCGATCAGTGTTCTTCCTGATGGCAGCGAGTTGAGTTCCATCCTGGCACTGACCGGCCCCAATGATTCGCTCAAGGGAAGTTTTCAGTCGACGGAAGGTGAGGAACTTGAGATCGGAAAAGTCAGCGCGGATGGCAAGAGCCTGACCATGGATTTTAAAATGGAGATTCAGGGAAATTCGATGGACGTCGCGATCCAGTCGGACTTGAAAGAGCAGGACAAGCTGGTTGGGAAATGGATCGTGAAAGGAGTGGACGGGAACGAAGTCGCAAGCGGCGACTGGTCGGCCACCCGAGAGGTGGAGCAAGGCTACGCTGGGGAGTGGGCGGTGAAGGCGGCTGTTCCAGACGGCGGTGAGTACACTGGGACTCTTACTTTGAAGAAAAGTGAAGATGGCTACTCAGGTTCTTCCGCATCCAGTGACGGAACTGCGCGCGAATTGAAATCGGTCAAGGTAGAAGACAAAACGGTCGTGTACACTGTCCCCTTCGAAGCGGAAGGTGTGGCCGGAATCATTACGGTATCCGCGAAGGAGCAGGAGGACGGGACACTCGCTGGAACCTGGAGCCTCGCAGCTGACGGCACTGAGCTGGCAAGTGACCGCTGGGAAGCCCGCAGGCCCGGGGAATAGTTTCAACATACACAGATTGATGAAATCGGTTGCAACTCATGCCGCCATAGCGGCGATCTTAACCTTTTCCGTTTCTGCGGGCGAAGAGCCAGATATACTCGGAGGTGTAACGCACGCTTATGCCGGGAACGCTGGAGTAAAGATCCACTACGTGACGCTGGGGAAGGGCGATCCGAAAGGCCCTCCAGTGGTAATGATCCATGGATTTCCCGACTACTGGTATACTTGGCGGCATCAAATGGCGGATCTGAGCAAGGACTACCAGGTGGTTGCAATCGATCAGCGGGGTTACAATAAGAGTGACAAACCGGATGGCGTCGACAACTACGCCCTTGAGTTGCTTGTGGAGGATGTCGCAGCGGTGATTAAGGCGCTGGGGAAAGTCAAGGCCATCATCTGTGGGCACGATTGGGGCGGAATGGTTGCGTGGCAATTTGCCATGACGAAACCGGAAATGACTGAAAAGCTGATCATTCTCAACTTGCCGCACCCAAGGGGATTGGCCCGTGAACTGGCGACGAGTCCAGAGCAGCAAAAGAACAGCGCATACGCCAGGCAGTTTCAAAAGGAAGGCGCCCATCTGGCCCTTAGCGCAGAGGCACTCGCTGGCTGGGTGAAGGATCCGGAAGCAAAGGCTCGCTACGTCGAGGCGTTCAAGCGATCAAGCTTCGAAGCCATGCTCAACTACTACAAAAAGAACTATCCAAGGGAACCCTATCAATTGCCTGACGGGCCGGTAACTGACGTCCTCTGCCCGGTGTTAATGATTCACGGCCTCGACGATACCGCACTTCTTTCACCTGCCTTGAATGGCACATGGGACTGGCTGAAGAAAGACCTGACGCTTGTGACTGTTCCCGGTGCCGGTCATTTTGTACAGCAAGACGCGGCAGATCTCGTGACCCGCAGCATTCGCATGTGGTTAGGACGCTAAACCAATCGCCGTGCTGCCTGACCTTACTGCCTTTTCCACGATGCCCCTTGGAGCAGCTTGAACGGTGGTGGCGAGGCGTTCTCGCATTGCCTCCAGATTTCGGTGAGGATACCATCGATTTGATTCTATAAGATTCACACAACGGGTGGCAATGAAAAGCGCCCAATGACCCAATGATCGCCGCGATCCCTTCCTAGTTTTGCAAATAGTGGCCCTTTCGCGGCGGTGTGGGCATTGCGGGCATTGCGGTTCGTTCCTCAATGGCGTAGTTTTTTCTGTTTGTGCACGGTATCATGCAGCCTCAATGAGTCTGGTCTTCAATTCACATGCTTGCCCCGGCGGTGTTCGGGTTGCGGCCTTTCGATATCCACAGTGCCAGGAGTGACTCTGAGACTAGGAAAACGATCACTCCAACGAGTAGCCATTCCCAGATCGGTTCTTTCGCTGGAGGGCGGGTGCCGTCATTGTTGTCGCTGGTCTGTGGCTGGTTCCCTTTTTCGGTGCCAAAGAGCAGGCCGACAGCGTGGAGTTTAGCAATGTCCGCTTCGTCGAAGCGTGCCAGATTCGATTCCTCCGGATCTCTTTCGACGCTGAAAGTCGCCACTTCCGGGCCGCCTTTGATCTCAAAATGATAGAGGCCGGGATTGAGCGTTGCCGTGTAACGCACCTTTCGATCAGGTGCCTGCATTTCAATCGATTCGCCCGAAGGCAATTGCAGGGAGAGTGTGTCGTCGCTGCTAATAGGGATCTGATCATCGATCTCGAATGCGATGGGAGCACCGGGCTTGAGATTGCGTGCGGTCATGCTCGGTTCGACCAGATACCAGAGCCACTCATGAACCATGGCCACATAGGAAAGCAGCAGTGGCATGTTGCTCCACGAGGCACCGAGCGGCACGGTTTGAACAATGACACGGCCATTGCCCAGTTGACGCTCGATCGTCAGTGGGTTGCCGTTGTCCAGTTGCAGCAGCACCGAGAGGTCTCGGGGCATGGCTCCGGCAAAGGGGAAGCGGCGATAGATATGCGCACGGTCGATGTCCAGCTTGTTGGTATCTGCAAGTAGAAGTGTTGCTGGGTGAGGTTGCGTGGGCGGGGATACCATCTCGAAGTCTTTGCGTTCGTCGGCATTGCCTTCAGCCGGGGAGATTTCGACTGGCACCAGTCCAGCTCCTTTCGCAAACAGCGTGGAATTGAACCAGTCTGGGTTCATTTGATCCCCGAGACTGATCCAGAGTCCTCCTCCGGCGCGAACGAATGAAGTCAGCTGGGTGATCACTTCGCCGCTCACTGGCGGAACATTTGCCAATACGATTACTTTGTATTCGGTCAAATCCGTGCCGTCCAGAGCGCTGGCATTGATCAATGTGGGCTTGAAGGCTGTCGCGACGCTCTCTCCGCCGTCATCGTCAGTGAAGCCGCCGAGTGCAGCTAGAAGGTAAGCGCTGTCGGTTTCCAGTGGATCTTCGGACGGTGCACCTTCGACGATCAGAACCGGGATTCCGGTGGCGACTTCGATGATGGCGGTTGCCTGGTCATCGACTTCAAGAACATCACCACCATCCATCCTGCAGGTGACCTGGAACAATCCCGGTGTCGGGAAGCTGTGCTCCAGTCCGACGGTCGAATCGGCATTGGGTGCGATGGAGGGCACGGTCACCACACCGATTTCCTGGTCATTGACCAGCCAGTGCAGGATCGCAGTACCGCTGTCGTTGGTGCCAAAGTTAGTGACAGTAGCGCGGAACATTACCGGCTCCATGGCAGCGACCACTTCCCGGGCCAGTTCGACCTTTTGTACTACCAGATTCGAGGTGTCAATTGCTTCATCAGTCGGCGTCCAGATTCTGATTTCGCTCCCGTCTGGATATTCTTTGAGTTTGTCCTGGGCGGCGCTCCAGCGGCTGTTCATGTCTGGGTTCCAGCCGTAGGCCTGCCCATCCGTCACTACAAAAATATGCCGGGCTAGACCGGGATTTGTCGATGCTGCAGCGAGCGAAGTCTCTATGGCTCCCTGAAGATCAGCGCTTGCGAGTGAGGGCTTGCGCTCCATTAGCGTTTTCAAAATTGCTTTAGTGCTTGCGCTGTCCGCCTGCACGGCGATTTCTGATAGCCACTCTGGAGCCGCTCCGGCGATGAGCACACGCAGATGATCCGTGCTGTCGATGTCATATTCGGTAAAGAGTTTCTCCAATTCCTGCTGCTGTCGTTCGTAGATCGTTTCTGTTCCGTCGAGAGCTGCGGTAGACATTGATTCATCGATGATGACGATGATATCCCTCGGTTCGTGTCCGCCGAGCCAGGCGATGGGAACCGATGGACGGGAGATGGCAAAGATCAGCGCTACCAGTACCAGCACTCTCAACGCGAGGAGCAATAGATCCCGCAGTCGCCAGTTGCGCTTTGCCTTCTGCCGGGCAGCGATCAGAAACTGCATGGCGCCCCAGTTGACGACCTGCTTCCGGCGTCGCGCCAGCAGGTGGACGATGACCGGTAGTGCGGCCAGCGGAAGGCCAAAGAGGATGGCTGCGAATCCCATAGGCGCTTACCTGCGGAAGGCTCCTTTCGCTTTTGCCGTGCGTTCCCGCAGATACAGCGCAAGGCGCTCTCCCAGCGGATCACCGGTATTCAAGGGGACGTAATCGCAGCCCGACTGCAGGCACACTTTTTTCAATTGGCTGAGGAACGATTGCATGCTGGCCAGGTATTCGTCGCGGATGAGCGCGGGATCGAGGTCGACGTGGTAACCCTCTACCTCCATACACTGGAAGCGCGAACCATTGCGGAAGGTGAAATTCAACTCCTCCGGTGCCACCGTGTGCATGAGGATGACCTGGTGTCCCTGCGAGCGAATCAGCTTCAACGTTTTCAGGAAGGCGTCGAGATCAACGAAGCAATCGGAAAAAATCATGAACAATCCCCGGCGGCTCATGCGGCGCACCATTTCGTCCAATGTGCGCGGCAAAACTGTGTCGTGTGCCGCTTCGGCAGCGCTGAGCGTGTTCAGCAACGCCTGGAAATGAGCAGGCGACGAGCGCGAAGGAACGAAGCGGGAATCAGTGAGCGATGAAACTGCCAGTCCCACGGGGTCGCGCTGGCTGAGCAATAATCTGGCGAAGCTGGCGCAGGCGGCCCGTGCGTAGGTGAATTTCGACTTCGTACTCATGCCGAAGTTCATCGAGCCGCTGCCGTCCAGCACCAGGATCGTGTTCAGATTCGTTTCTTCCTCGAACTGCTTAATGTAGTAGCGGTCGCTCTTGGCGAATACTTTCCAGTCCAGGAGCCGCACTTCATCGCCCGGGCTGTAGGCGCGGTGTTCGGCGAATTCCGTGCAACCGCCTTTTAACCGCGAGCGATGCTGGCCCGAAAGGTAGCCGTCGACGATCTGGGTCGATACCAGCTCCAGGTTTTCCATCGGAGCCTGGTCTTCAGGATCGACTAGCCCTGCATAAAGGGGCGTCTGTGAGGTGCGTCGCGACACAAGGTGGTTCTGTCAGGTTACCGGGGAATTGCAGGGGGCGTGGCTGCCGGTTTTCCTGATCCCGTTAGAAGGTGGGTAATGATGTCGTCAGACGTGAGCCCGGATGCTTCCGCATTAAAGGTCGGCATGATCCGGTGTCTTAGGACGGGAAGCGCGGATGCGGCGATGTCCGCAGTCGTCACATGATGCCGCCCTTCGAGCACGGCCCGCGCTTTGGCCGCCATAATCAGATAAATCGTAGCGCGTGGGCCGGCACCCCATGCAATGTTGTCGATCACGTACTCCGTAGCTCCCGGTTCCTTGGGCCGGGTGCGCCTGGCCAGATCGGCAGCAAATTCGTAGGCCTGATCGCCTACCACTACACCTCGCACCACTTGCTGGAATCCCAGGGCGCTGGCGGCATCGAGCACGGGTTGAATGTTGACCGGTTGCGCACGGGTCACCCGCCGGGCAATCTCGATTTCATCTGCCGCCGTCGGATACCCTAACAGAATCTTAAACATGAAGCGGTCGAGCTGTGCTTCGGGCAGGGGATACGTACCCTCTTGCTCTATCGGATTCTGGGTGGCCAGAACAAGAAACGGATCCGGCAGGTGATACGTGGTGCCGGCTACCGTCAGCTGGTGTTCCTCCATGGCTTCCAGCAAGGCGCTTTGAGTTTTCGGAGGCGTCCGGTTGATTTCGTCCGCCAGGATCATGTTGCCGAACAACGGGCCGGGAATGAAGCGGAAGACGCGCTTGCCCGTTGTGTGATCTTCCTCAAGAACGTCCGTTCCGGTAATGTCTGCTGGCATCAAGTCTGGCGTGAACTGGATGCGCTTGAAGCTCAGTTGCAGCACCGATGCCAATGTCGAAATCAGCTTCGTCTTCGCCAGACCAGGCACCCCTTCAAGAATGCAGTGACCGCGACAGATAAGTGCCATCATCAGTTGCTCAATCACATCGTCCAGACCAACGATCACTTGTGACATCTCCTTCTTCAGCAATGCATACTGTTGGTGGAGTTCTTCGATGATCTCTACCTCTCTACCGCCAAGGTCGTTTTGTTCAGGCATCGCACATTGTCAGATGGGCAAGTCAACGTGTCAAGCCAGCGCAGTACTTTAGAATAAATGTTTGACGCAAAAAAGGTAGCCGGTCAACACAACAAAATGCCAAGGCTTGTCGCTTCCACCGAACTGATGGCCGGGTAGATCGATGTAGTGGTGACTTTCAGTCGCCACTACGGTCAACCTTGACCGCTTTTTTGTGCCCCTTTCGTTTTCGATCACACCACTCTTCAATTGAGGGGGAGAGCCGTTCTCCAAGCAACATGAGAAACAGGAATGTGATTATACCGATCAGGCCGGCACCGTCCCAGTCCAAGCCAAAAAGGTATCTGATGATCGTGGCAACGGCAACGGCGGCGACGGCTTTGATCAGGAGCCCACCAAGCAGGAGGAACGGTAGTGCTATCAGGGTTTACGCAAGTAGCGATC